>CAZSNV010000033.1:0-27292 GCA_964608035.1 uncultured Gemmatimonadaceae bacterium | reverse complement strand
AGATGTCGGCCCGATGATCCACGTCCGGTTCGCCCGCAGCCTGTTCTGGAGCCATGTACGTCGGCGTGCCGATCGACGTGCCCACCTGCGTGAGTGTGGCGCCGCCGCTCCCCGTGCGCGACGCCGAGATGGCTTTGGCGATACCGAAGTCCGTCACCACGGCCGTTCCGCCGGAGAGCAGCACATTGTCCGGCTTGATGTCGCGGTGGACGACGCCTTGCTCGTGCGCATAGGCCAGGGCGCGAGCCACATCACCGAGAATGCGAACGATTTCCGGCATCGTCAGCGCCGGGCCGTCCACGAGGCGTTTGCGAAGCGATTCACCCTGGACGAACGGCATCGTGAAGTACGGGAGGCCGTTCGACTCACCGGCGATCAGAACGGGAACGATGTTCGCCTGCTGTAGCGACGCCGCGACGCGGATCTCACGCTCGAACCGTTCCGCGCTCAGCGCGGCGGCGAGCTCGGTCGACAGTACCTTGACGACGACCTTCCGGCCCAGCCGCGTGTCCGTGGCGACGAAGACCCGCGACATCCCGCCACCGCCGAGCTCACGTTCGATGGTGTAGGCCGATCCGAGCGATGTCTGGAGTTGGTCCTTCAGGTCGGCGGTCATTCCCGGACTCGAATGAAGCGCCGGAAATGTACGCGGGGTGCCCCCAGGCAGCCAGAAAACTGGAACGGCTCCGCGCGCAGAAGTTCGCGGTTTGCTCGCGAGGCCGATCCCTGCCCGAGGTTACCTGGGGCTCAGCTACCGACCTGGGGGCTTGGACCGGAGACTCACTCAGTCGGTGCGCAGCGCGGTCACCGGATCCGCCCTGCCCGCCCTCCACGCCGGCGCGAAGGAAGCCATCGCCGCGATGCCGAGGAGGACCGTCGCGGCGACGAGGATCGCCCCCAGATCCCCCGGGGAGACGCCATAAAGCAGCGACGCCACGATGCGGCCTAACGCGAGCGCCAGCAGCACGCCGGCGATGACGCCGACCGCCACCGTCCGGACGCCGTCGCCGACGACCTGGCCGACGATCCTGCCGCCGGTGGCGCCCAGCGCGACCCGCACGCCGAATTCGTGCGCACGTTGGCTCACCGCGTAGCTCACCGAGCTGTAAACGCCAATTGCGGCAACCAGTGCCGCCAGCGCGCCGAACAGCGTGAACAGCGTCGCGCCGAGCTGCCACGGCCGGTACTCTGGCTCCATCGCGGCGGCCATGGTATTCGTCGCGACTTTGCTGCCAGGGAACTCACTGCGCAACAGATCGCGCACCTCGGCAAGCGCCATGGAGAAGCGCTCGGGGTTCAGGCGGAGCACGACGTCACTCACGCCCCAACCCGTGAATGGCATGTTGTCGAGCGGCACATAAGCGTGTGGCTCAGGCTTGTCCTTCAGACCCATGAGGAGCGCAGTCTGCGTGACGCCTATGACCGGGTAGCACGGTGCGTCGACAGTCTTGAACCGGACACATCGTCCCACAGGGTCCTGGCCGGGCCAGATGGAATCCACCATGGCCTGGTTGACCAGCACCCCGCGCTCCGCTCGCCCGGCTGCGCCGCTCGCGAACGTGCGTCCGCGAACAACACGCGTTCCCGTTGCCGCGAAGTACCCTGGTGACACGCCAGTGTAGAAGCCCAGGAGTTTTCCGGACCCCGTCTCTGATTCGGTAATCATCTGCGTGAACGAGATCCCCCACTTCGGTCGCATTGAGGTATACGCAACGCGTTCCACGCCAGGCACGCTGGCAATGCGCTCCTCCAGCTGAAGCAACCGATTGGAGATCTCCGCCCTCTGCGCCGCGGGCGATCCGCTCCCGACCGAGACGAACGCCAGCCGGTCCACAGCGTAACCGATGTCGAGACCCCGCACGTTGCGCAGGCTTTGCACGAAGAGCGCGGCGCCGACGATCAGCACGACCGAGAGGGCGGCCTGGCTGGCCACGAGGAACCCGCGAAGGCGCGATCGACGCGCGCTGCCCTCGCGCACGCCGGTCTTCAATGCCTTCGTGAGATCGGGTGACCGCGACTGGAGTGCGGGCACGAGGCCGGCCGCGGCGCCGGCGGCGAGTGCGGCAGCGACGCCGAGCAACAGCACACGCCAGTGCAACGGATTCTCGGCCCACATGACTTCGGGCATCAGCAGCTTTCGGAGCAGCCCCCCGCCCCACCACGCGGCAGCCAGTGCCGCCACCGCCGCCGCCAGTGACAGCAGCACACTCTCGGTAACGAGGAGCCTGACGAGTCGCGATGAGGAAATCCCCAGCGCCAGCCGGACCGCGATCTCGCGCCGGCGCCTCACGGCACGCGCCAACAGAAGGTTGACGACGTTTGCGAATGCGACCAGCAGGACAATGAGTGCGACGCCACCGGCGCGCTCCGCCACCTGCACTGCGGCGCTTACCTTCCCCGGACCTCGGGCGCGAACAATCGAGCCAAGCTTCGCAACGACGGCCGTGTCCTGCCGAGAGCCGATATCCGGTTGCCGCAGTGCCAGGGTCACGCGCTGTTCGAGTTCTGGCTCCGTGATATCCGGGCGCGGCCGCATCAGGATCTGGAATGCGTTGATGTTCGGATTGCGGTACCAATCCGTCAGTGTTTTTCCCGAGTAGTCAGGATTGCTGCCCAGAGGCACCCACACTTCTGCGGCGTCGAGTTCCACCCCGCTGAAGCCGGCCGGAGCAACTCCGATGATCGTGTAGAATCGTCCTCCGAGCTCCGCGTCCTGACCAATGACGTCTCGATTACCGCCGAATTCGCGACGCCAGAGGCCGTCGCTGATCACTGCAACCGGCGCCGCGGCGTCGAGTCGGTCCTCGTCGCTTCCGTAGAACCGGCCGAGCGCCGGCCTGACGCCGAGTACCTTGAAAAGCGAGGCGCTCGCGGCAACGACATTCGCCTTGCGGGGATCCTCGCCCCGGCCAAGCACGACCTGGTGCGGGCTTACCAGGACGGCCAGATCGGCCTTTCCGGCCAGGGCCTGCTCCACAGCTACGTAGGTGGGATAATCGTAGCCGGGCCAGAATTGACCGCCGCTGTTGTAAAACGTGCGATATCGCCAAAGCCGGTGCACCTCGCCCGGTTCAGCGACGCCCTCCGGCGCACGGAACAGGACCACGTCCAGCAATGAGAACATTGCGGCGTTGACCCCGAGTCCTAACGCGAGCGTGAGAATGATGGTGAGGGAGACGGCCGGGGCGCGGCGGAGCGATCGCGCCGCATAGGTGATGTCGTGCCGCCACCCGTCGAGGATGTCGGCTCGTTTTCGCTGCGCCACGACCCGGTTGTCTATGGTCCGCAGGTCGGTGCGCACCTGATCGACATCTCCGAATTCAGCCACCGCCTGCGCGCGGGCCGCCTCGGGCGTCGATCCGAGCGACACCAGCTCGGCCATCCGCGCGTCGAAATGAAAGCGCAGTTCGTCGTCGATGTCTCGCTTGACATCGGGCTTCCAGAAGCGAAAGAGGCTCATACGGACGCCGCTCCGGTTTCAGGCGTAGCGGTCATGACGCGCGCCACCGCCGCGACGTAGTCGTTCCAGGACTGCGTCTCCGCGCGCAGGGCGCGGCGGCCCGCAGGGGTCAGTTTGTAGAATTTTGCCCGCTTCTTCTTGTCCGAATTGCCCCACTCCGACTCGACACAGCCGCGTTCCTCCAGCCGATGAAGCGCGGTATAAAGCGCGCCGTCGAGCACGGTGAAGGTTCCGGTCGACCCTCGGCGGATGAAGCTGGCGACGCCATAGCCGTGCATGGGTCCCCACGTGAGCGCGCGAAGCACCAGCACGTCGAGGGTACCCTGGAGGAAGTCGAGTTCGCGATTGGCCATGGTCGCGAATGTACCCTCAACATTTGATTGTATCAAGTGTTGAGGGTATGAGCGTATGAGGTCAGCTCGAGTGAGACAAAAGCGCTCAGGCGAGGCGAGTGTTGCAGAATCGACTCGCCTGAGCGCCCTCGACTTATCTCCTCCTGCCGCGCGACTTCGCCGGACGACGGGACTTGGCCTTACGCGCGACGCGCTTCGTACCTGCCCTGCCTTTCGCCCGTGACTTCGGCTTCGACTGCTTCCGTCGCGCGGCAGGCTTCGTCGCCTTCTTCGGTCGCTTGGCGGACTTCGTCGCTTTCTTCGGCGCCTTCTTCGGCGCCTTCTTCGGCGCTTTCTTCGGCGCTTTCTTCGGAGCTTTCTTCACGAGCTCAGCGACCTTCTTCACCGCCTTCTTCACGGCCGTCGCCTCCTTCGCCGCACTGGCTCGCACCGCGTTGCTCGCGACTTTCTTGTCCGGGGTCACTGCCGGCGCGCTGGAGGCCGCGGCCTGTGTGCTGACCTGGTGGACCGCGAAACCGGCCCCCTGTGGATCACCGAGAATCGCGATCGAGCCACCGGGGATGTCCATCTGCGGACGCACGATCGTCGCGCCAGCCTTCGTCGCCGTGGCGACGGCCCTGGCGACATCCTTCACATGGATGTACACGAGCCAGAAGGGGTGCATCCCGGCCATTTCGTTAGGCGTGGTGAAGATGCCACCGAACGGCACCCCTCCCTTGCCAAACATCAGATACATTTCGCCGCCGCCCATGTCCATTTCGCCGGTCTTCTCCCAGCCAAACAGCGCGCGATAGAACTCGAACGCCTTCTTGTAGTCCGAGGTCATCAACTCGTGCCAGGACATCCGGCCCGCCACCGGCGTGCCGTCCCACGAACCGGACGCCGTATTCGACTTGTACACGCCGAACGTGGCGCCTTGCGGGTCCTGCAGCACGGCGAATCGGCCGGTGCCGGGGATCTCCGCCGGAGCCACGACGACCTTGGCGCCTAACGACTCGGCCTTCCGCGCCGTCTCGTCGACGTCGGACGACTCGATATACGGCATCCAGTTCGGCGGAACGCCCTGCCCGCGCATCTCGTCGGTCAGGCGGAAGATGCCGCCCAGCGGAACGCCGCCGCTCGTAAAGATCGTGTAGTCGTCATCGTACCGCTGCGCGCCCCAACTGGTGAAGCGCGGGTAGAATTTTTTGGCCGCTTCGACATCCGGGGTGGTGAGCTCGTACCAGACGAATTGCCCGTGCATAGAGGAGGGGGAGAAGGCTGATGAGGAGTCGTTGGAAGGACATGAAAGAGACTTCAGGCGCGACGGCAGGTCCAGACTCAAGTGCGGCTGTCCTGCGGTCGGACCGTTCGCGTCTGCTCATCACGTTGTCAGGCGTGCCGGCTCCCGACCGGCCCCCGCGGGAATAGCTTGGGGTTGAGGCTCGACTCCTACTTGACAGAACCGAGCGCTGCTCTAAGGAGGCCTGAACATGCCGAGACTCAGGTTGAGCATCACCATGTCGCTCGACGGCTTTGTCGCCGGGCCCAGGCGATTCCAAGCGCCTGCCGTTTTTCGTTGCGGGCGCCCGGGAGTTATTGGGCCCTGACCCGGAAGTGGCCGTTAGAAGGCACGAGGTCGGTAATCAACCGGTTGGTCCCGCCGATCATCGCTGAGATGCGAAATACGCCGTCGGTCTCCCGGACGTCGGCCCGCGCCATCCTGACGGTGAAGTTCGTTCCCTCGAACTGCACCCTCACCTCACGCCACAGGGTATCCAGACCATCACGACGGAACACGTGCCCGTTTCCGTCGTCTCGAAGTGAGATGTAGGAGTCGACACCCATTTGCGAATCGACACCACCAAACTCCTCCGTTGCCGCCGGAAAGCCGGTCGTCACGTTGTCGTCGAAATCGAAGTCGATGAACCCATCGATGGAATTGGGCGCAGCCGATGACCAGCGGCTGATGGCACTCGTAAATTCCACACGCACCATGATCGAGTCGGCTGTCAGTCCGACCCGTACAGTCTGGACATCGAGGGCGCGCTGGAAGACGTTCTCGGGTGGTGGGAGTGTATCGCCAACCGGATCAGAGAACGTGTGCTGAAAGCTCGTCGAGTTTCCCCCGGGTCCCGGGGGCCCACCGAGCCCCGGATCCTTCCCGACCGGCGCGCTCCCTCCCTACATTCTGACGCACCCAACCACCGCGGGTCGCCCATGCGGCGCCAACACCTGCTGCTGCCCACATTGCTCGTCGTGGTTGGCACGCCCCGTACGGCCGCTGCACAGTCAGCGCCAGACACTGCGACAGGTCGGCCATTGGCCTTTTTCGCGCGCATCGAGCCCGTTCAGTTCACCCTCACCGCTGATATCAAGCTGCTTCGCGCCGACACCGCGGACGAAGCGCCATCCCGCAATGCGACGGTCTCGTTCAAGGATCCCGCCGGCAACACCGTCACCATTCCGGTCACGGTCAAGACGCACGGGCGCTGGCGGCTCACGCACTGCGAGTTCCCGCCACTCAGTATCACGTTCCCGGCCGCCCAGAGGTCCGGCACTCCGTTCGAAGGACTCCCAAGGCGCGCCTGACGAGTCTTCGACGAGTTCTACCGTGTCATCAACACGCCGCAGCTCGCCCAGGCCCAGATCCTGGGTCTCTGCCTGAAGCGGGAATAATCCGCCGCCGAAATTCCGCACCGGGCGCCAGATTCCGTGTCGATCCGGACGCGCCTCGTTCGACGAATGTGTGACGGCACTGGCGGCCAGGGTCATGTCGGCCGGCCGATCCCTGAAACCGACACACACTCAACTATCCAGCGAGGAACGAAGCAATGCGATTCATGACACTGGTCAAGTCCGCTGAGAACTATGGACCGCCGCCACAAGCGCTGATGGACGCGATTGGCAAACTCGGCGAGGAAGCGAGCAGGAACGGGACGATGGTCGAGATGGGAGGCTTGGGTCTCAGCGCCGCTGGTGCTCGCGTCCGCCTCACCAAGGGCAAACTGGTCGTGACCGACGGCCCTTTCAGCGAAGCCAAGGAAGTCGTCGGTGGGTTCGCCGTCTTCGAACTACCGTCGAAGGAGGCAGCAGTGGAGGCAGCCAGACGGTTCATGGATATTCATCGCGAGCACTGGCCCGGCTGGGAAGTCGAGACCGAAGTGCGCCAGATCTTTGGGTGACGCAGCGATCGCTGCCTTACGAGCACGACAGTGACCGAGGTCAATCGCCTACGGCTGTGTTTGTGGTACCGCCCCGCGGAACGAGATTCTGAATCGGGGATAGATCTCTGATATCCAGCGAGGAGGGGCGAAAAATGACGACGATTACGAACACGCAGGAACTGCTCGAGCACGAGCGTCGTTTCTGGAACGCGATGCGAGACAAGGACGGCGAAGCCGCCGCGGAGATGACGTATGAGAACTGCATCGTCGTCGGCGCGCAGGGCGTGTCGACCGTGGATCCAAAGACGATGGGACGCCTGACGAAGGAAGGAGACTGGGAACTGGAGCGGTTCACATTCGATGAATCGACCGCTCAGGTCCAGTTTCTCAACGACGATGTCGCGCTCGTCGCCTACAGGGTGAAAGAGAAGCTCACCGTCGACGGCAAACCGGTGAACCTCGAGGCCAACGACGCGTCGGTGTGGATCCGGAAGAATGGCGAGTGGCTGTGCGCCATGCACACGGAATCGCTCGCCGGCGATCCCTTCGGTCGTGACAAGACCGGCAAATCAGGATGACGACCAGACGGGAGATGGCACGCCTCGCGCGCTCCATCTCCCGTCCGTCCCGCCGGCCGACTCAAGCCAGCGAAATCACCACCTGCTCCAGCAGATCCATCGCGTCCTGCATGCCGGCTTCCATGCCGGAGTTGATGATCATGTCGCGCACCTCGCGCGTGTGCGCCTCCACTAGCGTCGTAACGAGGGTGCGCCCACCCCTCTCCTCGAGCGTTGTCGTGTTCAGCGTCCCTTCTTCGTCCTCACTCTGCTGGACGGCCTCATACATCTCGGTGTAGACGAGGCGCTTGTTCGGGACGATTTCCCGGTACCATCCACGGAAGGCGACTTCCATGCCACTGCCGGTGATCATGACCCACCGCCACTTCCCGCCAACGCGCAGGTCGACGTCCGCGATCGTAACGGCACCGCGCTTGGAGCTCCACCAGCGCTTGATCAACTCGGGCGTCGTCCACGCCTTGTAGATCAGGTGCGCTGGCGCATCGAACTCCCGCGTGATCAGGATCTGTGTGTCCGATGGGAGCGTCACCACCGCCGAGCCTACGGCACTTGTGCCCTTACTTGTCTTTACCATTGCCCTTCTCCTCCCCTTTGAGTTCGTCCAGCAGTTCGTCCAGCGCGTCGAAGCGTTCGTTCCAGGTCCGCTCGTAGTTCTTCACCCAATCGTGGATTGGCTTGAGCGGCTCGCCATTCAACCGGTACATCCGCTGCCTCCCCTGATCCCGCACGTCCACCAGTCCCACCTCCCTGAGCACCCGCAAGTGCTTGGAGACCTGCGGTTGAGCCAGGCCGAGTAGCGCCACTAGGTCGTTCACCGGCCTTTCGCCGTCGGCGAGCAGGTCCAGGATGTCCCGCCGCCTGGGCTCTGCCACTGCGTTGAACGCGTCCGCCGTCGTCGCCGCTCTCGCCATGGGACTAACATATACCGATATGGGAATATGTCCAGAGACAGGCTAAAGGCCAGAGGCCAGACGCCAGAGGGTCTCTGGTCTGGACTCCGGCCGCGCTTTCCGCCTTCAGCCTTCAGCCTTCAGCCTCTGGCCTGAACAGCGAAAGCCCGCCGAGCGCCCGAAGGCACCCGGCGGGCCGTAGCCAGCTGAGCGTTGAGACGCCTAACGCTGAACCAGAATCAGGAACTTCGAGGGCGCCCAGAACTTGTCGGGATCCGTCACGTTCAGTGAGCCCTTCACCATCGACTCCTTTGGATTGACCAAAGCCGTGTACTCGAGGTTCTGCCTCGACACCACGCGGTACTCCTTGTCAACCTGCAGCTGGATCGTCAGGTCCCGCGACTTCGACATCACCTGGAAATCATCGAGCTCCAGCGTGCGCGCCGGAACGATGGTCTTGCCGCGGCCGAACATCAGCAGCGTTCCACCCTCGCGGCGTATTACGCCCATCGCCGACAGCTCCTTCTCGGTGCCGATGGCCACGTAGACCGAGTCCTCGTGCGCGGCCATGGCGGTGTTACGCGCCGTCAGTGCCACGTTCTCGCGCCCCATACTGTCCACCTGGACCGCGAGGAGGGCGATCTCGTGGCTCTGGTTCTCCACCGACAGCCGCAGCTCGGCGATCGACTTTTCATACTCGAGGATCTGCGCGGCCTGCGTCGCGTTCAGCATCGTGCGCGCCACGCTGTCCTCGCGCAGGCGACGGATGCGCGACTCGCTCGCCGTTAGGCGGCTGAGCACGACGTTGACCTTCTTCTGGACCACCGCCAGGCGATCCGACGCGTTCTCGACGCCAGATTCGACTTTCTTGTCATCCTTCACTTCGATGCGCGCCTTGGACAGGTCGCGATCGATCTCCGAGATGAGTCGTGACGTGGTCGCGGCGTCGCCGATCATCGCGCTCTGGAAGCTGAGCTGGCGCTCCTTCACGGCCAGCAGGCTGTCCTTCACCATGATGAGCGAATCCTTCGCGCTCTTCGAGCGGGCGACGGCGAGGCCGGTGTCACCACCGGTGTATCCGTCCGGCAGTGACTGATTGCACGCCGTCGCAACGGCGAGCGTGCAGGCGAGCAAGCTGTATCGGTTCATGGGATCCTCTCCCTCTGTGTGCGGTTACCTCGCCGACGGTCTGGCTATTTGTCGACCGAGTCCCAAGCGCGGACTTCCGCAACACAGTGTGCCACGTGCTACACAGACGCTTAAACAAGCGATCCCGGCACTTTGCGAGGTTAATTCGATCGTAATGAGCCGCGTGACGCGCGTCACACTAGCGACCGAAGAGGGTTTCGGGCCATCGTTCGCGTCAGGCAGCAGTGCTACGGAAACAATCGGCGAACGGCCACGTAACGGACGGTTGGATGACTGAACGCGCGCACGGTGGACCGCTGCCGGACGGGTCCCTCCAGAATCGGGTGATCGACGCCATCGGGGCCCAGTACGCCCTCGAAGGCGAGATCGGGCGCGGGGGGATGTCGGTCGTGTACCGGGCGCGCGATCTCCGCCTGAACCGCCCGGTAGCCATCAAGGTCCTCCCTCCCGAACTGGCGCACGATCCCGGCATCCGGGCTCGCTTCACTCGTGAGGCGCAGACCGCCGCGCAGCTCTCGCACGCGCACATCGTCCCCATTTACGACGTGGGCGAACGCGACGGCATCGCCTATCTGGTCATGGCCATGCTCACCGGCGGCAACCTGGCCACGCTGCTGGCGCACGAACCCCGCCTGCCTATCGAGGAGACGCGCCGGTTCCTCCGGGAGGTAGCCGACGCGCTCGACTACGCGCATCAGCGCGGCGTGATCCATCGCGACATCAAGCCCGACAACATCCTGCTCGACCGTGACAGCGGTCGCGCGCTCGTGACGGACTTCGGCATCGCCTGGGCGATGGAGGCGGCCTCACGTCTCACGGCGACCGGTATCGCCGTCGGCACGCCCACCTACATGTCGCCCGAACAGGCAGTCGGCGAGCGCGCGCTCGACGGCCGGAGCGACATCTACTCGCTAGGAGTGCTGGCCTATCAGATGCTCACGGGGCGCGTGCCCTTCACGGCGAGCAATTCGATGGCGCTGCTGTTGAAGCATGTCACCGAGCGGCCCCGGGCGATCATGGAATTGCGGCCCGACACGCCGCCCGCCATGTCCGACGCCATCGAGCGAGCGCTGATGAAATCGCCCGAAGATCGCTGGCCAACCGCGGGCACGCTGCGGGATGCACTGTCATCCGATGCGCGGCCAGCGCCTTCGTGGCGCACGGAGCGCAGCGAGCCGGTCCGCTATACGTCGCCGGTGCCGCCAGGACGCCGCGAACGTCGTCCTCGTGAGATCCGGCGCACCGAGCCGCGTTACGCGACGCCGCGCCCGATGGAGCCGGTACCGATCGACAGCGCGGGCCTTCCGGTCACCGCCGCCGTTATGCAGGGCGAGTTCGTGCTGGAACCCGCGCATCTGGCGGGCCTCACTCCCGAACAACGCAAGGACCTGCGGCTCTGGCACGGTCGCGTCAACCTCTTTGACCGCATCAAGACGATGCGGACGTATTTCTGGATGACGCTGGGAGCGGCCTCCCTCGGAATGCTCGGCTTTGTCGGCGGCGCGAGCGACGAGGACTTCTTTCCGCTCCTGTTCTCCCCGATCATCCCGATCTTCATGACAACGAAACTCTGGCGGCGAAGGAATTCCCTCCGTGCGTCGGGTCTGAAGATGTTTCGCGTGATTCTCACGCCGCGCGCGAAGTGGGTGCTGCCGGGAAGTCCCGTGCCAACCCGGAAGCAACTGGAAAAGGTCGCGTCACGCGAGGTGCTCGACGGCCCAGCGGGAGCCGCGATCCGCAACGCCGCCGAAGATCGCGCGGCGATCCTGGGAATCATTGCCGGAATGTCAAAGGCCGATCGCCGGATGCTCCCTGAAGTCGAGCCGGCCGTCAACGCACTCGTCGAGCGCATCGCGCACCTGGCACGGATGCTTCACCGGATGGATGCGAGCGTCGACCCTCCGGCGCTCGATGAACTGGATGCGCGAATTGCGCACATGGAGCGTGACGGATTGTCCCTCGAGGGCGAAAGGAGGCTGGCGCTGCTCAAGAGACAGCGCACCTCGCTGGTGGAACTCGCCGAGAATCGCGCCACGCTGGGCCAGCAGCTCGACAACGCCGCCCTGATGCTCGGCAACCTCCGGCTCGACATGGTGAAGCTGCGCACCTCGGGACTGCAATCCGGCTTGTCGGACGTTTCGTCGGCCACGCAGGAAGTGCGCGCGCTCTCCCACGATATCGGCCTGATGCTCGAGGCGGCGGACGAAGCGAGAAGGATGTAGCTCGCGATCAGCCGCTCGAGGGCCGTGCCTTCAATTAGAACGACAAGCCAACACCGGGAAGCAGCAGCTGGCGCGCGCCGGCAATCGGCGAGGCAAGTTGGACGAGTCGAATCGCGAACGTGGGCGCGAACCGGTTGTCGCTCCTCGGCACCCAATCCAGACCCACCAGTCCAGCGAGACTGGAGCGATGCCGGAAGCCTTCGCCACCCGATGCGGTGACGGCACCAACTCCAGCTGACGCGCGGAGTCCGCTTTCGCCGGCGTACGCGAACATCGACGTCAGGAATCCGGAGAGCGCGCTCGGCGTGGACCGGCTCTGACACGCAGATCCGACTGGACAGCCGGGCTGAGCGCTTGCTCCGCCCAATGGCGCGAGCGTAAAGGCCGAGATCTCACCACCCGTCAGGCGAGTAAAGTCCCGGCTGATGCTGAGGCGCACGACCGCCGCCGCAAAACTGCCGCCGAAGCCATCGAAACTCACGACGGAGGGACTGACGGTCAACGTGACGGTGGTGCCCGTCTCCTGCGCGCTCACCGGCGATTCAGGCAGCGCAATGAACAGCGAGGCAACAAGGAGCGGCGAGACGCGGTGGAGCACTGGACCTCCCGAAGGACACTGCCTGACAATCGTTGCGGTAGTCCGGAAAAGCAAACAATTCCCGAGGTGCGAGACGAAGCAAGCGCGTCGCACCGAACGACGTCGTCCACCAAGCGCCAAGCCGCCCGGCCCCGGCAACGTCCGACGGCATTCGCGTGTCTGACATAGACAGCCTATGTTAGTCGGACCCCTCCAGCGCCTCCATGAGAGAAGACATCCCTCCCGGAACCCTCGACATGCTGATCCTCAGGACCCTGGCCAGTGCGATCACTGGGCAGCTGCATGGGTTCGAGATCGCCAACGCCATCGAGAGCGTTTCCGCCCGCGTGTTTGTCGTCGAAGAGGGATCACTCTACCCCGCCCTCCAGCGCATGCTCGTGCAGGGTTGGATTGCCGGCGAGTGGGGACGGACGGCTGACAACCGTCGCGCCCGATACTATCGCGTGACTGCCGCCGGCCGGCGACAGCTCCAGCGCGCCATGAAGTCATACGATCGAGTCAGCCAGGCGATCATCGCCATTCTGAACCTCTCTCCGCGCGGAGCGTGACCGTGATTGGAATCCTCTGGCGCCGGCTGAAGCTGCTGCTCACACGGGATCGCGCGACCCATGACCTCGAGCAGGAGATGGAACTGCATCGGCAATTGCGCGCCGAGGCCCTGCAACGACACGGTCATGCGAACCCCGTAGCGGAGGCCGACCGGCGGTTTGGCAGTTCCGTCCGACTCGCTGAGGAGAGTCGCGATGGGTGGGGATTCGGTACCGCCGACGCGTTCTGGCAGGACCTTCGTTATGCAGCACGCAGACTACGGCAGCGCCCGGGATTCACCGCCTCCGTGGTAGGCATTCTCGCCCTCGGCATTGGTGCGACCACCGCGATGTTCAGCGCCGTGGACGCGGCCATGCTGCGTCCGCTTCCCTTCGCGCGACCACACGAGCTTGTAACGCTCGACCAGATCAACATTCCGTTCGATCCAGGGGGTGGGCGTGAAGACCGCGAGCAGTCCTTTGATATCACGCACCCCATGGCAATGCGCGACGTCTTTTCGAGCGTGGCCGCATATGCGTCGGGTGGCCTCAACCTGGCGGATCCTGATCGCCCACGACGCGTGACGGCTGGCGTGGTTTCCGGAGACTTCTTCGCAACCATTGGGGTCCCGGCGGCTCGCGGCAGGGCGATCGCACCTGCTGACGGCCAGCCGGGTGCATCGAGAGTGGTCGTGATTTCCTGGACGCTCTGGCAGGATCTGGGTGGCCGCGAGGTCGTTGGATCAACCATTCCACTCAACAATGCGCAGTACGAGGTCATCGGCATCATGCCTCACGGCTTCTCGTTTCCCGCCGAGAGTGACGTGTGGATCCCGATGAGCATTCCCACGACACGGGCAACGTTCGAGCCATTTCGCGGATATCTCCCGTCCGTGGTCATCGCCCGCCTGACGGCGGGCGTAACTCTGGAGCGTGCCGAAGCGCGAATGCGGGAAGCGTGGCAGCGGGTCGTCTCCACATTTCCGCGAACACCGGGACAGAAACTCCAGATCCAGAACGTGCTCGAGCAGGTATTGATTGAGGGAGCCACCACACCGCTCCGCGCCACGCTGGTCGCTGATCGGCGGACGGCTCTCCTGGTGCTCCTGGCGACGACAGCGCTGCTCTTGCTCATCGCGTGCGCGAACGTCACCAACCTGTTGCTGTCGTATGGGGCCGCGCGGGCGCGCGAACTGGCTGTGCGTTCGGTGCTCGGTGCAACCCGCCCTCGCATCCTTCGTCAGCTGCTGGCCGAAAGCGTCATGCTGTCGGTCTTCGGCGCCGCGGTGGGAATAGCGATTGCGCCCGTGGTCCTGGGCGTATTGCGAACGATGATGCCGTCGCAACTGGCCGGATTGGCGCCCGTGCAACTCGATCTGCGAGTCCTGGCATTCGCCACCGTACTTGCAGTCGTGACCGGAATCCTTTTCGGACTCTGGCCGGCGTTCGGAGCGACACGCGGATCGGCGGTCATCGCCATCAAATCCGGAGGTGGACATGGCGCGACCGCCGGTGGCGCACGGCGGAGCCAGCGTATCCTTGTCGGCGCCGAGATCGCGTTTGCGGGCGTCCTGCTCGTTGGCGCCGGCCTGATGCTTCGCTCGTTCGAACGGCTCGTCAACACCGACTCGGGACTGCGTGCAGACCAGGTGGCCACTCTGGAATTGAGCTTCCAGCGGAGCACTGCACTCGAGGTGCGCATGCAGCGGGTCGATGCGATCCTCGGCGAACTGCGGCGACAGCCAGGAGTCATCGCCGCCGGCGCGGTGAATGACCTGCCCCTGCGTGGGAGCGGTGGGATCGGCGTTTCCGTGAAGGTAGACGGCGCTCCAAAGTCCGCGGACAAGTATTACCCGCGCTATCTCGTTGCGTCCGACGGCTATTTCGAGGCGATGGGTATCGCGGTCAGGCGCGGCCGTCTCTTCTCGTCAGGCGATGGAGCGCGCGATGTCGCGATCGTCAGCCAATCGATGGCGAACATCTACTGGCCTGGGGTCGACGCGGTGGGGCGCACGTTCCTGTTTGGCGGCGACGGGCCGCCCATCACGGTCGTCGGCGTCGTCGATGACGTGCGTGAGAAAGGACTGGAGAGGGATCCCGGGCCCCAGATGTACCTGATCGCTCAGCGCAACCTGGGTGCGAATGCGGCGATCGTTGTCCGCGGGAGTGGACGCAGTACCGGGGGAGCGCTCCTCGCCTCACTGCGACAGGCGGTCCGCAATGTCGATCCTGCGCAGGCGGTCTACAACGTGCGCATGATGGACGAGGTCATCGGTGCGTCCGTGGCTGCGCGCCGGGCAAACACGTTGCTCATCACACTGTTTGGGCTGTTGGCCGTGCTGATCGCGGTGCTCGGCGTCTATGCGGTCGCGGCGAACGCCGTGGGGCAGCGGATGCGCGAGTTCGGCATACGTGCCGCCCTCGGGGCCACGAAGGCTGACCTGCTGCGTCACGTCGGTGGAGAAATGATCGTGGTAGTGACGGGGGGAGTCATTGCCGGCGCCGCCATCGCCTGGGCTGCCTCACGAGTGATGACCGGCCTGGTGTACGGCGTCACGGTTCATGATCCGGGAGTGTTCGCCACCGCGCCGATAGTCCTTGTCCTCGCCGCCCTTGCCGCAACCATAATCCCGGCTCGGCGCGCGATGCGGGTTGAGCCCGTGGAGGTCATGCGGGAGGAGTAGACAGCGCACTGGCGTCCCGGCTGCGCTGGTCGCATCGTTCCGGCTCCGCGACCCTCGCAGATCGGGACGTCATGACTTGCATCGTACCGAAATATGTTGCGCTGGCCGCCTGCCTGTTTGCTTTCGCGCCGCGCGAAGCGAAGGCCTGGAGCCGCGACGGACACCGCATTGTGTGCCGGATTGCCTGGCAGCTCCTGGACCAGGCGCGACGTAACGAGATTGACCGCCTGACGAGCGCGTATCGCAATCCCGATGGCCAGCCGGTCGGCCCGTTCTGGGACGCCTGCGCGTACGCCGACGATGTGCGCGCCCGGGCGAACAGCGCGCCGGGCTGGCGTCGATTCGCGATCTTCGAGACGTGGCACTACGCCAACGTCCCGCGAACAACCACCAGGTTCCCTGCACCGCCCTGTCAGACACCGTGCGTGATGACGGCCGTTGATGCCCACGCTGATTCGCTGCGCCTTGCGCGCGGCGATCCATCAAGAAGCGAGGCGCTCTTTTTCCTGAGCCATTGGGTTGGCGACCTGCATCAGCCCCTGCACGTCAGCTACGCGGAAGATCGGGGCGGCAACGACATCAGGCCGATCGATGGCGGGTACTACAACGTGTCGAATATGCACGCGCTGTGGGATGTGGGCTTGCTGGGGAAGGTGCTTGGCACAACCGGTTGGCAGGAATTCGCCGATCAACTCACGCGTGATGTCACCCCCGCACAGCGTGCTACCTGGATTCAAGGCGCCGCCGTCGACTGGGCGCAGGAATCCTACAACCTCATCACGTCACCCAGGGCGCAATACTGCGACTGGCAGGTGATCGGCGGCGCGACGACCTGTTCGGCGCGAGCAGGGGGGCGCACACTAGGCGAGCAGTACCAGCTGGAATTCGGGGACGATGTCATCCTCCGGCTGCAGCAGGCAGGCGTGCGGCTCGCCGAAATGATCCGACTCAATCTCCCGACTCGATGACCACACCAACGTCCACCACCGGCCTGATTGTCGCCCTCGGAGAGAGGCGCCGTTCCGCCCGCGCGGCTGACCGTGTTGTGTTCAGCAGGTGCCGACGGAATCGACTGAGGACATGAACACACGATGCAACTGAGCGACGACGAGCTGCGCGAGGTACTGACGAGGGCCGAGGAGATCCAGCGCAACTCCCGGACGGTCGACACCATGCAGGCCGAGATGGAGGCGGTCATCGGTGCCGGTGAGGCGGTGGGACTTGCCCGCCCCGCTCTGGAACGTGCGCTGCGCGAACGGTTCGATCTGGCCGCCCCACTCGCTGCCGGCACGCTGGTCTTTGCCCAGTCCGCCGACGGCAAGTATTACGTCGCCGAAGTCGTGTCGGCCGCGAGCGACTCGGTCCGCGTTCGTTATGTTCGCGGGAGCGAGCATACGGTGACGCCGGAACAGTTGAGACCGTGCGCCTTTCTGCCTGGCGAGCGTGTGGTGGCCAACTGGCCGTGGTGGGGACCCTGGACCTGCACCGTCATTTCCTACGACGCCGCGAAACAGAAGGTGAAGCTGACCGACGGCTGGGGATACACAAAGTCGTTCCCGATTGCCGAGGTGTGGCAGAGCGGACGTAAGGGTGGCAGCGGGAAGTTCCGGATCTATGCGACATGGCTGAGCGTGGGCGCCGGGGTCGGCGCGATACTCGGCTCGGCCATCACGGCCCTGCTGCTCCGCTGAGCGACTCAAAACCGCTTCAGCTCACCCCCCACGATCACGTGCACCCGCCAGCCTAACAAGGCGGCCACCGCGGCCAGCCCCGCCGAGAGGCCCCACCAGATCCCCTGGGCGCCCCAGCCTAACGTGAAGCAGAGCCAGGCGCCGAGGGGAAGGCCGACGAGGGCATACCCCGCCAGGTTCGACCACATCGGCACCCGCGTATCCCCTGCCCCGCGGAGGATCCCGCTCGAGACACCCTGGATCCCGTCGAACACCTGGAAGACGCCGGCGATCGGGATGAGTGCGGCGGCGGCGCCCAGGATGGCCGGATCGGCTGTGAAGACCCTCGCCAGCCAGGGCGCGGAGCTGATGAGGATGATGGCGGTGACCGACATGAAGCCGATCCCGCACGCCAGCGCCGCGCCGGCTTCGCGACGGGCCGCCTCCGGGTCGCCGCGCCCGACGGCGTGCACCACCAGCACGGCCGCGGCGGCCGAAACGCCTAACGGCACCATGTAGGTCAGGGCGGCCAGCATGAGCGCGATCTGGTGGCCGGCCAGCGGGATCGTGCCCAGCAGACCAACCAGCAGGAGTGCGACGCTGAACGCGGTGAACTCGATCCACAGCTGCAGCCCGATCGGGAAGCCCAGCCGCACCATGCGCCACAACGGCGCGAACGCGAGGTCCTCGCGGCTCCAGTGCCGCAGGAACGGGACCAGCGCGTGGCGGCATCCCCAGAGCAGCAGGAGCGTCATGAGCCACCGGCTTATCGTGGTCGCCCAGCCCGAGCCGACGGGACCCATCGCCGGAAAACCGAGCTTCCCGAACACCAGCGCGTAGTCGAGGATGGCATTGGCGACATTCGCAATCACCACGGCCCACACCACCGGCCGCACCAGCGAAAACGCCTGCAGCGTCTGCCGCAGCGCGATGAACGCCAGATACGGCAGCACGCCCGGAATGCTCGCGCGCACCCAGGCGGCCGCAATCGGCACCACGTCCGGCGGTTGGCGGAGCGGCGTCATGACCCATTCGCCCGGAATGAGCAGCAGCGATAGCGGCAGGGAGAGCACGGCACAGAGCACGAGTCCCCGTTGCAGCGAGCGCTCGATCGCGTTCGTGTCCCTGGCGCCGACGGCCTGGGCCACCAGCGGGTCGAGCGACATCAACGTGCCCTGACCAAGCGTGACGATGGTATTGAAGTAGACATTGCCCAGCGCGACCGCGGCCAGTCCCTGCGCGGAATGCCTCCCAACGATGGCTGCGTCGACCACGCCCATCATCATCAGCCCGACCTGCACGACGACGATGGGGGCGGCCAAGCGCGCAACGTCCCGGACTTCGAACCGGGTCGGGATTCTGAGCGCTCGTCCCATCAGCGGAAGGTCGGCGCGGTTGCGAACGCCGACGTCATCGCTCGAAGGCGGCGTGAAGCGACTCCACATGACGACGCGGACTCAATCGCTCCGCCAGTTCCCGTACGGCAGCCGCGGAAAGGGTGTGCTGAGGAAAGGCGCGCCCTGAAGCCACCTGGTCGAGCGCAACGGCGAGGCGCGTGTCGTCGCCATTGGGCACGAGGAGACCTGTCACTCCCTCCTCGACCGTGTCCGCGAACCCGCCCACCATCGTCGTCACCACCGGCACGCCACGCACAATGGCTTCGGCCACCGCCAATCCGAAGGGTTCCGCCCACGTCGAAGGCGCAACGAGCGCCCAGGCGTCCTGCAGGATCGCATCCACGGCGGGAGGCGGGAGATGTCCCGTGAACTCGACATGACTCGTCAGGTCGAGTGTGTCCGTGAGCTGCCGGATTTCCCCTCGCAGAGGGCCGTCACCCACGATGCGGAGCTTAGCCGCCGGATGTGCGGTCACCAACCGCTTGAAGGCGTGAAGCAGCACGTCGATGCCCTTCTCCCGGCTCAAGCGGCCGACACACACGAACGTTGGACTGGGCGCTGGGGCGCGTCGGAACTCCTTCGGCGGAGCGGTTACCGGGATCGGGATGCATTCGCTCGCGATCCCGTTCCGTTGGAGTTCGCCCTGCACCCATCGGCTGGGGCACACGACACGCCGGACATTTGCCAGCATTGTCCTGATCAGTGCATAACGCGGCTGGTCGCGCAGCCAATGGGGGAAGCTCACACAGCCGGCTCGCTGGCAGATCAGGCCAGCGGGCTCGCCGCAGATGCGTCCGTCCGGCAGGAGTTTCGATCCGATCGGGCACACTACCTTGTAGTCCATCATCGACACCACGGTCGGTACCGACCGCAGCGCCGAGAACACCGCCGGAGACAAGTGATAGGCGAAATGATTCACCAGCACGGCATCCGGCTTGAATTCACGGACGATTCGTCGCACACCGGCGACCGCGAATGGATTGACGACCTGCAATGCCGCCTGGGCGACCAGGTTGTCTGTCCCGAATGCACGCGCGTCCGCACCCGATGGGCCACTGACGCCGCACGTCAGGAGACGGACGTCATCGCCCGCCTCACGCAGCCACTGCTTCAGTCCGGCGATGTACATCTCCGATCCGCCGGCATAGGACATCCAGTCACTGACGAGCAGGATGCGCACGGCCCCTCACGGACTCCCGATGGCAACCGACTGATTCGTGCGCGCCGACTCCTCGGCAGCGAGAACCACCTCGAGACTGCGCACGCCGTCATCGATGGTCGCCAATGCGCCTGACGATTCGTGCCCAGGCTCCGCGAATGCGCGGAGGGCGTGGTAGTACGAAGGGTCTTCGGAGCGACGGACAAGGCGCCGTGCCCACCACGCCGCCACATCCGCTGTCGGCGGGATCATCGCGTCACGAAGTCCGTATCCTCGCCGTGGAATGCGCACGTTGAGCCTGGCCGAGTGGCGATCCACGCGCAGGATGCCACCATCACCCTGAAACTCGATGGCGTCGGTCAGTCCAGCCGTGAACGAGTAGAAGCCCTGCACCACCGTCCCGCTCCGCATGACCAGTTCGACACGGGCGGAATCTCCCTCGCTCGATGCGGACGTCGTCGTCGCCTTCACGGCAGCGACTTCGTCACCGAGGAACCAACGCAGCAAGTCGGCGTGATGCGAGAACAGGTCCAGCAGCACACCACCACCACTCGCGCGCGACCGCTTCCACTCGGGAAGGCCACCTGCGGCTGCCGGCTCGCAGAATGACGCCTGAACCGCCTGGATCTTCCCGACACGTCCCGATGTGAGCAGCGCCTTCGCCTGGGCGTACAGTGGATGCACGCGCCGGTTGAACCCGACGACCGCGCGGACTCCGTTTCGTTTCACAGCGTCAACAACCCGGGCCGCGTCAACAGCCGTCGCTGCGATGGGCTTCTCCAGATAAATGCTCTTTCGCGCATCGGCGGCCGCGAGGGCGACATCGCCATGCAGGTGCGACGGCAGGGCGATGATCACCGCATCGACGTCGTTGCGACTCAGCACGTCTTCGTAGCGCGAGAATGTCGCCATCCTGCCGGTCGCGCCCGCACGCTTGAGCGATTCGGGATCGGCATCGGCAGCGGCGACCACGGTGACCGAACGGATGCGACGGAGGGCGGGCAGGTGACAGTAGCGGACGACCGTGCCACATCCCAACAACCCGATGCGCATCAAGCGCGCCCTAAGTCAATCATCGCCCGACCGCTGCCGTGTACTTCACCTTGTGCAGCTCGTACTCCTCCATTCGCTCCTCGTCGGTGGATCTCGCCCAACCGAGATAGCCGACCACCTCGCCAAACGTACGGACGATCGCTCCGGCAACAAGCGCGGCCAGCGTGAATGATGGGAGCCGTCGATGATGGAGCGCGACCCGCACCGAGCGCGCGACGCGACGGAGAATGACCGCCGGGATCAAGGGTGACGCCAGGATGTAGATCCAGCGACGATAGGCAGGCCATCGCCCCTTCCGGTTGTGGGCCACGAGCAATCCGCTCAGGAAGCGCTCGTCGAGCCACAGCCTGGTTGTGCGCGAGACGTTCGCGTGATCGAGCCGGGCTGCCGGCTGAAAGTATATGGTCCGGCCACGGGCGCGGAACGCGGTGGCCAGTTCATCTCCGGTGATGAGCGCGTGGCCGAGGCCATCGCCGAGATCCAGGAGTGCTTCCCTTTTGTACGCGACATTCCAGGTCGGGGCGGTGAGGACTTGGCCCTCGGGCAGGTGGTGCAGCCAATAACCGTAATCCATCAGGAACGCCGCCCAGCTCCGCGCGCCGTCCTCATTGGCGTTGTCAAATCCTGGTATGATCACATCCCACGGTTCGCGATGCGCGGCGATGAGCGTCGCGGCGAACTCCGGATGCGGATAACTGTGCGTCTCGCCAAGGAAGACGATCGGCGCCGTCGCCGCGCGCACGCCGACTGCCCGCGCGTTGGACATGGGGTGAAGGGCGCCGACTTCCTTTATGATTACGGACGCGAAACCCGTCAGAGTCTGTGTCTCCGCCTCGAGCAATTCGTCCGACGGGCAAACGATCACGATCTCGACTTCGCTCCGCGCGGTCTGTTCGCCCAGCTGCCTGACGACGCGGGCAATGGTTCGGAAGTGATCGGTGATCATCACGTACGACATGGCGGGCACCGCAGCGCGAAGGGAACTCATGGATCCTCGCCAGCGGCCCGTTTGGTCATCGCGCGCACGAGACGCATCCACCACATCTCCAGCGGATACAGCACGCGGCGGATCCCGGTACGCTCGTAGAAACCGATCAACGGCGCAAAGGGAGACCATGGCGGCCGCCAGCCCTTCCACGGCGTCATGTCCAGATAGCGGAAGTACAGATCGTGAGGTGTATTGCGAACGACAAACCGCCAGGGTTTGACATTGCCGGCGAAGTGGACAATCCATGGATCGCCGCCGCCGAGGCGCGCTGACCGCGACGCACTCGAGGGAACGCTCGCATTGTCATTCCACCGCGGATCGAGCGGTCCCCACAACCCCGCCAGCACCGCGTTCAGCCCCTCCTGGTCCCAGAAGGTGACGGCATCGCGATGCCGCCGCACGTACTCCAGGGCGCGTTCGCCCACACGATCCCTGCGCCACAACGTGAGGTCGATGCACATGACGCCCGCATTGAAGTACGACGCGGTGGCGGGAATCCCGAGTTCCTTCCACCCCGCGACTCCCGATCGCGACGAAACCAGCGGCACCACGGCATCCTGGGCCGCCAGGGCGTGATGTCCGTTCAGGTTCTCTTCCCACAGCCGGCCCACATCCGCCAGCACGACCAGATCGCAGTCGAGCCAGATGACCCTGGGCAGGTCGGCGGGGAGCCGCTCAGCCAGGAGCAGCTTGTAGTACGTGCTCACGGACATCCGCCCCCAGAGCGGCGCTCCAGGGAACCGGCTGTCGTTTGCCGGCAGCCACCGAATCGAACCCGGGCTGCCCCGAAAGGATTCCTCGATCAGCGCCTTGTCGCCGTCGGCAATGCCGCCATCGAGCGCGTGTACGGCGACGCGGCGACCCTGACCGACATTGGCGAAGACCGAATGCAGCATCGTCGCCAGCGGCTTCACGTATCCTGCGTCAGCGGCGCACGCGATGTGGATCACGGTCGATTCGGTGGATGGCATCGGTGTCAAATACGCTGCTCCGTGTAATCCGTGCTCGAGCTCATCACGTGCGCGAACCGAACCTCTCATCCGGGCTGACGCAATCCGCGGGCGTTGGCAACGCCCCTCTTATCGCGCTACTCCCATTCGATCGTCGCCGGTGGCTTGCTGCTGATGTCGTACACCACACGGTTGACGCCCTTTACTTCATTGATGATGCGCGACGATATCCGCGCGATCGTCTCATGCGGAAACGGGAACCAATCGGCGGTCATCCCGTCGGTGCTGGTCACCGCTCGCAACGCCACCACGTTTTCGTACGTCCGATAGTCACCCATCACACCGACCGACCGCACCGGCAGCAGCACGGCGAAAGCCTGCCAGATGTCATCATACAATCCGGCAGCGCGAATTTCCTCGAGGTAGATCGCGTCGGCCTGTCGGAGGACATCGAGCTTCTCAACCGTGAGGTCTGACAGGACGCGGATGCCGAGCCCCGGTCCGGGGAACGGATGCCGGCCCACCATTTCCTCGGGAAGGCCGAGCTCGCGACCGACGTTACGCACTTCATCCTTGAAGAGCTCGCGAAGCGGCTCGATCAGAGCGAACGGCATGTCGGGCCGCAGTCCCCCCACGTTGTGGTGCGTCTTGATCGTGACCGATGGCCCGCCGCGCGGTGAGGCGCTTTCGATCACATCTGGATAGAGCGTCCCCTGGATCAGGAACCTCACGTTTGTGCCCACGTCCTTCGCCGCCGCCTCGAAGACGTCGATGAAGGTGTGACCAATGACTCGCCGCTTCTCCTCCGGATCCTCCACGCCTTTCAGCGCCGAGAGAAAGCGATCCTCGGCGCACACGGTGACCAGGTTGATCCCGTGGTGGGCGCGGAACATGCGTTCGACCTGTTCACGCTCGTGCAGGCGAAGCAGTCCGTTGTCCACAAAGATGCAGGTGAGCTGATCGCCGATGGCGCGGTGCACCAGCATGGCCGCTACGGACGAGTCTACGCCCCCTGACAGTCCGCAAATTGCGCGCGAGTGCCCCACCAGGGCACGGATCTTCTCCACTTCGTCCGCGATGAACGCTCCCGGCGTCCAGGTCGGCCTGGCGTGACAGATGCCAAACAGGAAGTTGGCGATGATGTCCTTGCCGCGAAGGGAGTGCGCCACTTCGGGGTGGAACTGCACGCCATAAACCGGTCGCGATGCATGGCGGAACGCCGCGAACCGGCTGCTGCCGCTGCTCGCCACCGACACGTATCCGGGCGGAAGCGCCTCCACCTGGTCACCGTGACTCATCCACACCTGCGTCTGCTCGTGCGCGCTGAATCCCTCGAACAGGCCGGCTGACTGTTCGACATCGAGCATTGCCCGGCCGTACTCTCGCTCGCTGGCCGGCGTTATGCGGCCGCCTTCGAGCTGCACGATCAGGTTCATCCCGTAACACACGCCGAGCACTGGAGCGATGTCGAGAATCTCGCGAGGCGCCGTCGGCGCTCCCTCATCGTACACCGAGTTTGGGCCCCCGCTGAGGATGATTCCGGTGGGTTGCCATTGCCGGATCCACTCGAGCGAGACGTGTGGTGGATGGATCTCGGAGTACACGCGCGCTTCACGGACGCGTCGCGCAATCAACTGCGTGAACTGGGAGCCGTAGTCAATGATGAGGATCCGGCTCCCCGTCGTCGGGTCGGTCATGCCGACGACGGCAACTGGATGAACTCCACGCGCCTGGTGTCCATGTCCAGGATGGCGGCCGAGGGCGGACCGTAGAGCCAACCGCAGGCTTCGCCGGGATTCACGATGAGGGTATCGCCGCGCGTCTTCATTTCCTCGCGATGCGTGAACCCGTGCACCACGATGCCGTGCCCTTCGATCGAGCGGGTCGACACATCGCCGAGGTCGTGGACGACGAGGATGTGGTGCCCGGCCACATCCATGCTGTGCGGCGACTCGAACAACTCCACGCCGAAGCCGGTGGCGGCGTACGCCTTGAGGCCTTCGTGATCGCCGTCGTTTTTGCCGAACACTCCCGCCGTCGCCACGTTGTGCTCGAGCAGGGGCCGCAGCGAGAACGGGGAACAGAAGTCGCCCGCGTGCACGACCATCGATACGCCCCGAGCAAGCATCAAGCGCACCAGGCCGTCGACGGCCGGCAGCCGATCGTGCGTGTCGGAGAGAAGGCCGATGACCATCAGGCGTTCTTCCAGTCGAGCGTGTGTCGCTCGAGCCTGATCAGGTCCTGATACTCCTCCCGCTCCGTTGTCACTGCATAACGATCACCATCGACGAGGATTTCGGCGGCGCGGGGTCTGGCGTTGTAGTTCGACGCCATGCTGTAGCCGTAGGCGCCCGCGGTACGCACCGCCAACAGGTCGCCCGCTTCGATGTCGGGCATTTCGCGATCGAGCGCGAGGAAGTCGCCGCTCTCGCAGACGGGACCGACGACGTCGATCCGCACGTTGACTCGCTGGCGCGGTCGCACCGGCTCGATGTGGTGATAGGCCTGGTAGTGCGATGGCCTGAGCAGCTCCGTCATGCCGGCGTCGGTGACGGCGATCTCGCGGCCGCCGCTTCGCTTCCGGTAGAGCACCCGCGTCAGCAGAATCCCCGCGTCGGCAACGAGGAATCTTCCCGGCTCGACCAGGATCTCGAGGCCGGTCCGGCGCGCCACGTCTTTCACGATGCGCCCATACGCCTTGAGGTCGGGCGGCTTCTCGTCCTCGTAAGGCACCGCCAACCCGCCGCCGATGTCCAGATACCGGATGGACGAGATTCCATCGGCACGCACCGCGTCCAGCAGCGACGTGATGCGCTCGAGCCCACGCTCGTACGCGTCGAGCACCGCCAGTTGCGAGCCCACGTGCATATCGAGGCCGCTGAGCTCCAGCCAGGGCAGCGAGGCGGCCAGTCGCGCCGCCGAGAGTCCCTCGTCATAGGGAATGCCGAACTTGTGGCCCTTCCCGCCCGTCTTGATGTAGGCGTGAGGCGAGTCGACGGTGATCTCCGGGTTGAGCCGGAGGCCAACCGGGATCTTCCGCTTGCGCTCACACGCGATGCCGTCGAGCAGGCGCAGCTCGGCCTCCGACTCGACGTTCACCAGGCGGACACCTGTCTCGACCGCCTCGCCCAGCTCCCGCGCGCTCTTGCCGACGCCCCCGAAGACGACGTCCTCGGGCGCGAAGCCGCCCTGGAGCGCCCGATAGAGCTCACCGCCGGACACGACCTCCGCCCCGCCACCTAACGACCGGACCAGCTTCAGGATGGCCCAGTTGGCATTTGCCTTGAGCGAATAGTGAATGCGATGCGGGATCCCCGTGAGCGCCTTGTCCAGCCGCGTGAACTGGGTCTTGATCGCGGCCGACGAATACACGTACGCTGGGGTGCCTACCGATTCGGCGAGCGCGTCGAGCGCGACGCCTTCGCAGGCCAGGCTGCCGTCGCGTAGCGCCACCACGGGGCTCAGTACGCTCTGGCCCACACGACCTCGTGCTGCGCTGGTTCGCCCGTCACCATGCACTTCGCCGGCTTCGGCGTCGTCCGGAACTCCTCGTCGGGAAGGCAACGGATCGTGGCTTTCGTCTCGGCTTTTACCCTGGCCTCGACGGCCGGGTCGCCATTCCAGCCCGCGTAAACGAACCCCCCGTCGCCGTCCATCAATTCCCGGAAGCGGTCATACGTGATCGGCTCGCGAATGCTGCTTGCCTCGACGCGGGCGCGGGCTTCGGCCAGCATCGATGTCTGGATGTCGTCCAGCAAGGCGCCGATCGCGGTGGCCAGGCCATCGAGAGGCAGCGTCGTTTTCTCGCGCCGGTCGCGCCGCGCGGCAACGCAGGCGTTCTTCTCCAGGTCGCGCGGTCCAAGCTCGAGACGCACCGGGACGCCGCGCAGCTCCCATTCGTAGTACTTCGCCCCGGGCTTGATGCCCTCGCGCGCATCAATGCGCACGCGAATGCGATCATCGCCACGTCCGTTCCATCCGGTCAGGTGCTCACGCAACTTGTCGGCCGCTTCCAGCAATCGCGCGCGTTCCTCGTCGCTCTTCCAGATCAGAACGATGACGACTTCGATGGGAGCCAGGCGTGGCGGCGTCCGCAACCCGACGTCATCGCCATGGGTCATCACCAGGCCGCCGACGAGGCGTGTCGATACGCCCCAGCTGGTATTCCACGCGTGCGCCATCGCGCCCGACTCGTTCTGGAACTGCAGCTCGAAGGCCCTGGCGAAGTTCTGGCCGAGGTTGTGCGACGTGCCCGCCTGCAGGGCCTTGTTGTCCTGCATCATCGCTTCGCAGCCGTACGTGCGCAGCGCGCCGGCAAACTTCTCGGATTGCGTCTTGAGCCCCGTCACCACCGGCATGGCCATCCACTGCTCCATGAACTCGCGGTAGATCCCGAGGATCAGGCGCGTTTCCTCTTCGGCCTCGTCATGCGTGGCATGCGCGGTGTGTCCTTCCTGCCAGAGGAATT
>CAZSNV010000032.1:0-27409 GCA_964608035.1 uncultured Gemmatimonadaceae bacterium | reverse complement strand
ATCATCGCCGAGATCTCTGGCGGCGTATAGCGCTTGCCCTGGACCTCGACCGCGGCGAGACCGTTGGGGCCCTCGACGACGGTATACGGGACGCGCTTCGTCTCTTCCGGTACCTCAGAGACTCGCCGGCCCATGAAGCGCTTGATGGAGAAGACGGTGTTCTTGGGGTTGGTCACGGCCTGTCGCTTGGCGATCTGACCGACGAGGCGCTCGCCGTCTTTGGTGAAGCCAACGACGGATGGGGTGGTCCGGCCACCCTCTGAGTTCGGGATCACCACCGGATCGCCGCCCTCGAGCACGGCAACGACCGAGTTCGTGGTGCCGAGGTCAATGCCAATTACCTTTTCTGCCATCTGGAGCCTCTTGGTGGTTGGGTCGCCGCGACTGGCGTTGCCAAGTTCAGTTCGTTGGATCAGAGGTCTGCGCTCTTTCGCGCCCCGCCAATGTCCGCGGAGTTATAGGCAAGCGCAGGGCCGCGTAGTTATGTCATTTTGGCCAGCGAAAGGGCACCTGGCGAAGTTGATTGGGGCCGAAATGACCGCTGCAGGTGGATTCCTTACACCTCAGGGCAGGAGAGGTCTGGGATGTTCCCGCTGAGCGACGACAACCCGACTGTTCGTCTCCCCGTTACGACCTATTGCCTGATCGCCGTCATCGTCGGGGTCTGGGTGTTGTTCCAGGGGGCGGGGTTCGATGAGGTTGCGCTCGCGGCGAGCATCTGCAACCTGGGGATGGTTCCGGGAGAGGTCTCGGGTCTGGCTCCGGTCGGCCTTGCGGTCCCCCTGGGGCCGGACCTGGTCTGTGTAGTCGACGACTCCGCGATCAACATCTGGACGCCAGTGACGTCGATGTTCCTGCACGGCGGGTGGGGACACCTGCTCGGCAACCTGCTCTTTTTCTGGGTCTTCGGGAACAACATTGAGGACAGCATGGGGCGCGTGCGTTTCCTCGTCTTCTACCTGCTGTGCGGACTTATCGCGGCCGGTGCCCATGTGGTTCTCGATCCAGGGTCACCGGTGCCGACGGTGGGCGCGTCCGGCGCGATTTCCGGTGTCCTGGGTGCGTACCTGATCCTCTATCCGCGCATCCGGGTGAGGATGCTTTTCTGGTTCCTGCTGTTCATCAAGGTGTTCCGCATTCCAGCCTGGGCGGTTCTGCTCTGGTGGTTCTTCTGGCAGGTCGTTGCCGGGCTGCCCCAGCTCATGACGGTGAATCCTGAGGTGTCTGGCGGTGTCGCGGTCTGGGCCCATATCGGCGGATTCATTGCCGGCGTCGTGCTGGTCAAGCTGTTCGTGAACGAGGACCTCCATCGACGCAGGCTGGCGATGGGTGATGCGCGCGACGTCTTCGTTACCTCCTGACCGGGCCTCCAGGATCAGCGCACCGGAGCTAACTGGTTGAGCTGGCTACCAGATCATGGCTGGCGTCGTTGCGAGCCACCATCCGGGACCGGTATTTTCTCGTCCGCCCGTTACGCAACCGTGACGGGTCGTTACAAACGACTCCAGTCACGGACCACGTGGGACTCATACCGCGCGACGAAGGGTTCTTCACGCTGTTCAATCAGCTCGCCGCCAAGATGAAGACTGCGGCTGAGCTACTCCAGGCGATGTTCGCCGAGCCAGGCCGACTGGAGCACTTCGTCAGCGAGATCAAGAAGGTGGAGCACGAAGCCGACAACGTCGTTCGCGAAGTGGGGACGCGACTCGACCGCAGCTTCATCACCCCGCTCGACCGGGAAGACATCTACCGCCTGGCGTCGGAGCTCGATACCGTCGTCGACCTGATCGACGGCACCGCGCGCCGGGCGAAGATGTTCAAGCTCCGGGACGTGCGACCGTACGCCGTTCGGATGGCGGGCATCCTGCAGCAAGCGGTCGATGAACTCGAACAATCCGTCCAGCAGGTCAAGCACCGGAAGTCGGTGACGAAGTACACGATGGCCATCAAGAAATTCGAGGAAGAAGGCGATACCGCCTACTCGGAGGCAATGGGCGCGTTGTTTGAGGATCAGGCGGATGCGATCGACGTGATCAAGTGGAAGGACATCTACGACACGCTCGAGAATGCGCTGGACCGCTGCCAAACGGCGTCGATCGTGCTGGAGAGCATCTCGCTGAAGAACTCCTGATCCCGTGGCGATCTACATCGTCATCATCGTCGGGGTCGCATTCGTCTTCGATTTCATCAACGGGTTCCACGATTCGGCGAACTCAATCGCCACGGTCGTCGGGACGCGGGTGCTCAACCCCCTGGTCGCCGTGGTCTGGGCGGCCTCGTTCAACTTCCTGGCCGCGTTCACCGTGGGCACCGCGGTGGCCAAGACGGTCGGGAAGGGAATGATCGACGTTGCGATCGTCACGCCTAACGTGATCCTCGGCGGATTGCTCGGCGCGATCATCTGGAACCTGGTCACGTGGTGGTACGGGCTACCGAGCAGCTCATCACATGCACTGGTGGGTGGCTACGCCGGCGCGGCGGTGGCGAAGGCTGGATTCGCGGCGATCATCCCGGCCGGCTGGATCAAGACGCTCATTTTCATCGTGGCGTCGCCGCTGATCGGCCTGACGGCGGGATACTTCCTCATGGTGGCGTTCTACTGGATCTTCCGCGGATTCAGTCCCGCCAGGGTCGACAAGTTCTTCCGGCGGGCGCAGCTCGCCAGTGCCGCACTGTTCTCGCTGTCGCACGGCGCCAATGACGCACAAAAGACCATGGGCATCATTGTCGGACTCCTGATATCCGCTCAGGGAGTCTTTGCGCAGGAGACCGGCTGGATGCGGCACCTGCACCTCGCCGACACGGACTCCATCCCGTTCTGGGTGGAGATAGGTGCCTACACGGCGATCGCGCTTGGCACGCTGCTCGGTGGGTGGCGGATCGTGCACACGATGGGAAGCCGCATAACGAAGTTGCGTCCAGTCGGAGGCTGCGCCGCTGAAACTGGTGGCGCATTTGCAATCCTGATTGCGACACGATTTGGAATTCCGGTGAGCACGACGCACACCATCACGGGCGCCATCGTCGGTGTTGGTGCCACGACGCGCCTCTCTGCCGTGCGCTGGGGCGTGGCGGGTCGCATCGTCTGGGCGTGGGTTCTCACTATTCCGGCGGCGGCTATCATCGGGGCAATTCTGCTGAAGGTTCTTGAAGCCTTCGCCGGCTGAGCCGGCTTACTCCAGTATCGAATTCGTAACGAACGAGGCAGAATCGTCACAAGAGTTCGCCATTGATTGCAACTCCTCGGCGTCAGGAGCATTACTAAGTCACGCCGGCCACGTGGCTGGAACCCGAAGCGGAGAGAGCAATGGGCGCAACCAGGCGGTTCGTCGATTCATTCGGATTCTCGTGGCAGGCATTGGAGATCGCGCGTGAAGCGCCTGCTCCCGATGCGCAACCGACAGTCGACCACTGGCTCTACTTCCTGTCGCGCGGTACAACACGGCGGCTGCGTTCGTATCCGCGCGAATGGGCGGCGTTGAGTTGGGGCGATCTCGAAGACCTCTGCACGCGGGCAGAAGTCATCGGAACGGATGCCGGTTTGCGTCCGGTTCGCGCGTTCTCGGAGCGACTGAGAACAGCACACGGCTGATCGTCTGCGTGGCGGATTCCATCGTCCCACGCACCGGGACGCCTGGCTGCTTCGCCTGCCCGTGCACCTAAGCCGATAAAGCCCAACAGTTTGAGCCGTTCCACCGTGCCGCGGCTTTGTCGTGGTTACCGGGGTAATCGTGGGACGCGATATTTAGGACCTCTGACGCCTTTGCGTGTCGACACGGCGCGCTGCTTCCCCTATTCCCAAATGACCGATACCGCGGTCGCGTCGTCCCTGTTTCTCAATCGCGAACTCTCCTGGCTGGAGTTCAACAGTCGTGTACTGCACGAAGCCGAGGACGACCGCACTCCGCTCCTCGAGCGACTGAAGTTCCTTTCGATTTTCAGCACCAACCTGGACGAGTTCTACATGGTCCGGATAGCGGCGCTGCGCAGGCAGGTCGCCGCGGGCGTTCTGCTGACGACACCGGATGGATTGACGCCGTCGGCGCAGCTCGACGCCATCGATGAGCGGATTCGCGCATTGCTCGAGCGTCGCCGGCATTGTCTGCACGAAGTGCTCATTCCGAAGCTGGATGCGGTCGGCGTCCATGTGCTCGTGATGGATGAGGTGACGCCTGACGAGCGCGCCGCACTCGATGCGTATTTCGAGTCAGAAGTCTTTCCGGTACTGACACCGCTGGCGGTCGACCCCGGCCATCCCTTTCCGTACATCTCGAGCCTGTCCCTGTCGCTGGCGGTGCAGGTTCACGACGAGGGCCGAGGGGGCGAGCACTTCGCGCGCGTCAAGGTTCCGCGTAGCCTGCCTCGCTGGGTGCCGTTAAAACGCCAGCATCATTTCGTGGCGCTCGAAGACCTGATCGGCGCGCACTTGCCCAAGTTGTTTCCGGGGATGCGGGTGCTGGGGTGGCACATGTTCCGTATCACCCGGCATTCCGATCTCGATGTGTCGGCGGCCGACGAGTCGGAAGATCTCCTGGCCACCATAGAAGAACAGATCTTCCAGCGGCGATTCGGGGAGGTCGTGCGCGTGGAGGTCGAGACGGGAATGCCGCCGCAGGTTCAGGCGCTCCTTCTCGAAGAGATGCGTGACACCTCGGATCCCAGCGTCCTGCCGCTGACGATGCGCGACGTTTGCGACGCGGATCCCTGGCTGGAGCTGGGCGACCTGATGGCGTTGGCCTCGCTCGAGATTCCTGAATTGCGCGATCCGCCATTCGGCCCCGTCTCGCCGCCCGAGGTGCGCGATCCTGATCGCTCGATCTTCGACATCATCCGGGAGAAGGACCTGCTCGTCCATCACCCCTTCGAGTCATTCGGCACGACGGTCGAGAAGTTTTTCGATACAGCGGCCGAGGATCCGAACGTATTGGCGATCAAGCTGACCCTGTATCGCACGACGGGTGACACGGCCGTTGTCCGCGCGCTGACAGAGGCAGCACAGCGAGGAAAGCAGGTGGCGGTCCTCGTGGAGTTGCAGGCGCGGTTCGACGAGATCAACAACATCAACTGGGCGCGCACGCTCGAGAGCTATGGCGTCCATGTCGCGTACGGACTCCCCGGACTCAAGACCCACGCCAAGACGGCGTTGGTGGTGCGCCGCGAGTCCGACGGCATCCGGCGCTACGTGCACATCGGGACCGGGAACTACAACTCGCGGACGGCGCGCCTCTACACCGACTTCGGCATTCTCACCTGTCATCCGGAGATCGGCGCGGACGTGAGCGAGGTATTCAACCTGCTCACCGGTTTCTCGAGACAGCGCGAGTACCGTCGCCTGTTCGTTGCCCCGGCGACGTTGAAGGACCGGTTCCTCTCGTTGATCCACCGGGAGGCCGAGCATGCCAGGGCGGGACGCAAGGCGCGGATCATTGCCAAGATGAACGCGCTGCAGTCACCGGAGATCATCAACGCGCTGTACGATGCGTCGAATGAAGGCGTTGATATCGACCTCCTGGTTCGGGGCATCTGCTGCCTTCGACCGGGGGTCCCGGGCTTGAGCGAGCGGATCCGCGTGGTCAGCGTGATCGGGCGATTCCTCGAGCACTCGCGCCTGTACTATTTCCACAACGGCGGGGAGGAGGAGTACTTCATCGGATCGGCGGACTGGATGCCGCGAAATCTGGAGCGGCGCGTTGAAGTGGTCGTGCCGATCCTGGACCGCGCGTTACATCACCGGTTGGCGTCACTGATGCGTGTGTACCTGGCGGACAATCGGCAGGGATGGGATCTGCAGCCGGACGGCTCCTACGTGCAGCGGATTCCGGCCGCCGGTGACGAATCAGGTTCGCACCAACTGCTGATGCGTGATCCGTGGGGCCTGGATCGCTCCGAGTCGCGCTACGTTACCCAGGAATTCAGGACTGCGGCCCTGCCGCCGGCACCCGAGGCGCACCAGCACGTGATCGCATTGGGGAATGGACGCCGGCGAAAGAGTAAGCGGAGCGGTCGTTAGCGCGAGCATTGAGCGCTGAGCGCAAAGGGCTGCCCAACGGGCGGCTACCAGGTCACCCGCCACCGTTCTCGTGGACTGAGCCGTCGGGGGCGATGAGCTCGATCGAACGCTTGGCGATCTTTTCGAGCAGACCCGATTTCCTGGTTGCACCCCAGACCTCGAGCCGCACCGACGTCGCCTTGGCGTGCGGGAACAGCATCACGCGCACCGCGCGACCCAGCCAGCGCACCTTGATCTGACGAACAGCGGCCGCGTGACCGCGGTCGAGTCCGTCGGCAAGCCGCAGGATGGCCGCGAGCCGCCGCACCTTCCGGCGCGCGTCGCGATCGAGTTGCGCGAATTCCTGATGCTTCGGCCGTGGCTCCGCCCCGCGATGATACCGCGCCACGAGCGCGATCAGGATCTGCTCCTCCGGTGAGACGCCGAGCAGTTCCGCGTGGGAAATGAGGTGAAACGAGTGCTTGTGGTGCCTGGCGTGCCCGATGTGGTACCCCACGTCGTGCAGCAGCGCGGCATCAGACAGGAGTGCCCGATCGGCGGGCTCGCAGCCGATGCGCCGACCTAACGCGTCGAACAGCTGGAGCGCGAGCTTCTGCACATGCTCCGCGTGGGGCTGCTCGTAATGGCAGCGCTCCGCGAACAGACGCATGCTGCGCTCGCGAGCCTCGCCGGGATCGGCCGGCGCCTGTGCCACGCGGGCGCTCTCGAGCAGCAGGCCCTCCCGGATTCCGTACCCTGAGACAGAGACCTCGCGGGCCTCGATGCGCGCCATCACTTCCGCGGCGACCGCCAGGCCGGCAAGGATGATGTCGGCGCGGGCAGGGTTGAGTCCGGGGATGGCCGCGCGTTCCGGGCGCGACGACGCCAGCAGCATATCGAGCAGGTGCTCGACCTCCTCACGCGGGACCTGCGTGCCATGGACGCGACCGTCGAACGGCAACCCGCGTGCGGCCAGATGCATGGCGCCAAGGTTGGTGAACGTCCCACCCGATCCGATGAGCAGGGCGCCGCGCCAGTCTCGCACGGGGAGCGCGCGGCGAATTCCTTCTCGGACAGTCGCACGAAGGCGCTTGAGCTGCCTCGGCTTTGGACGTTCGCTGAGAAACTCCTCGGTTAGCCTGAGCGCTCCGAACGGAAACGACTGCAACCGCTCGACGAGACCATCGGCGCTCATCGCGAGCTCGAGCGACCCACCGCCGATGTCCATGACCACAGCCCGGCGGACCGCGAGGTCGAAATGCGCAACGGCCGACCGGAACGAGAGGCGCGCCTCATCCTCACCCGTCAGCAGCCGGACCTTGAGGCCCGTCTCCTCGCGAACCAGGTCGAGGAAGTCCCGGCGATTGTCCGCCTCGCGCACCGCGCTCGTTGCCACGACGTGGATCCGCGCCGCACCGAGCTGTCGCGCCAGCGTCGTCATGCGCTGCACCGCTTCGAGCGCGTGCCGCATCGGTCCCGCGCTCAGCTTGCCGGCGCGCGACAGGCCCGCGCCCAGTCGCGGCGCAGCCTTCATTTCGTCGATGATGCGGATGCTGCCAGTGGGGCTGACATCCGCCACGATCTGGCGGATGGAGTTGGAGCCGATGTCGATCGCGGCGATGCGGACCCCCTCGGCCGGCCTCGGAATTTTCGAGGCCAGGTCGAGGACGCGGACCCGGGGAGCGGTCACAGCTTCCGTTCGTAGTCTGTGTCTGGGCGGTTCTCCATCTCGGAACGATGCTTGATTTGCTTCCCTTCCGCCAGAAAAACCGCGTCCTCGCCGATGTTCGTCGCCAGGTCGGCAACGCGCTCCAGGTTGCGGCTCACCAGCAGGAGCTCCAGGGACGGCGTGATCAATTTCGGATCCGCCATCATATGGGTGAGCAGGATCCGGAACAGCGAGTCGTGCAACGCGTCGACCTGGTCGTCCCGCTGACACACCTCGCGGCCCAGCACACCGTCGGCGCGGACGAAGGCATCGAGGGCGTCGCTGAGCATGCGTCGCGCCCGACGGGCCATGTCCTCGATGGCCGGGTCGATCATGAGCGGCGAGCCCTGGGCGATGATGCGGAGGGCCGACTGGGCGATGTTCACCGCATGGTCCCCCACGCGCTCCAGATCGCTCGAGATCTTGATGGCGCTGATGATAAACCGGAGATCGCGCCCCATCGGCTGCTGCAGGGCAAGGAGAGCGATGGCGAGGTGCTCGACTTCGATTTCGAGGTGATCGACATCGTGGTCGCCGCGAATGACCGCGTCCGCCTTCTCCTCGTCGCGGGTGAGGAGTGCGTCGACCGCGATGTCCACCAGTTCCTCGGCGCGCGTGGACATTTCGGTCAGGCGCTGCTTGAGCGTACCCAGCTGCGCGTGGAAATGGCGTTCGGAAACATCGACGCCGCTCATCCAAACCTCCCGGTGATGTAATCCTCGGTGCGCTTCTCCCTCGGGCTGGTAAAGATCTTTTCGGTCACGTCGTGTTCGATGACCTTGCCGAGGAAGAAGAAGGCCGTTTCGTCAGAGACGCGCCCCGCCTGATGCAGGTTGTGCGTGACGATGACGATGGTCAACTCCGACTTCAGTTGGAACAGCAACTCCTCGATCTTCTGCGTCGCGATGGGATCGAGCGCAGAGCACGGCTCGTCGAGCAGCAGGACCTCGGGTCGGTTCGCGAGCGCGCGGGCAATGCAGAGTCGTTGCTGTTGACCACCGGACAGGCTCAGCGCGCTGTGACGCAGGCGGTCCTTGACTTCGTCCCAGAGTGCCGCGCGGCGGAGCGCGCTCTCGACAACGCCGTCGAGTTCCGATCGGGTCGGCCGGCCGTTGATGCGAGGACCGTAGGCCACGTTGTCGAAGATCGAGCGCGGGAACGGATTCGACCGCTGGAAGACCATGCCCACTCGTTGCCGCAAATCCACCACGTCGATTCCAGTGGCGTAGACGTTATCGCCATCGAGGCGGATCTCGCCCGTGTGCCTCGTGTCGAGGATGATGTCGTTCAGCCGATTGAGCGACCGGAGGAATGTCGACTTCCCGCATCCCGACGGGCCGATCAGCGCCGTGATTGATCGCGGGCGGATCATCAGGTCGATGTCGTGGAGCGCCTGGTTGTCGCCGTACCAGAAACTGAACCCGCGCGATTCCACGGAGCCGACGTCGGCGCGTGATTCGAGTAGCGCGCTTGGCGAGATGGTTCCGCTCATCCGAACCGCCCCGTGATGTAGTCTTCCGTTCGCGGATCTGAAGGCGTCGTGAACATCTTCGAGGTGGGTGCGGTCTCCACCAGTTCGCCGAGCAGCAGGAACGCGGTGCGATCCGAGACCCGGGCCGCCTGCTGCATGTTGTGCGTCACGATGATGACGGTGACGGTGCCGCGAAGCTGGTGGACGAGTTCCTCGACCTTCTGCGTGCTCAGTGGATCGAGCGATGCGGTCGGTTCGTCGAGCAGGATGACGCTCGGTCGCGTGGCCATGGCGCGCGCGATGCAAAGCCGCTGCTGCTGACCCCCGGACAGCGCAGTGGCGGATTCCCGCAGGCGATCGCGAACTTCGTCCCAGAGTCCGGCCTTGCGAAGAGATTCCTCGACAATCTCGTCTTCCTTCCTCGCCGAAGGCCGGTCGCGCGAGGATGCGCGCAGTCCGGCGGCGACATTGTCGCGAATCGACATGGTTGGGAACGGCGTCGGTCGCTGGAAGACCATTCCGATGCGCCGGCGTACCTCGATCGGGTTCACGCCACGCGCGTAGAGATTGCGATCATCGAGGAACACTTCGCCGTTCACCCGCGCGAGAGGGATCGTTTCGTGCATCCGGTTGAGGCAGCGTAGCAGCGTGGACTTCCCGCACCCTGATGGTCCGATGATCGCGGTGACCTGACCGTCCGGGAAATCGATGGAGACATCGCGGACCGCGTGCACGGAGCCGAACAAGGCGTCGAGTTTGCGCACGGAAATGCGCGGGCGCGTCGTGGAAGACTCCGGCGCGTTACCTCGCGAAACCGGGGGCGGTGTCAACGTTGCTGACCGATCAGTCACCGACGCCTCCATGACGCGAGCGGGTCACGAACCGGGCGAGCAGGCTGATGATCAGTACCAGCCCGATCAGGACGAGCGACCCTGCCCAGGCGAGCCGATGCCATTCATCGTACGGCGATTTGGCGTACTCGAAGATCTGGTGCGGCATCGCCGCAATCGGCTGATCGAGAGCGACGGACCAGAAATTGTTTCCGAACGAGGTGAAGAGAAGCGGCGCCGTCTCGCCGGCGATGCGGGCGATGGCCACCAGTGCGGCGGTCACGATGCCCGGAAGGGCGGTGCGCAGGACGATTGACACCGACGTGCGCCAACGCGGATAGCCGAGTGCCAGCGCGGCTTCACGCAGCGCAGTGGGCACTGTTCGCACCATCTCTTCGGTTGCCCGGGTCACGAGCGGAATCATCATCGCACCCAATGCGATGCCGCCAGCCAGCGCCGAGAAATGACCAACGGGCCTGACGAGGAAGTGCCAGGCGAAGATACCCATGACGATCGACGGCATCCCGTTCAGCACATCTGAAAGAAAGCGGACGCTCGTGGCCAGCCTTGCCCCTCGTTGCTCGGCCAGATAGAGCCCGGCGCCGATACCGACCGGCAGCCCGATGGAACAGGCTATACCAACGAGGATCAAGGTGCCGACAATTGCGTTCGCCATGCCCCCGCCGGCCACGCCGACGGGGCGCGGCATGCGCGTGAAGAACGCGAAATCGATCGACGATGCCCCTTCCCGCACCAGATGGGTGAGGAGAAACAGCAGGGGAAGCGTGGCGAGAATTGCCGCCAGTCCCATGAGCAGGGTCATCACGGTGCTGACAATCCGCCGCGCACGGAGTGAGCGGCGGCGTGGCTCAGCGGGATGCCCGCGAGCCGTCACGTCTTCGACTCCTTCCCGACCGACCAGACCAGCCACCTCGCGATGGCGTTGACGATCAATGTGACAATGAGCAGCACCGCTCCACATGCCATCAGCGCCGCCGTGTGCAGCTCATTCGTCGCTTCGGCAAACTCGTTGGCTATCACGGAGGCCAGCGTATACCCGGGCGCGAACAACGACGCCGAGATCTCGTGCCGATTCCCGATGAGCATCGTGACCGCCATGGTCTCGCCTAACGCTCGAGCCAATCCGAGAATCACGCCGCCCACAATGCCCGACCGCGCATACGGGATGACGGCGTCCCGGATCATCTCCCATTTCGTCGCGCCCATGGCCAGCGCGGCCTCCCGCTGCGACCGCGGCACCGCCATCAATACTTCGCGCGAAACGGCCGAGATATACGGGAGGATCATGATCGCCAGGATCATCGCCGCGCCGAGCATGCTGTAGCCGTAGGCCGGGCCGGAGAAGAATGGCGTGCGGCCAAGCCCCAGCGTCGTGGCCAGGAACGGCATGACCTTCTCGCGCAGGATCGGCAGCAGGACGAAAATGCCCCAGAGTCCATAGACGACGCTCGGTATCGCAGCCAGAAGGTCAACGAGGAACGAGACCGGCTGGCGCAACCACCGTGGCGAGAATTCGGAGAGGAAGATCGCCACGCCCAGAGCGAACGGTGTGGCGATGATCAGTGCCAGGACAGAACTCACGACGGTTCCGTAGATCATCGGCGCGGCGCCAAACTGCTGTCGTACCGGATCCCAGACGCCGGAAGTCAGGAAACCAAATCCGAACTGCCGAAAGGCGGGCCATGCTGCCGCGACCACCTCGAAGGTGATGAGCGCGAGCAGGACAGGAATCGCCACCGCGAATCCCGTGGTAAGCGTGCGATAAACGAGATCCCCGACGGACTTGCCTTCGAGGGTCGTCGAATCTTCCGGCGGTCCTGTCACCGCCGGATCGGGTGCCGCCGGAACCACGTCGGTCACTGCGTGGCGGTGAGCTTGATGCTGGCGAGCCGGTCTATCAAACGCTGCGCAAGCGCAGCGGGTAACGGTGCATAGTCAAGGCTGGCGGCGCTCTGCTGTCCCGTGGAATACATCCACCGCATGAAGTCGACGATCTTCTTGCCTTTTGCCGCGTCAGGCGGGGTCTGGTAGACCAGCAGCCACGTCAGCGACGAAATGGGATACCCGCTTGCGCCGGGCCCGTTAGCGATCGAGATCCGATAGTCCGCGTCAGGCCCCAGGGATGCAGTAACACCCTCAGCGGCGGCCGTAATCGAGGCGATTGTCGGTTCAACAAACTGGCCCGCCGAGTTTTTCACGTGCGCAGTGGGAAGGCCATTCTGTTTCGCGTACGCGAGCTCGACATAGCCAACGCTGCCCGGCGTCTGCTTGACCTGACCAGCGACACCCTCGTTGCCCTTTCCACCCAGGCCGACGTTCCAATTCACTTCCTTTCCACGACCCGGGCCGCCGGCTGTGGTAGCCCACGTGGAACTGGCCGTCATGAGGAAGTCGGTGAAGATGTATGTGGTTCCGCTGCCGTCAGAGCGATGGACGACGATGATGTCGTCGGGCGGCAGCGTGATCGACGGATTCAGCGCGGTCAGACGTGCATCGTTCCATTTCTTGATGGTGCCGTTGAAGATGTCGGCGATCTCCTGTCCCGACATGCGGAGCGGCGCTGTCACGTTAGGCAGGTGGTAGGTGATCACCACCGCTCCGAGGACGGTCGGAAAGTGCAGCACGGGCCCGTGCTTCGCCGACGCCAGCTCCGCATCCGTCATCGGACTGTCCGAGGCGCCGAAGTCGACGATCCCTTCCTGCAACTGCTTGATCCCGCCACCGGACCCGATCGACTGATAGTTGATTCGCACACCAGTCGTTGCGGCATAATCCGTGAACCACTTGTAATAGATAGGTTGCGGGAAGGTCGCACCGGCGCCGGTCAGGTCGACGCCGGACGTCGAAATGGAATCGCTCGTTGCGGAATCGCCGCCGCGACTGCAGGCGGTACCGGCAAAGGACAGCGTGGCGAGTGCAATCGTGAAGAAGCGCATGGAAACGCTCGTGGCTGGAGTGGTACCGCTCAGAAATTCGAGATGAAATGCAGGAAGAACGTCCGCGACGCGCTTCCGGAGAGTCCGTTGCGAGGAGAAAGCGACTGCACGTCGAACGTCACTGACGTCCGGCTGCTGATGTCCCAGCTGGTGCCGGCGATGTAGCGACGCTGCGTTCCCGATGCGGCATCGTCAGGCTTGATGTCGTCGACCCGCGTCAGCAGTGACCACGGAGAACTCGACGCCGGGCCGAGCGGGCGCCAGAATGCAAAGACCGACGTGAGATTCCCGGTCACGGTCCGCGTGCTCGGCACGGTTGCCTGCAACGTGTCGGCCGATTCCGCAATGTCGATCTTGCGCGCGAGGTGCGCGCCCGCGACAAACCGAGTATCGCGATAGGTGGCCAGGAAACCGTAGCGATCCTTCCGCCGCGCGTCGGCGACGGGCAGAACGGTGCCGCGGCGGGAGACGAAGTCGCTCGAGCGGCCGCCGATGCTGATCCACGGTGACAGCTGCAGGCCCTTGAGGAACGAACTGCCGTTCGCCCATGGCGTCAGCGTGAGCCTGGCCTGAAAGTCCTTGAAGCGGTCTGTTTCGCGCGACTGGTAGCCGGCGCCATTCATGATGGTGGCGTATATCTCGCCCGTTTTGTTAGGGAGCGTGATACCCAGGCCGGCGCCGGCATCGGCCGAGTTGAAGTATCCGGCCTGCTCGACAGCGACCTGGGAGAGCCCGCGGTTCCAGAACTGTTCCTCTTTCTCGATCATCACGGTCTGGATGAGACCCAGTCGCGCCCAGACCCTCAGGGCATCACCGGATCCCTGGATGAAATCGTGGTTCAGGTAAGCGTACTTCACCCGCATGGTCCAACCGCGGTAGTACTGATCACGTGTGGCATCGCGCTGCTGGAAGACATCGAGGGTCACCCGAATGCTGTCGCGACTGCCTGACGAGGCACGGAAGTTCAGGTAGGCACGATCCAGGTCGAAGCGGTTCTCTGACCGGCCGCCCGTGGGTCCTCCGTACTGGTAGTTCAGGTACAACACGCCGGAGAACGCAAACGGCAGGGTTGGGGAAGGTCCTTGTGGTACAGCGGGAGGAGCCGAGTCGATCGATGGGGCGTTGGCGTTCTGAGCCAGCAGGGTTGAACTGGAGGTAATGAGAATCGAGACGAGCGCGACGGGAGAGAGGCGCGACAAGTGCACGTGACCCCCTGGTAACCTGTGATCCTGCGTCCACAGCGCTGGCGAACGGCAGGCTATCGGCGCTTTGTAACAGTTCAGCGACGATGTCGTAACACACCGGTCCTGATTGTCACGGCGAGAACACATCCATGTCACCGCGACCTTCGGACATGCGAGCGCGGACCTTCGACGTCTCTCCTGAGAACTCCTCCTGGCTAGAACGCGTTCGAATACGAGAGGATCTTGAACCGGCCTTGGCGTTCGATGATGCTCGAGAAGAGCGGCATCGTCCGCATAACGCCGCCTTGCGGCGCAAACCGAACCATGCAGTCACGCCAGATATGGTTAGCGCCCTCGGTGATCGGAGGTTCGCTGCACATCGATGAGCGCAGCCACAACCGCGTCCCGGGCACTCGATCCAGCACCCGCTTGAGTCCCATCGAGCTGGCTGCGACGTGCCGCATCCAGACCAGATCCGGCGCCTGGGCATACGGCGGCGCGCTCAGTGGCGACTCCGGGTAGACGAGGTACGCGAACTCGGCTCTCGAAATCGCGAGTAGCACCAGCGCGGCCGTGTCGGAAGACTCGAGGCTCCGCATGAATGACTGGACGAGCGCATCGCGGCTTTGGGCGCCGCTGCTCAACTCCCGGGTTTCAGGGAGACCGGCGCGGAATCGGTGGAGCTGCTCCTCCATGGGAAGAATGCTGTCCACGAAGTACCCGGGCTGCGTGCGATTCACAGAATCCTGCCTGACGAGAGCAAGCGAATCGGCGGGAGCGGAGTCAGTCGTTGCGGCGCGGCCCTCGCCGCATCCGGTGAGCACCGCCGCCAGTATCAAGGCGTGAACCGCGTACTTCATCATCTCAGGTGGGTAATCGAGCCGGCGCCCCGATTATTGAGCGCCGGCTCCCGGTGGGTCTCACTGTTGGCTGTAGACTGTCCAACCCAACCACCATTTCGTACCGCCCGGTGCGGCTGCGCCACGATACGCCGTCGCAGTAACCGCGGCTCCTGCCGCGGTCGACAACTTGCCGGTGAACGCCGAGAGGCCACCGGTGGCCGCCGCCGACGTGGCGCCCGGCGTCCAGTCGAATGCCGCCGCCGTTGTCGTCGTGCCAATGGTCGCCGGGAACGCCGTGAACAGCGTGGCAGCTGTCGAGACGGCGTCCAGAATGATCGCATTGCCCGTCAAGTCGAACGCGTTCTGACCTGTGCCGGTCTGGAACGCCAGCGCGCTCTCGGCGATTAACACATTCCGGATCGCGAGGTCAGTCGTGGTCAAGTCCGGAATCAGCGCGCTCGATGCGCGCACGAACGTCTCCGTATCGCGAATGCTGATCGCACCGCGCGGCCAGCGAGCGGTAATTCCGTTGACGTAGAATCCGCCCGTGCCACGACGCAGCATGACGCCCACGCCGCCGGTGCTGCCGGACTTGGCGGCGTCGTTCGTGCCGACGAGCGTGAAGTTCGCCACAATCGGGTAGGTGTAGGGCGTCGTGTTCCGGCCGTTCGTGCAGCCGGATCCTTCGCAGCCATCGTTCTCGATGCCCTGTGGATCACTGGCCGGCGAGCCGGCGCCAGTGCGCTGCGTCAGCACTGTGCTCTGCAACGCGATCACGTATTGCAAGCGACCCTGGAAGCCTTCGGACATGTCGAAGTGGTCGTCGCCCGCTTCGTATGAAACCAGGTTCGTGGCGTCGACGGCACCACCCCAGAACTCGAAGGAATCATCGAGGCCTGCCATCACCTGCAGGAAGGACAGCTTGGTTCCGCTGCCGACGGCGGCGAATGAGAAGGAGTTCAGCTCGGCGTTCTGCGTTGGGGCGTAACCCGCGAATTCCACGCGGACGTAGCGAAGTTCACCACTGTTGTCGGTATTCGTGGTGCCACCGCTGTAGTTCACCGTGTAGTTCGTGCCCGGCGCCGTGCCGACATCGGTACCCGATCCCTCGAGCGCGATCGTGACTCCGGTGCGACTCAGCACGCCATTTCCGATGATGACCAGCCCTCCCCAGTCGCCTGGCTTCCGCTGCCCGACCGGCTGTGACGACGTGAACACGATCGGAAGAGCGGCAGTGCCGATCGCCATGATCTTCGCGCCGCGAAGAACGAACAGTGATGAACCCACCGTGGTGAAGTCGCCCTTGATCGTCGTTCCTGATTCGATTGTGAGCGTCGCGCCATTGGCCACATGGATGAAGCCGTTCAGCGTATACGTCGTGTCGCGATACCAGGTCGTGTTCGTGGTGATGTCACCTGTGATCGTCCTCGTGAACGCTCCAAGCGAAAGCGTTGTCGTTGTCTGCTCGGAACCAAACGTGCTACTGGCACTCCCGCGTGTTGCCTTTACGCGATAGCGGTATGCGGTCTGCACGTTCAATCCCGTATCGTCGTACGTAACGACGCCGTCCGTCGCTGGAGCGTTCACGGTTGTGACGGTAGCAAACGTTCCCGCCGCGCCCTCGGCGCGCTCGATGGTGTAACTGTCATCGGCTGCGCGTCCGTTGAAGCTGATACGGATCGAACTGGAACCGGTGGCGCTCACCTGTAGACCGAGCGGCGGATCTACCGTCGGCGCAACAGGATCGTCATCGCTGCAGGCAGCCAGCCCGAGGAGGGCGACTGCAAGGGCGCGCGCGGTCAACTGAAGAGGAAATCGCATTCTTCCGGCCTTGAGGTGAGTGGTTCGCTCGAGTCGCGATAGCAGGGCAAAGAAACAGGCGCCGCGTTGCGGCCGTGTGTCACGAGTGTCACGGCGGGGTCACGAGGGAGTCGAGCGAAGAGCGAAGAGCGAAGAGGAACCCTTGTAATCACACTGCCCTTCGCCCGTCGCTCTTCGCTCGTCGCTTTCCTAGGGCTTCCAGATCATGCCGAACTGGAACGTGCGGCCTGCCTTCCAGTACTCGCGGGTGACCGTTCCCTGCACGCTCTCAAACGGCTCGTCGAGGAGATTCTTCGCGTCGAACCGGCCAGACAGCGCTCCCGCGACCGGGAACCGTAGCGAGAAATCGACGACGCTTCGTGTCTGCTGCACTACGTCGGGCAACGGGAGATCGCCAGCGGCTTCGATGCGGTCACCGACGCGGTTGAACAACAGCGTCGCGCTGGTGCCGCCTGACGCGGACGCATACGCGACGCCGACATTGACTACGTAGGGCGCCTGTCCAACCATGCGCCGCTTCGGATTCGTTGCCGCCGACTGGTTCGCTCCCAGGTCGATCTCGCTGCGCATCAGGGTAAGGTTGCTGAATACCGACATTGGCTCGAAGAATCGCCCGAGAAACTCGAGGCCTTTTCGCGCTTCCAGTTCGACGCCGTAATTCTCGGCGCTCTCAGCGTTCACGAAACCCACGAACCGGGAACTCGCCCCCGCCGCGCGATAGACGCGCTCGATCGGCTTATCGAAGCGCTTCGCGAACAAGCCGATGCTCAACACCTCGCCGCTGGCGGGATACCACTCCCACCGCACATCGACGTTATCGATGCGCGTCCGCTCGAGGTCGGGGTTCCCCTCGAGATCATCACCGTTGAGCACGTCGCGGCTCTTGATCGGAACCAGTTCGCGGTATTCGGGGCGCGCGAGAGTCCGGGAAACGGACAGGCGCAGGTTCTGGAACTCGGTGAGTTCGATGTTCAGAGCGGCAGATGGCAACAAGTCAGACCAGTCATTCCCGGTGCGAACCGGCTGACCAAGCGTCGACGTGGCGTCGACAACCAGCTTGTCCGTTTCGTACCGCGCGCCCGTGATGAACCTGACGCGATCCGTCAGGCCTACCTCTGCCATCAGGTAGCCAGCCGAGAGCTTGTCGTTCGCACTGTACGATCCACCTTGTGCCAACGGGATTATGTGGAGCGCTGAATCCGTCGGACCCGTCAGGCGACCGTCGAACAATTGCTCGGGCGGAAGCTCACGAATGGCGTTGCTGATGGTGGGCGCCGTGATCGCAAAAGCGCGCGTATCGGCGTTGCGATCGGTCTCGCGATGCAACGCGCCGACCTTAAGGAAGTGCTGCCGTCTGAGCGCGGAGAAATTGAGCTGGTAGTTCAGGCGGCCTTCGCGATTGTCCTCCGAAAGCGCTGAAAACGTGCGAACGGCGCCAGCGTTGGAGCTGTTGTGCCACCGTAGAACATCGGTCCCATTTGATCCGGGCTCGACAACATAGACGAACTCCGTCCGATCCGGCTCGTCGCGAGTCACACCGCTCGATGTCACCGCCCAGTCAACGCGGTGCTGCTCACCAAACTGGTGCTCGGCTGCGACCTGTGTGGAGCGCATCGCGCGTTCGACGTACTGCTGGCGATCGATGCGGGCGTTGAAACTCTCGTTTTCGAAGAATCCGAACTCGCGCCGCGCGTCGTTGTCCGCGGTCCGGCTGTACGTGTTGTTGAGCATGAGGCGTGAGTGGCCGGCGATCAGCGTGCTGAAGTTCGCCAGCCCGCCCCACATGACTCCCGTGCTGCCAGACTCACCCTCGAAACGATCCTGCTCGACTGTGCTCCCCGGCTCATTGCCGCGATTGGCCTGCGCACGAACCAGTCCGCTGCGCAGTTCCGTTGACTGGGAGAAGGTCGCGGAGAGGAGGTACCCGATGCGCTGTCCGAACACCGGGTCGTTGCCGCCGACTGAGAATGAGGTGGAGCTGTTAGGCGATGCCGTCGACGTGCCCGGCGTCCAGGCATTCCGGAACTGATTGATCAGGAGGTTTTCGTCCCCTTGGTTGAGGTTGATCCCCTGGAGGTTCCCAAGCGAACGGATGATCGAGGGCAGGTCACGCTTGGCACCAACGCTGGCGAAGCGCTCGCCACCGGCGCTGTACGCCGAAAGCACGTCGCTGCCCGTCGAGCCGGCCGTGTAGCCGGCCGTCATCGAAAGGCTGTACTGACGAATCGCCGGGAATTCGCGGGTCTTGATCTCGACCTGCGCGCCGCTGAAGTCCCCCTGCTGATCCGGCGTGAATGTCTTGGCAGTAGTAATTGTCTCCAGAAGGCTGGACGGGAACAGATCGAGCGGCACCGTCCGCTTTTCGGGCTCCGGGCTCGGGACGCGTGTTCCGTTGAGCTGCGTCGTGGTGTAGCGCTCGCCCAAACCGCGAACGAAGAGCGTTCCGCCGCGCTGCAGGGTTACGCCGCTCACGCGCTGCGCGGCCTGTGCGGCGTCACTGTCGGGACTTTTCGAGATCTGCTCGACCGTCACCGCGCTCACGATTCCGGTCGCGGTCTTCTGGGTGTTCAGCGCCTCGCTTACGCTGCCGCGCTCGTTCGATGCTGAGACAACGGTGGCGGCGAGGATTGCGGCAGACTGATCGAGCGAGATGCTCTGCTCGAGGCTTTTGTCAGCCGTCAGCATGATGCCAGTGACGGTCTTCGGTTGGTAACCGATCAGGCGCGCCTGCAGGGTAACGGTCCCGGAGGGTACGCGCGTGATGGTGTAGCGCCCGTCGACGCCGGAGATGGCGCCAAGCCGTGTACCGACCACTTGAACGGCGACGTGCGCGATCCCCTGACCGCTCTGGGCATCGACGATCCGTCCGACGATTCTTCCAGTCGGTCCAGTTGCCGCCGGCTCCTGGGCGCTCAAGGGCAGCGTCGCAAGCGTCAGTAGCAGCAACACAATTCGCGGGAGGCGATTCATAAACGGGCGTGGGAGTGGAGGAATTGCGTATCCGATTGTCACGGATCGCATTAAGCCTGCCTCGACCCCGTCTCGGGATTCCCACAGAACTGCAACGAATCCGTCACGGCAGCCCCGCTGAATCGGCAGTGCTATCCCGACTGGTCCCGGAGGTATTTGAGACTGCCGTTACAGCGTCACGCGCGTTGCAGTCGCGCGGTCACGTTCACGTCGCGAGTCTCAAACCCTGCCGTTAGGCTGGATGCGCTGCGGAAACCAGACCTCGATTGTCGTCCCACGGTCCGGTTCGCTGGCGGCTTTTACCCGACCGCCGTGCGCTTCGACCAGATGCTTTACGATGGCGAGGCCAAGTCCAGTGCCTCCCTCGTCGCGCGTCCGCGCTGAATCGACCCGATAGAATCGCTCGAAAATCCTGGCCAGATGCTCAGTCCGGATGCCGGCGCCCGTGTCCCTCACGCTGACTGCAATCCCTTCGTTTGACGCGCGGGCCTGAACCACCACTTCACCCGCCGTCGTGTGCCGAACCGCATTGTCGACAAGGTTCGTCAGCACCTGTCGCAACGCGGTGGGGTCCGCTTCGATTGCCATCGACTGGGGCTGAACGTCGACCCGGAGTGCGATTCCCTTGGCAGCACCGCGAGTCCGCATTCCAGCAAGGACATCCAGTGCCAACGATTCGATGTCGATCGTCGCCGGGTTTGGCGTCCAGCCGCCTGACTCGATCCGCGACAGGTCGAGCAGGTCATCCACAATGCGCTGCATGCGCCGCGTGTTGGACAGGATCGCCGATGCGAACTGACGCCGCACCTCGGGTTCGAGCGCATCGTCGCCGAGCGTTTCGGCAAAGCCACCGACGACGGTGAGGGGCGTCTTGAGTTCGTGCGACACGTTGGCCACAAAGTCGCTGCGAACAGTCTCCAACCTTCGGAGCGGCGTGAGGTCGAACAGTGCCAGCACCGCGCCGCCCGACGCGAGGGGGCGCGCGGTCAGCGTGACGGTTCGTCCGGCAATGTTGACCTCCAGCCCGTCGATTGCTTCACCCGCGATGGCGGCCGCGATCGCCGAACGAAGGATTCGTTCACGCGGCAGTTGATCGGCGGGGAAGGGAACGGCGTCACGCACGCCAAGCAGCCGGCGCGCCTGGGCGTTGACGTGAACGACCTGTTGGCGCGAGTCGAAGGCGACCGCGCCTTCATTGAGGGAGTCCATCAGGGCCCGGAGCAATGCATCGTCGGCTTCGAGCGCGCGAAGTCGCGTGCTGAGCTGCTCGGCCAACTGGTAGAATGCCGTCGCGAGCTCGCCAACCTCGCCACTGGCGTTGAGCGACGGGCGCCGTTCGAGGTCGCCCGCGGCTATGGCTTTGGCGTCATCGCGCAACTCCAGGACCGGCCGCGAAACAGAGCGGGCAACGAAGACCGACATCAACAGCGCGAGCAACGTGGCGCCGATGGAGACAAACAACACGTCGCGTTGCAGGCGATCGACGATCAACTCCTGGGCGCGCGTGGGGAGCGATACGCGCGCGATGCCACTGCCCGTACGCACCGCGGCATAGAGCTCTTCGTCGCCGGCCGATGGACTGTCCCGGACCGACGAACCGCTGTCGGAGCGGAGGGCGTCCCTGATCTCCGGCCGCGAGCTGTGGTTCTCCAGGCGGCTCAGCGCCGGCTCATCGAACTCGGAATCACCGACCACCCTACCGTCGGGGGTCACGAGCGTCACGCGATGCGAGAGGGCCGCTCCGGCCGCATCGGCGAGCGAGTCTGCGTCGAGGCCATCCCGCCACTGGGCGCCAACGAGCCTTGCCTCGCGCAGGAGTTCGGTCGCGCTTTCCTCGCGCAGCCTGTTGCGAAGCCGCCAATCAAGGCTGGCCACGGTCAGGACGACGAACACCCCACAAACGAGCAGCGAACCAACGATCAGGCGTTGGGTAAGGCTCAAGCGCTACGCGGCTGGGCGGCTCGCAGGCGGTATCCGAATCCGCGGACGGTCTCAATCAACTCTCCCGCCGCTCCAAGCTTAGTGCGTAGTCGCTGCACGTGCATGTCCACGGTGCGCGTCTGGATGTCCGGAGCCGCGTCCCAGACAATTTCGAGCAGCAGCGCCCGAGACTGCACGCGCCCCCGGCGCTCGGCCAGGGTCACGAGGAGCTTGAATTCGGTCGGTGTGAGATCGAGTTCCGCGTTTTCAACGGTGACTCGGTGGGCCGAGCGATCAATGTGAATGGGACCCACACGCACGACATCGGGAAGCCCGGACTGAACCTGCGACATCCGGCGAAGGATGTTGCGAACGCGGAGCACGAGTTCCTGCGGCGAGAACGGCTTGGTGAGATAGTCATCGGCGCCCGACGACAACCCCTTGATCCGGTCGGGTTCTTCGCGACGGGCGGTGAGGAGCAGGACCGCGATGTCCTGGCAGGCTTCATCGGCTCGGAGCTGGTCGAGCACCTCGAGTCCCGACATGCCGGGCAGCATGAGATCGAGAACGACCAGCGCCGGCCGGTCCTGCTGCGCAATCCGGAGTGCATCCGCGCCGTTGCTCGCCGTGGAAATCCGGAAGCCCGCCTTGGCCAGGTGATAAACGACGAGGGCGACGATATCGGGTTCGTCGTCGACAACGAGGATGCGTTCTCCACCCGCAGTGCCGTTCTGGGTCATGCCCGTCGCGCGTTGAGGCGGCGCTGGATCGTGGTGAGGATCATCTCGATGGCGACGGCGTTCTCCCCGCCCCGCGGGAGGATGATATCGGCGTACCGTTTGCCGGGCTCTACGAACTGCTGGTGCATCGGTCGCACCGTTTTCAGATACTGCTGCAGGATCTCCTCCAGCGGCCGGTCTCGTTCGGACATGTCGCGCTGGATGCGTCGCATCAGCCGGATGTCCGGGTCGGCATCGACAAACACCTTCACATCGAACAGCGCCCTGATTCGCTCGTCCACGAACAACAGGATCCCGTCCACCACGACGACGTCCGCCGGCGTGATGCGTTCAGTGCGCGGGCTCCGCAGGTGCGTCGCGAAGTCGTACACGGGCTTTTCGATCGGTTCACCACGTCCCAGCTGCTGCAGGTGCGTCGCGAACAGATCGAGGTCAAACGCTTCTGGATGATCCCAGTTGATCCGCCGCCGCTCGTCCATCGGAAGATGGGCGAAGTTGCGGTAGTAACCATCCATGTCGAGGAACACAACCGACGCGCCGGGGACCGACGAGTCGGGTAAGGCTTTCGCGATCTTCCGCGCCACGGTGGTCTTTCCCGATCCGGTACCGCCCGCAATGCCAATGATCAGCGGTTTCACGGGACAGCGCCGAAAGGGTTTGATCGCCGGGGACGATGCGCTGGCAGCGTTGCAAATAAAAGCGTATGTGCTGTCACGTTATTGTATCGGGGCACTGTAATCGGATGTCGGAGCGCGGATGGCGGATGGGAGAAAACACCCTCGCACTTGTAGCGGACCACGATTCACCCGTCATGATGCTCGCCGGCCCACCGACCGTGAAGGTCAGCAGGTCGCAAGCGCCAGTCAATAAAGGCTTTCTCCCGCTCGCGACTGTTAAGGGAAGGGACTAGAATCATTCAGCAAAACAGGCCACAGGCAACCGTCCCAGGCCACAGAATCCCTTCATGCCCGCGCCCCTTCGCAGGTTCCGAATCCTGGCGCTCACCGCGCTGGCGGCGTGTGCGCGAGGTCCGGCGCGACCGACAGCCGCTGTTGAGCCCAGTGCGGCCAGCCCGCACCTCGCGAACGGGCGGTGGCTTCGGATCCTGGCCACCAACGACTTCCACGGAGCCCTCGAACCGCGCCGTGACTCGCGGGGTGTGGTCCGAGGGGGCGCCGCGACCCTCGCCGCGGAGATCGCCCGTGCCCGGTCGGAGTGCCGCGCGCCGTCGTGCACCACGCTGTTGCTCGATGGCGGGGACGAGTTCCAGGGGACGCCGGCCTCCAACCTCGGCTACGGCCGGCCGGTCGTCACGTTGTTCAACCGGCTCGGCCGGGCCGCCGCCGCGTTAGGCAATCACGAGTTCGATTGGGGGCAGGACACCCTGCGCGCCCGCATGCGCGAGGCCAGCTATCCGATTCTGGGCGCCAACGTCACCGACGCCCTGGGGAGGGACGTGGCGTGGATTCCCGACGACACGATCGTCACGACGGGAGGTGTCCGCGTGGGAATCGTCGGCATCGCCACGGTCGCCACGCCGACAACGACGAAACCGTCGAACGTCAGCGACCTGCGCTTCGTTGACCCGGTACCGGTCGTCAACCGCAGCGCGAAGGCGTTGCGGGCGCGTGGCGCGCAACTGGTCGTCGTGGTGGCGCACGCCGGCGGATTCTGCGAGGCGACCCCAACGCCAAGCTGTGACGGCGAGATCATCGAACTCGCGCGCGACCTGACCGAGTCCGTCGACGCCATTGTGAGCGGCCACACGCACTCGCCGCTCACCACGGTGATCAACCATATCCCGATCGTCCAGGCGCGGTCGCATGGGTCGGCGTTAGGCGTGCTTGATGTGTCGCTATCCGGGGCCGCGCCGGTGGTCGTGCTGCGCGACGTCCTGCCGGATCGAATCGCGCCGGATCCGGCCATCGACTCGCTCGTCCGGGCAGTCGTGGCGCCGCTACAGGCCATCGTGAACCGGCCGATTGCCACCGTCGCCGAGCCGATGTCCGAACTGGTGCTGGGCAACTTCATGGCTGACGCGTACCGGGCTGCCGGCGGTGGGGAAGTCGGTGTCATGAATCGCGGCGGCGTCCGCGCGTCGCTCGACAGCGGCACCGTCACGTACGGTGAGCTGTTCGAGGTCGCGCCGTTCGGGAACATGCTGGTCCGCCTTACGATCAGCGGCGCCGGACTGCGGGCGTGGCTGGAAACGGCCATTGGACAGCCACAACTGCGGGCGCGGCTGAGCGGCATCGTCGTCACCTATGACACCACTCGGGCGGCCGGCGGCCGAATTATCAGCGCGACGATGAGTGACGGCCGTCCGTTGGTGGACACGCAGAACTACCGCTTTGTCTACAGCGATTTTCTGCACGCCAACGGCGATGGCTTGCAAGCCACTGAGGGCGTGCAACGCGTCGAGGAGCTCGGCATCGTCGACATCGACGCGCTCATTGAATGGGTTCGAAAGGGATCCCCCGTCCGCGCACCGCGCGACGAACGCCTCATTCTTCGCGTCCCGTGAGTGAGTCGATGAGTGATTCGATCCGCGCATACGTGAACGGGCGTGGCGTAGACGTTCCGGCCGGCGCGAGTGCCCTCGATGCGGTGCGGGCCTGGGATTCCGCGGCGGCGGACCAGGTCACGGCTGGCGATCGCGCCCTCACCGACAGCCGCGGACTGCCAATTGACCCATCGACGGTCCTCGTGACCGGAAGCATCGTGCGATTGGTCTCGGGACGCCGCCGCGGTGCGGCAACGGAATGACGGTCATCACGCGCGCCCTGATCGAGCGACTTCCAAAAGCTGAACTGCACTGTCACCTGGATGGCTCGGTCCGCCCGGAAACGCTGCTGGAATTGGGCCGCGAGTACGGTGTGACCATGCCACGGGACGATGCCGAGTCGCTGCGCGACTACATGGTTGTGCGTGACGCCCACAACCTGGAAGAGTACCTGGCGCGCTTTGCGACGACGCTGTCGGTGATGCAGACGGCGGAGTCGCTCGAGCGCGTGGCGTACGAACTGGCGACGGACGCGTGGCATGAGGGGGTGTGGTATCTCGAAGTGCGCTTCGCGCCGAACCTCTGCACCCGAAACGGCCTGGCGGCGGCACAGGCGCTCGAGTCGGCGATCAACGGCCTGTCTCGCGCCGAACGCGACCACGGCATCGTGTCTCGCATTCTCGTGTGCGCGCTGCGAACGCAGCCGCCGTCGTCTTCACTCGAGATGGCGCGACTCGCGGTGGATTTCCACGGGCGCGGCGTCGTGGGGTTCGACCTGGCCGGGGCCGAGTTTGGTCATCCGGCGTCGGCGCACTCGGACGCGTTCCGCCACGCCCGTGATCACGATCTGCCGTGCACCTGTCATGCCGGAGAGGGAGACGGGGCCGGGTCGGTACGCGAGGCGGTTCATGCCTGCTGCGCGAATCGCATCGGCCACGGCACGCGGCTCATCGAGGACGCGGAGCTCACCGAGTACGTGAACGACCGCCGGATTGCGGTCGAAGTCTGCCTGACGAGTAACGTCCAGACACATGCCACCGCGTCGCTCGAAACGCACCCGCTCCCCGAATACCTGCGTCGCGGGCTGAACGTCGTGCTCAACACGGACAATCGGCTCATGAGCGGCACGACGTTGATCGGCGAATATGAGGTGGCCACCAGTCTCGGACTGGGGTTCGACGACCTGGCGCGCATGGCGTTGAACGGATTCGAGAGCGCCTTCCTACCGTGGAGTGAGCGGCAGGCGCTGATCTCTCGCGCCAACGAAACCATTGAAACGCTGCGCAGGCCGGTCGCGTGATCACACTGCCGAGTTCTGATCTTCCGTTGGCGCAGGATGTCGCGCGCCAGGTTCGTGAGGCGATCAGCGTCGACTCGCCCGTCGCCGGCCTCGTGCTGGGCTCGGGCCTGGGTGGACTGGCCAAACGGATCGAGGAGCCGCGCTCGATTCCGTACTCGGACCTCCCCGGCTTCGCCGCGCCAACCGTTCCCGGTCATCTGGGCAGGCTCATCGTGGGGAAGCTCTCCGGTCGTCCGGTGATCGCTCTGGTGGGGCGCTTCCATGTCTATGAAGGACACTCCGCGGCGGCGGCGGCATTCCCGGTGCGCGTGCTGCATGCGTTGGGCGCAAACACGCTGCTGCTATCCAACGCGGCGGGTGGGATCCGGCGATCGATGACACCCGGCGACCTGATGATCATCCGCGATCACGTCAATCTCACCTGGCACAATCCGCTGACCGGTCCCGTTGTCGCCGGCGACGAGCGATTTCCCGACATGTCTGATCCATGGGATCGCGCGCTGCGCGCGCTGCTTACCGAAAGCGCTGCTGCTGCGGGCGTTCCAGTGACCGAGGGCGTGTACTTCGGCCTGAGCGGCCCAAGCTACGAGACACCCGCCGAAGTACGGATGCTCGAACGACTCGGCGCCGACGCGGTGGGAATGTCCACCGTGCACGAGGTGATCGTCGCCCGCGCCATCGGCATGCGCGTCGCCGGCATGAGCTGCATAACGAATCTGGCGGCAGGATTGAGCGATCAGCCCATTTCGCACGCCGAAGTCCTGGAAGTCACGAAGGCGGCAGGTGAAAAGTTCGAGAAGATAGCCATGGAGTTTGTCCGCCGTATTTGAGCAGCGCTCTCTCCCGTCACCCGTCTCCCGTCCCCCGTCATGAGATTGTTATCCCTCGCCCGCGATCTTCGCAGAAGGAAAGCTCGTGAACGCGAGGGAGTGTTTGTCGTCGAAGGGATCAGGGCGGTCGAGGAACTTCTTCGCTCGAATCTCTCGATCAATGGCCTGCTCGTCGCTCCGAAGCTGATCGACTCTCCACGAGGTGTGGAGCTGCTGACCGCGGCCCGGTCGCGTGGACTCGAGGTGTCGGAGGTCGATGAGAAGGAATTCCGCAGCGCCGCCGAAACCGAGTCCCCACAGGGCATCATCGCCATCGCGCGCATTCCAGAGCGATCGCTCGAAAC
>CAZSNV010000031.1:0-27526 GCA_964608035.1 uncultured Gemmatimonadaceae bacterium | reverse complement strand
CCGGCCGCCGCAAGAGCCTTGGCTCACTCGAGGGGCGACTCGTCGGAATCGCAGAAAAGCAACGCGTCGAGCTCTTCGTCGAGGAGCCCCTTCGCGGTACTCGCGTGCAGTGCAACATCCCTGAGGAATTGGTTGACGCCGCTCTCCACGCGTTTCGGCGGCGGGTAATTGTGCGAGGCGTCATTTGGGAAACCACAGAGGGATTCCCGAAGTCGATCGACGTGAAGTCTCTCGAGCCACAACTCGACAGCTCCGAGCTGCCGACGGCGGAGGACGTTCGCGGAATTCTCGGCAGTGGCTGAGCTTCCCCGCCGCTGTTGGGATTCGCAGGCCTGTCTTGCTTGGCTGAATTCAGAATCCAAGCACCAGGATGGCTGCAAGCTCGTACTCGCTGAAGCCGCGGCCGGCCGTCTCGAAATCGTCGTTTCCGCGCTGGCACTCGTCGAGGTGCTCTACCTCCGTGGACACCCGCCGATCAAGAAAGAGCACTCGACGAAGATCGCGCAGTTCTTCAAGCAGCCCTACTTTCTGATCGTCAACGTCGACGATCGGATCGCGACCATGGCTCGCGACGTCGTGTGGGACTGCAGCGTCGATCCACGGGACGCCGTGCATGTCGCGACCGCGCTCGCAGCGAACGCCGAGTACCTCGATACTGGCGATGGGCGCCTGGTGAAGCTCAGCGGCAAGGTTGGCGGTTCTCCGCCACTGATAATCTGCGCCCCGGGCTATGGCCTACAGGGAGAGCTCGGCCTCGAGCCTTAGCGAGTCACGTTTCGCGGCCCGTGTCCAGTTCTCGCCGCCTCGTTGGGGAGACGGGCTCAAAGACCCGACAAGATGGTCCCGATTATCACCCACAAAAGGCCGATCAACTGCTTGTCGACTCCGCCGACCGACACGCGCTTAACGAGGCCCCGCACGTTGGCGTCCCCGTCGAGCCGTTCGTTCCGTTCGCGCTGCAGCTCATCCTTCAGTCGAGAGAGATCCGCCCCCAACTGAAGCACTTTCGCCTCGTATTCGGAGCGCAGCGTCCGCAGCGCCTCCTCGAGTTGGCGGACACGCTCCTCGAGCGTCGTCGGTGGCGCCGGCTTGATCGTCAGCGTCCCCTGCAGCCCTCCCCAAGACATTCTCCCCGGGCCTGGCGTGAGCACGACGGGCACCGGTGCTCGGAATGCCGCCAGCAGCTGCCTTCCCCAATCGCGGATGCGCTGACCCGGCTGCGGGATGCCGAATTCCTCGAGGAGCTGCCTCATGCCGAGCCACACCTCAATTGCGCCAAAGATTTGGAGCGGCACTGCGGCGGCACGGAGAACGCTCAGCAGATCCACAACATTTCCGTCGGCACCCCTGGCGGCGAGCGCCCATCCGATGAGCACAGCCGCGGCCAGCCCTCCGAAGAACACGCCCGCGTACTTCGCCCTGGCAATGACCTGGGCCACCCGTCTCGCTCGCGCTGCAACGACGGAAGCAACGTGTCGCACCTTCTCGGCGATAACGGCGCCCGACTGACGCACTCTACCGACAGCAGCGTTGCCGAACTCCACGAGCCACGTGACGCCGTCCGCCAGGCGCGCGGTCGCATTTCCAACAAGCTGTCTGAGTCGGCCGCGGTTACTCGTGGTCATAGGACTCGGCCGATGGCGCGGTGAATCATCGCTTGGCCGGCCGATTTTCCGTCACAGCCGTCACCACCCGCGTCAACCTTAGCGCGCGTAGATCTCCCGCCACGCCGCGTCGGGGAAGCAGTCGCCGTATTCGCGGACCGCCATAGTGTCTCCCAGAGACGTAGGGTTCCAAAGTACCCGTTCCTGCCCCGTACCGTAGATGTGTTGCTCCGTTCTCGTGAGCGGTCGGTCGAAGGCGATTGTGCCCTTCTGCAGTCGCCAGCTTGGATCCTGGCTCCTGAGTCGATACGTGAGGCTGATTCGAAAACGAGGCCTCGACTCACCACCACTGCTCCGTTGCGCCGAAAGTGAATCGTCGTGCAATCCGTTAAACACCTGATCGAGGGTCAGTTGTACCTGCCCTTCCAAGGGTGCCAGAAGCGACTGCGTTTTCCGCACGTCCACTTTCGCTCCCCAAAGCACGCACGTGCGCTTCGCGAACTTTCCTGCAGCCGCTGCCGGCGGCAAATACCGAATGAGTCGGGACACACTGAGCGAGTCCACCAAGTGATTGACTCGTCTCTCGAACTTCAGCGCTGCGGCAGTTTCAGCGTCGCCGGCCTGTGCTTGAAGCTGAACGGGCGAGAGCAGCAACGCTAAAAACGCAATCGCTCCTCTCGGCATCATCGGTTTCTCCCCTTCCCGGTCCGCTCGAGCAGCTCGCCAGGCTCACAGCCGAGCGCCTTGCAGATCGCGTCCAAGGTCGCGAGGTCGACGCGCGTCGTCTTGTTATTCGCGATCGCGTTCACGGTGACGAGAGAAACGCCGGACTGTTTCGCCAGCTCGCGCTGGCTCATTTCGGCCGCTTCGAGGACTTCCCCGAGCCGGAACAGAACCGTCATCGTCGCCGCCTCTCGCATGGGGCGAACGTAACCCAAAGCAAGCGTTAAAGCAAGCTTGGTGTTATAGCATCCCTTGACAGGCGTTATAGGATGCTATATCATTCGCCACGTAAGAACGGGGCCCGGCTTCCCTGAGAAAGTAGACCGGACCCCGCAACACCAACCAGCTGGCCGGTGGCATCGGGAAGATAGGAGAGCCCAGTGCTCACCGGCAAGGAGCCGGAAAATGCGGGTCCTGTTCCAGATCCAAAGCCGTGAGTGCGAACGGGCCGAGTGGCGCCCCTGGACGCTGACGGTGCCGTTCAGCTGCCGCGCCGATTGTGCGGCCCAGGTCGAGCTGCTCAACAAGAACGAGCCGTATCCGACGCGCAGCTGGATGGCGCGCCGTGAGTTCCGCTTGGTCGAAGTGCCGGCGGGCTGCCCTCGATGCATCGCTGGCGCGATCGGCGACGTCTGCGAGTGGCACAGGATCCGGGAAGCTCAGGGCGTGGCGACGTCGGCGCCGGCGCCCCTCATCTTGACGGTGACCAGCTCGATACGTCCATCGCCGAAAGTTCGTCACGGCAACCGCCAGGGCTACTCCGCCGAAGCGATCGCCATCCTTCGATCTCATGGCAAAGGAGATGCCGAATGAAGTCCCCAATGAAGACCGAAAGACGTGTGGGCGCCTCCGTTGTTCGATCGGCAATCCAGGTGATGAATCAAGCGGGTCAGGCTGCCGCAGCGATCGCCAGTGAGCTGCGCGTGCGCACGACTACACTCAACGGCTGGGCTGACGGTTCGCGGCCAGTGACCGCAGCCAATGCGGCCACGCTGGCCAGGCGGCTTTGTTTTCTCGCCCGTCACGTCGTCTGGAAAGCTGAGAACCCTTCCCTTGCCGACTCGCTCCTAGGGGTGGCGCGGCAGTTTGGGCCTGAAGTGTTTCAGGTCGCGTATCGCTTCGCAAAGCAGGAGTTTCTCAGCGACTACGGCGGCCACTCCATGAACGATTACTTGCGCACTGTACGAGTAGGTAGGCTCGATGCGGGCCTGCACGTCGCTCCGTTCCTCTCCGAGAGCGGAAAGGGGCTTTTGCTCGAGATCGACTCGCACAGGCGACTGAACGCGATGATCGAGTTCGCCGTACTCGAACGGGTTCCTGAATATGACGACGATCGCCCGCTGGAAGAGGCGGACTGTTCGCCGCGTGGCGTGCGGATCGCTCCTTGGGCTGCGTCCGAATCTGTGACTGGCTCGGTCCTGCTTGCCATTGATTCACGGCGGCGACTTCGGGCGAGCGTGGAAGTGCCGGCAAACTGGCTCTCGACCGCATTCCTTGACGCCTGGGAGGATTTGGAGGCGACACTCGACATCCTTGACCCAGTGGGCGAAGCGCACGCGGACACCGGGCCCCACCCGTCGCGTGGGTTGGGCCGTGCACAAAACGAGGAATACGACGCTGGAGACATCTGGAAACGCGGAACGCGCTACGACCACACGCTACCGCCTGACGAGCAGGTTGACTGATGCCGGGTCCCGCTGCACTCCTTCTGTCATGGCCGAGAAGAGGCCGCGGCGGGCCGCGCTGCGATCGGGACGGCGAGCGCAAAGGGCCGCCCGGGAAACGCGGCAAACCGCCAGCCAAGCCCTCGAAGTAGATCATGCGCCGCCTCCGTCCCGGAAGGGCGCGGAGTTCTCAGGCGGTGGCGGTAGCTCCTCAGAGTGGTCGCCATCGAAGCGAATGCGCTCAAGGTTAGGCGGCACGATAACGGACCGCCCATCGCCGGAGCGGCCTCTCAGGCAGCGCGACACGCGGGCGATTCTTCGATGTTCGCGGTACCAACGCTGAAGGCGTCGGTCTTCCGCCACGCGATTTAAGGTCGAATCGATATTGACGATTCTTATTCGCGCCCGGTTGACGAAACGCGCTCCCGAGGAATACGCCGCGAGCGTTCGCCAAAGGGCGTCGTAGACATCATCAACATCGGACTCGTGTGGCTTGTCCAGTAGGTTGTAGAGTCGGCCCGACGCCGACAGCAGCGTATCGGCGGCCTCGAACCATGGTCCGGGAGTGAGGCTCCGGCGCGAACTGCGGCCACAAATGCTGATTGCCGACGGAGCTGCATCAGCGGCGGCATAGCCGACGGCCCCCCTGCGGACCACATTCACGGAACTCATGGCCAGGGAGGAAACCCGGATGACCGCGCGCCTCGTTTTGCTACTCGCGCTCGTCGCCGCGGAAGCGTCAGCGCAGTCGACCACAACGCGCTGCCGGCCCGTGCGCTATCCGACCGGCGGAATCGAGTGCGAGACCGAGCCGACTGACCGCCGCGGATCGTTTGAGACAGCGGTCGATGGGTTCTTTGATGGACTACGCCGAGGCATGGAAGCGCGCGCCGCCAGGGAACGCGCGAGCCTCAGCAGTGAACGCGCCGCACTAGAACGCGAGAGACGAGACCTCGCAGCAAAGAAGTACGCCGATCGAGCGACCGACATCCTCAACGAAGCACTCGACAGTGCCCGGGTGTCCGGTGCGCCCGCCGACAGCCTGTGGAAGGAAGCGAGTCGGCCGCTGCGCCTACTCTTCGAGGTCGACGAGGAGCCGCGTGACGCGGAGATGCGAGCTCTCGTTAAGCCGATCGCGCGCGGCTACCGGCTGTGGGGTGACGAGTTCTACGATCGAGCGTTCGGCGTGTACGTCGACGTGGCCGATTCGCTCAAGTTCACCGGCGATGATCGGAAGTTGATCCGCGAGCTCGTGCTCACGACGGTGCGGCCGATGTTCCGGAAGGATCTGAGCACGCCGACCGACAGCATGAGAGCCGCGGTCTGGCTCGAGGTCAAGAAGCTCCGGCGCGACTTAGACAAGCCGGAGCCGATTCCCCCCCCCGCGAGCGACCCGATCGGCGAGAGATCCATTCGCTGGAGAGCTCCAACGGCACGTTAGGGGGGTGCCGCGGATGGCAGCCCGCCACGCAGTCCCGAAGCTACTGCCTACCTGCGGAGGCCAGGAGCTCTGCGATCTTCTCGGCTGCATATTCAGCGAACTTCTCATCGTTCTTGAAGCAGCAATTGCGGTCCGAGTTCTGAATCTGCAAACGGGCCAGCACTTTGCCCTCGGCGTGCTCAAAGCGCACATCTAGGGTCTTGAACCCTCCGTCGAGGAAGTCGACCGGAACCAGCTTTATCGCTCCGTCCGTTGGCGTACCGGTTTTGGTGACCGACAGCCGATACTTGTCCTGCAAGATGAAGAAGATATTGTCTCGTAGCTGCAGGTTACGGATGGGCTGGCCGCCGCGTATCACGGTCGCCTCGCGTCTGCCCGAGTTATCCCGAGTTTCCGCGGCGGCACCGGACTCGTAAGCGAACCCGATGTCCCAAGTAGCAACGCTTCGGAGCGGAGCCGGGCTGTAGACGGTTGGCCTCGCGGTCACACAGGCCGCGGCGATCAGAGAGATCACGGCTGTCAAGAGCGGCAACGGAAGCGAGTTCATTCGGTCCACTCCGCCCACGGGTAGTCGGAGTCATGTTACGACGCCGAGGTAGTTGGCGCCAGCGGTCCACCGAAGCCACTTTGCGGCCATCGCATTGGACCACGCCTTGTACAAACAGGGGTATCTAAGTGCTCCGGGTCGACCTCGCCGGTCGCATCGAATGACGGAGATCCATTTGCTGGAGAGCTCCCGACCTGACAGAACCTGACACGGGCCGAGAATCGATCACATGGGCCGACCGCGGAAGATCACCTCCATGGAGGGCGGTCAGGAATTCGCGGTTGCTAACGCGCCCCTCGGCGTTGAAGCGCGCGACCGACCGCACGGGGAAACGTACGCTGAACGTCCGCCCAGCGACCACTGAACGTTCGGACTAAGAGATCGATCAGCAGATCGCCGCCCGGAATCATTCTGTCGAGTTGTTCGAAGTCGTCTCCGTCGAACTTGCGATCAGATCGCTCGGCCGCCCGGTCAATCCCACAGCTCCTCGAAACGATGGCGAGAACGCGATTGCGCAGTTCCACCTCAAACGTCTTTTCCGGCCGTGACCCCGCTGGATCTCGCGCGAGGGGCATTTCAGGGGAATCAAATGCTAGCCAGTCGAGGCTAAACCTCCCGTCTTGGGCAATCAGGGCCGCGTCCGCAAAGCTGAGCAGAGATTGTTTCTCGGCATTCAGAATGTCGCTCAGGGACTGCTTGGGAAGCCCGGTGGCCCGGATGACTGAGGGTCGGCCGCCAAGACGTTCGATCTCGGCTCGAAGCTTCTCGTCTGTAGAGCGTTTCCAGATCACTTCGAGCCACTGTTGCCTGCGTCGGCGTCCCGCGGCCTCCTCAGCCTCGTGTTTCCCAGGCTCCGTTTTGACCGCACGCGATCCTCGCAGCCTCGAAACTTGCTGCGCGCCTCGCCGCTTCGGATGCGATCGGCGCTGACTCTTTCGCCCAGGCATTAAGGCCTCCGTCCGTATTGCGGACGGCGCGTCCGCAAACTGTCCGGACGAAAAGTTAGCCTTAGGCGACCAACACGGCAATTCTGGACTCGTCCAGACCACACAGGAGTTAAGTGGATGCCGTCGCCTCCCAATCTGCTAATGCCTGAGGAAGCTGCAGCCGTGCTACGCGTAAGTCTTATGCGACTCTACGAACTGGCACGCACTGGAGTTGTGCCATCTGTCCGGCTCGGTCGTTCGCTTCGCTTCGACGAAATGGCACTGCAGGAGTTTGTACAGCAAGGTGGGAGCCGTCAGCCCTCCGCCGCGAACCAGGCATGAACCGTTCCAAGCACCCCGAACTCATGGCACACCACGCTACGCCTACAAAGACGAGTGGCCCCCGGCAGAGGGCCACCCAGTGAATCACCCACCCCGAGAAGGCAGGAGGTTCGATGGCAAGAAAACACTACGACCGTGCCGCGCGCCAGTGGCACACCTGGAATCGCCGCGCAGGGATTCTCGCGCGTCGAGCCGCGAGATTGGCCCGCCTCGCCCTCGGGGGCGTGCCACCCGTGCTACATCGCTCGCGTCGTCGTAACTGGAGTACCCGATGACGACGCACACCGACGACGATGTCCTCGCGCGGCCGGACCAACTTGAGGAACTCTCGAGTGCGATCGCGACCGCGAAACGGCAGGCGCCATGAGCCTCGCCGGCTACCTCAAGAGCGCCAGCGATGCCCTGACGCTGATCCGTGCTCGCGATCCGCGGGCGTGGCCGATCGCCGAGGCGTTGGCCGTTCGCGATCGCGATGCTTGCCTGAACGTCGTGCTCGAGCGCATCAAACGCGGACCGATACCGGCCTTCACTCCGATACTCGAAACCGAACGGGACTTGGTGGAGGTGTTCGGATCGCCTGACGAGTCGCCGAAGCGCATCCTGTTCCTGCATAAGCCCCAGCGGCAACCGCAGAGCGCCTTGACGGACTGGTGGCGGGAACTTCGCGCGGGAACTCGCACCGTGCACGACTCCGACGCACTCAAGCGTGCCGCCGGCGAAGAACTGAAGGCACGGGAGCACGCACGCGCTGTCGCGTGCACGGAATGTCGACAGGCCCGTGGACGCTGGTACGGGGATCGGTGGATCTGTGAGACCTGCGCGGTTCCGCCCGTCGCGTTGGCAGTCGCCCCAGTCCCCGCGATGCGGGCGGTTGCGCGTGGGAAGCCTTGGCGCGAGCGAATCGAAGATGCCTTGGCGCGATGACCGGATCTCCTCGGCAGGAGCGCCCTCAGCTCGTCGTCGCGAACCAAGTGTCCGCCGGCGGGCGCTGGAGGTTCGTCGATGATGTCCAGGTGCTCGACCTCCCGAAGCCGACATGGCTGGTGCGCGACATGATTGAAGCCCACTCAAGCGTGGAGGTCTTCGGCCAGCCGGAGTCGTTCAAATCGTTCGTCGCGCTGGATCTGGCGTTGTGCGTTGGCACAGGCAAGCCATTCTGTGGACGACCAACGGTCCGCGGCGACGTTGTCTACGTCTGTGGGGAAGGCCTCGGTGGGCTGCCGCCACGCGTCGATGCATGGAAACACGCGCGAGAGGAGTACCGACGCGCCGGCGTGTTCTTTCTGACTGGCGTCGTCAACCTGTTGGACCCGGCCGATGTCGCCGGATTCATCAAGGCCGCCAGCGCATTGAGCGAGTCGCTCGCGCTGATCGTCTTCGACACGCTCGCCCGATGTATCCCTGGGGGCGACGAGAATCGCCAGCAGGATATGGGTCTGGCCGTGGCGAGCCTCGACCTCATTCGGGAGAAGCTCCCGGGGGAGCCAGCCAACCTCGTGCTGCACCACACGCCACGGGGGAGCGATACCTCGCGGGGCTCCAACAGCCTGGATGGAGCGATGGAGACGCAGATCCTCCTGAAGCGAGAGGGCGACGCGGTCACTCTGAGCTGCGTAAAGCAGAAAAACGCGGAACACTTTGCTGACATTGCACTTCGGCGCGAACTCGTCCAGGAATCGATCGTCCTGGTCACTCCAATGGAGCGACCTAACGAGTCCCGCCTGATTTCGGGCGACCCTCGCCATCGCGCACTGGCGTCACTCCATCGGAGCGCCCCGCTCGATGAGGGCCTCACTACCAACACCTGGTGCAAGGTGACCGGGCTTCCCGAGAGCTCGTTCTACGCTGCCCGAACCTTCCTCGTGGCAAACGGTTACGCCGAAGGCGGCGGAAGAAAGCGGGGGGCCAAGAATCGCCTCACCATCTTCGGCCTAGAGACCATCACTGCAAACTCCAATGTCACTCCACGCTCACTCTAGTAGAGTGACCCGAGAGTCACTCCATGGAGCAGGGGGTCCTGTAAGGGGACCCCTGCATGGAGTAATGGGGGGATCGCAACGTGAAGAGCGTTAGCCAGCTGATGACCCGGCATTGCTGGAACTACGATGCGCAGCCGAAGCTCGCAGCGAAGAAATCTGCGCCGGCTCCGGTCCTGCTGAGGGCAGGGGCATGAAGTTCCGCGCCATGGTCCCCGACCCAGTGATTGGAACGCTGATTCCGTACCGCGGCGCTGCCGACATCGCAATCGAATTCGAAGCGGTCGACCAGGCTGACGCGAACCGGCTCGCACGCGCAAATCAGCTGCCACCCGCGGTGATAATCGTGGCCGAGGATGACCCGCTCCCGAAATTGGCGGTGAGATCGGCGAGGTGGTGGCCACATCGCCACGGAAGGCGCCCATGACCTCGACGCGAAAGCGGTTTGACGGGTGCGGACCCGGGACCGAACCTTCAGAGCCTCACCAGGAGACACTCGTGGCGCAGCAATGCGGGCCTGAACCGCGACGGCGTTCGCGACCGATGGTCGCTGTGTCGAGGCGGCAAGCGCCCACGGCGCTTGACGTGAACGCGTGGGCAGCGAACTATGTTCGAGAGATTCTCGCGCTCGAGCATCTGCTCGATCCCGCGAGCGCGCTCCCAGAGGCCAGCTAATGCATCGTGCCCGCTCGTCACTCGCGTTAGGTGCACTCACCGGCGTTGACGCCGTGGGCTACGTGCGCGTCTCGACCGAGCGGCAAGCCGGCGAGGTATTCACGTCGCTGCACGATCAGCAGGTTGCCATCGAAGTGCTCGCGAAACGCCTCGGCGTTACCGTCGGGCGTTGGTATCGAGATGAGGGAGCCTCTGGCGCCACAGTTGCCAAACGCCCGGCATTCCGTGACCTGCTCGCGACGTGCCAGGAGTCGCCTCGTTTGTCGCAGACGCCTGGCTTCGTGCTCGTGCTCAACGACTCTCGATTCGGCCGGTTCGATGATCCTGACGAGGCGGCGGCGCTCCGCTTCGAGCTTCGGCAATTCGGTTGGGTTGTCCGATTCGCGGAGAACGATGACAGCGCGGACACGACGACGCGAAGCGTTATGCGCGCGATAGGATCTGCGCAGGCGTCGGAGTACCGGCGGAACCTCATGCGTAACTCACGTCGCGGCATGCGCGGAGCCGCGTCTCAGGGCTTTTGGACGCGTGAGGCGCCCTTCGGGTATCGGCGCGAGGTTGTTCATCCGGCCGATCGGCGACGGACACTCGAAGTTGGTGTGCCGAAGGCTGGCGACGAGAAGGTCCGCCTTACTCCTCACGACGCAGAGGCGGAGATCGTTCGCCGGATGTTCTCGCAGTACTCGAGCGGTATGCACACCCTTGGCACGCTTGTGCGCGAGCTCGATCAGCGAGCGCCAGGGCGTGCGTGGTCGCGTCGGACCGTCCAGGCGATCCTGCGAAACGTTGTGTATCTGGGTGAGGTACGGGGAGGCACACACGCCGGCGTGATCGACGAAACAGGTCCGGTAGAAAGCTTCGGGAAGTTGGATGCGCATGCGCCGATCGTGTCGCAGGAAATGTTCGACTCGGTTCAGTCGCGTCTGACGCTCAACCGACAGCAAACACGTGCGTCACGAGCGGACTACCTCCTCTCCGGGCTGGTTCGCTGCTCTGACTGCGGGCGGTCGTACACAGGCGGCGGTGGCGTTCACTGGAAGTTTTACAAAGACGCCGGCGGCACAGCACGTGTGCCGATGTGCCAAGGTCCGATTGGCACGGTCGGTCGCGCAATTCTTGATCAGGCCGTTCTCAAGTTGCTCGCGAAGGAGATCGCAGGACCGTCGATTCGAACCGCGATTGAGCGCGCACTAGATGAGCAACTCGGTGCGTTGTCGAACAGGACGCTGGATACCTCCGCTTCGCTCGCAAGACAGCGCCAGCGCCTCGAACGGCAGCGTGACAACCTCGTGGCCCTGCTGGCTGACGGAACGCTATCTAAGGCGGAAGCGGGGCCGCGGCTCGAGCGAGTCCGAGCCGACCTAGCGCGATGCGAAGCCTCGGCCCAGCAAACGAAGTTTGCGGGAAGAGCCGCGACCGTGGCACAGTCGGAGCGCGATCGGATCCTCGCACTTGCGAGAGACTTTCCGGCAATGGCGAAGCGCCTCACTGGTCCCGCGCTACGTGAATTGGTCAGGCCGTGGCTCGCTGACGCTCAGTTTTCGAAACGCACACGTCGCTTAGTTGTTTGGATCCATCGACTTCCGGCAATCGGCGGTTTGCACTTGTTACGCTCGCCGGCGCCAGGTTGACAGTTACACGGCGCGGCGGAACCTCGAAGCCGGAATTGGTGAGTGCCGCCGAGACGCGTTCCCGGCTTTCCCGGACCGCACCGGCGGGGAGGCCCACAATGGTCCACTGTGGAAGCCCGGCGGCAACGTCGACTTCTACGAGGACGTGGTAGGCGTCAATTCCGACGACGGCAGCAGAAGCAATGGCGGCCAACATGCAGCACGATTGACTCCCCGCAACCGAAATGTTTCATCGTCCCACTGCGGCCGGAGCCTTGGAACGCAGCGATCGCTGCTCGCTAGTCAGGCAACACTGGCGGCTCGGAGCCGAACGACATCGGAGGCGAGCAGTTCCTCCATGGCGGCGGGCGTCAGCGGCCGACTGAAGAGAAAGCCCTGCACCGCATCACAGCCGAGCGAGGACAGTTCCTCGAACTGTTCCCACTGCTCCACGCCTTCCGCAATCGTCCGCAGCTCGAGCGCCTCGGCGAGCGAAATGATCGTGCGCACGAACGCCGCCTCGTGATCGCCGCGCAGCAGACCCTCGGTGAAGGACCGATCGATCTTGAGGATGTCCACCGGGAACCGCTGCAGGTATGACAGGGACGAGTATCCGGTGCCGAAATCGTCGATCGCCAGCCGGACGCCCAGCTGCTTGAGCTCCCGAAGCCGCGCCAACGTCGATTCGGTCTCCTGCATGATCACCGTCTCGGTGATCTCAAGGACCAGGCACGCCGGATCGAGTCCGGAGGACGCCAGCGAGCCCTCCACGACCGCCAGGAGTCCGGGATCCGGAAGCTGCCGCCCCGAGATGTTCACGGTCACCGTGAGCGGCCTGCCGGGACGCGCGGCGTTCCAGATCGCCGCGCGGTGGCAGGCCTGGGCCAGCACACGGGCGCCTAACGGGATGATCATCCCGTTGTCCTCGGCGACCGGGATGAAGGCCGACGGCGGCACCGCGCCGCGATCCACGTGCGACCATCGGAGCAGGGCTTCGGCGCCGCTGATCAGCCCCGTCGCCACGTCGATGATCGGCTGGTAGACAAGTCCCAACTCGTCCCCCTCGATCGCGCGCCGAAGGTCCGCCTCGAGCGAAACCCGTTCGACGATCGCCGCATGCATCCGCGGGTCGTAGTGCACCCAGGCACCGCGCGCCTGAGCCTTGGCCGCATACATCGCCACGTCCGCGTCGCGCAGCAGCTCGCCGGGCGTTTCCGCTCCCCGCCACGTCGCGATCCCCACGCTCGCCGACACCACCACCTCGCGTCCGGGATCGGTCTCGACTGGCAGTTTGAGCGCACGCGTGATGCGCTGGGCCACGACCTCGACCCCCTCGTGACCGTTCGGACTGTCCAGGAGCACCGCGAACTCATCCCCGCCCAGGCGTGCCACCGTATCGCAGCCGCGCGTCGCGTTGAGCAACCGGTTCGCCACGACGCCAAGCAGGCGATCGCCCGCCGCGTGTCCCTGCGTGTCGTTCACCACCTTGAAGTTGTCCAGGTCGAGGAACAGCACGGAGAGAAGCTCACCGTTGCGCCCCACTCGCCCCATCGCGTGCCCAAGACGGTCAAGAAACCGCGTACGGTTCGCCAGGCCGGTGAGTGGGTCGTGGAACGCCTGGTGCAGCAACTCTGCCTCCAGGGCTTTCCGTCCGGTGATGTCCTGCACCATGGCGATCAACCGGAATTCGTTTCGGTCCTCGGCCCGGGAGACCGTGACCGCACCCCAGCTGACGCTGCCGTCCACGCGAACAAAGCGCAGTTCAGCACTCCCATTGTCGCGCTGTCCGGAACTGACATCTCGGAGGAGCTCCGTCGTCAGGTCGGCATGCTCGGGCGGCGCAAAGTCGGAGAGGCGGCGATTCTCGAGCGCCGTTCGGCTCGCGCCGAGGAACTGCTCGAATGCCAGGTTCGTGTCGCGAATGGCGGAGTCGGCATCGAGTACGACGATGCCCGTTGCTGAATGTTCGAACACGGCGCGGAATCGCTCATCGGCGGACCGCGATGTCTCGATGGCGCGGCGCAACGTCCGCTCGTTCCAGGCGGTGGCGTAGGTCACGACCACTCCGCCCACGACGAGCAGTAGCACCTTGGCCATTTCATCCAGCCATGACGTGCCGGCCGCGATGACGGACTCCAGGGGAGACGGCAACAGCGCCACACGCGATGTGAGCAGGAAGAACAGCGCAACCACCGCGTATTGCACGGCGATCGTCACCGATGCCATCGCGGCCCGGCGGGGCGAACCGGTGAACGGCCGTGCGGCCAGGATCCAGAAATACGCGGCCCAGATCGGCGACTTGACCGCGAGATCGGGAAGGCCCTGCAGCCCGTAACCGAAGAGCAGCGTGGAGACGGCCGTGATGTCGAGGTACGTGTTGACCGCTGACAGGTGAGGCCAGGGACGTCGTTGACGATGAAACCGGAGGTGTTGGAAGACCGCCCAGCTGAGCATCGGCGAAAGGACCGCGACATTGACCAGGTTCAGCTCGCGCGTCAGTGCTGGAGCCCAGAGCGCGGCGACGATGGCCAGCGCCAGGAGGACACCCAGGCGAACGACGTTCACGATGCGCTCGGCCGCGATGTATTGCGCCTGGAGCACCGTGGCGGTGGCGGACTCGAAGGGGGATTGCCCCGGTGGGGTAGACTGGCGCATAAGATGGACCTCCACTGGGGACGGGTCCATGGCGCCGGGGGTCACATTGGGACGGTTGGTCCCAGGTGCATCAGCGATCAGCGAGCAGCGAGCAGCGATCAACGACCGGCGACGCAACATGATCCATCGCTTCTCGGTGGGCTTCGCTGATCGCTGATCGCTAGTCGCTGATCGCTAGTCGCTGATCGCTATTCGCTAGGGGTTTCTAGCCGGCGCCGCCACCTTCAGGGCTTCCTCCCGCACGTTCTCCGGCTCCGGCGTGAAGTCCTCGCCCGGATTGATGAACCGGTCGTGCTCGAACCCGTACTGGCGGTCATACAGCTCGCGATATCGGCCGCCTAACGCCATCAGCTGGGAATGAGTGCCGCGCTCCACGATCCGCCCCTCCTCCATCACCAGGATCTGGTCGGCGCTCACGATCGTCGACAACCGGTGCGCGATCACGAAAGTTGTGCGGCCGCTGCGCAGCGACCGCAATCCGTCGCGGATCATCGCCTCGCTCTCGCTGTCCAGGCTCGACGTCGCTTCGTCGAGAATGAGGATGCGCGGATCGGCCAGGATCGCCCGCGCGATCGCGACCCGCTGGCGCTGTCCGCCCGACAGCTTCACTCCCCGCTCGCCGACGATTGTGTCGTACTGCGTTTCCCACTTTTCGACGAATTCGTCGACATGCGCGATGCGCGCGGCGCGGCGCACCGCCTCGTCGGTCGCGTCGGGGTGCGCGTAGGCGATGTTCTCCCGGATGGTCCCGTCGAACAGGAAGTTGTCCTGCATCACGGCGCCCAGGTGCGCGCGATAATCCCGCAGACGCACCGAGACCAGATCGGCGCCGTCGATCAGCACACGGCCGGACTTGGGCCGGTGAAACGCCATCACCAGGCCGATCACCGTGCTCTTCCCAGCGCCACTCGAACCAACCAGCGCGGTCGTTGAACCAGGCGCGGCCCGGAATGACACGTTCCGCAGCACGGGCACATCAGGCACATACTCGAACGAGACATCCTCGAACACGACATCACCGCGAACCTCGGGAATCGCGCTGCGGCTTGCGTCATCGGCGTCCTCGCGGGCGACGTCGCGCAACTCGCGGATGCGATCCAGGCCAGCGAACGCTTCGGTGATCTGCGTTCCTATAGACGCAATCCCCACGAGGGGAGCAGCCACCATGCCGATGAAGAGGACGTACGTGATAAGCTCACCCATCGACATCTGTCCGGACAAGTACGCCCGTCCGCCCAGGATCATGATGAGCACACCGATCATCCCGACTATCAGGTGGGCGCCGGAGCCGACCGCGGAGGTGCCAGTGATGGTCTTCTTGACGTTGTTGAAGAGTCGCTCGGCGCCCGACGTGAACGTTGCGTCTTCGCGCGCTTCGGCCGTGTAGACCTTCACGATCCTGACGCCACCGAGCGACTCGCCCAGGCGGCCGGTCACCTCGGCGTTGATGATGCTGCGTTCCTTGAAGATCGGGCGCAGTTTCTTGAAGGCGATCGCCATCATGCTGCCAAAGGCGGCCAGCATGACCACGGTGAAAATCGTCAGGCTCCAGTTGAGATACAGGAGCACACCCATTGCCAGGACGGCCGAAAAGAGTCCGCCGACGAGCTGCACGATTCCCGTGCCAACCAGGTTCCGGACCCCCTCGGCGTCGGTCATGATGCGCGAGATGAGCTGGCCGGTCTTCGCCGAATCGAAATACGAGACGGGCAGGCGCAGCACGTGATGCTCGACCTCGATGCGCATGTTCGTGATGGCGCGCTGCGCCGTGATGCTCACGACCTGCGAGAGGAGAAAGCTGGTGATGGCCTGGACGAGGGTGGCGGCGCCGGCGGCCAGCGCGATCGGGATCAGGAGGTCGGTCTGCCGCCCGCCGAGCACGTCATCGATGATGTATTTCGTGCTGAACGGCAGGACCATCGATGCCAACCGGCTCACCAGCATGAGCAGAAGGCCAATGGCCAAGGAGCGCCGGTGCTGCCACATCAGCCCCCGAGCCTCCGCCCAGGCGCGTTTCATGTCGGTTTTCCGGGGCTTTTTCTCTGGGTCCATCTGCTGGGCGCGCTGGGTGGACCTTGAACCTAGCCGCTCGCTCCGGTCACCGCCTCCGGGCAGCCGGGGAGAAACCCCCATGCGGGGACTCACGTAAGGTCTCCGTCGACAAACCAACCCGGAGTGGGGCGCATGTGGGCTTTCATCACGTCGCTGCTGACCAAGTGGGCGTTGCTCAAGCTCCTGCTCAAGACCTTCGGGTCTCTGGGCTGGCTCATTCCGATCGCGTTCATCCTGAAGTTTGTCGGCTTGCCCGTCCTGGCTGTACTGGCGCTGCTCGCGCTGCCGGTTTTCATCATCCTCGCCATCGTGGGGCTACCTATCATGATCGTCGTCGTCGTTGGAATCCTTCTGCTCGTCGGCTTCTTCGCGATGCTTTCGATTGGCCTACTGGTCCTCAAGATCGCGATTCCGGTCCTGCTGGTGTATTGGCTGATCCGCTGGTGGTTCAAGAACGGCAAGCAGAACTCGGTCGACCCCACGGTCGACTGAACGCGTCGCGACACGGGTCACTCCGCAACCGAGTGGCCCGCGTCGCGTAGCGCCTGGATCGCCACCGGGATCCGTGTGTCGGGCACGAGCACGTAGTCGGTAGCGAAGGTCGAGATTACGAAGATCGGCACGCCGGCGTTCGCGAGCGGATTGGCGAGAGATGCCAGCACGCCGGTGGCTTGAAAGGGCAGAGTTCCTTCGACCCGGATCGCGCGAAAGCCAGCCTGCGCCAGCACGCCTGCGGGCACGCGCCCTGCCTCGCATACGACTGAGGTCTCGTCGTCGGTGCGCGTGAAAGAGAGGAGGCCTTTCGAACCTACCGCCCACCACGGCAGCCCCGCGTTTGCCGGTAGTCGAACGATCGTGAACCGCGCGCCGAGGACCTGCAGGGAAAGCGATCGTGACATGTGACTATGACTGGCGGGAGTGGTTTCGCTGATAGTCAACTCGACAACGCCCTAGTAAGATCCACCGCGCAACGCTGCAGAACCACTGACTCTCCAGCCCCGGCGCGTGCTCGTCCCGAAACTCGTCACCACCCTCAAGGACTACAACCGACAGCAGTTCGCCAGTGATCTGACTGCCGGCGTGATTGTCGGGATCGTCGCGCTGCCTCTGGCTATTGCATTTGCCATTGCCAGCGGAGTGTCGCCGGAGCGCGGGCTCATCACGGCCATCGTCGCCGGGTTCATCATCAGCGCCCTGGGCGGGTCGCGAGTCCAGATCGGCGGCCCCACCGGGGCGTTTGTCGTCATCGTCTACGGCATCGTCCAGAAGTACGGGCTCGAAGGGCTGACGGCGGCAACGCTCATGGCCGGCTTCATGCTGCTGGCGATGGGATTCGCGAAACTGGGTTCGGTCATCAAGTTCGTGCCGACACCGCTGGTCACCGGATTCACGAGTGGAATCGCGGTGATCATCTTCTCGAGCCAGGTGAAGGATTTCCTTGGCCTGCGCATGGGCGACGTCCCGGCGAACTTTCTCGAGAAGATCGTCGCGTATTCACGCAACCTGGATTCGGTGAGCGGTGCTTCAATCGGTGTCGCTGCGCTCGCCCTCGCGATCATCGTGCTGTGGCCGCGCGTGAACCGCCGGATCCCCGGGCCGTTTGTGGCGCTGCTGGTGACCACGGCATTGGTGCGCCTGGCCGGCATCGATGTCGATACGGTCGGATTGCGATTCGGCACGCTCAGCGCCACGATCCCGGCGCCGGTTTTCCCGAGTCTTGGGATCGAGGAACTTACCGCGCTCGTGGCGCCGGCGTTCAGCATCGCGCTCCTGGGTGCGGTGGAGTCGCTGCTATCGGCCGTTGTTGCGGACGGAATGATCGGGTCACGCCACCGGGCCAACATGGAGCTCGTGGCGCAAGGCGTCGCCAACATCGTGAGCCCGCTCTTCGGAGGCATGCCTGCGACAGGCGCCATCGCGCGAACGGCGACGAATGTGCGTAACGGTGGTCGGACGCCAGTCGCTGGAATCGTGCACTCCATCACGCTGCTCCTCATCACGCTCTTTTTCGGAAAGTGGGCGGCGCTGATCCCGATGGCAACGCTGGCGGCAATCCTGGTCGTCGTGGCTTACCACATGAGCGAGTGGAGGACGTTCCGCGACGAGCTCCGCGCGCCAAAAAGCGATGTCGCGGTATTGCTGACCACGTTCTTCCTGACCGTGATCGTCGACCTCACGGTGGCGATCGAGATCGGCATGGTGCTCTCGGCTTTCTTGTTTATGCATCGCATGTCTGAGGTCACCGCCGTCAACGCGGTTACGCAGCAGCTGGCGCGAGAGAATCGAGAGCAAGGCGACGTCCCACTCGACCAGCTCACGCCGAGATCGGTGCCTGACGGCGTCGAAGTGTTCGAGATCAGCGGAGCGTTCTTCTTCGGGGCAGCCGAGGCGTTCAAGGAGACGCTGCGACAGGTGGGGCGGAAGCCGAAGGTGCTCATCATCCGCATGCGCGACGTCTCACTGCTCGACTCCACGGGACTTCGCGCGCTCAGAGATGTCGTGCGACAGAGCCGGGCTGATCGCACCCTGATCCTGATCGCCGAGATCCATGCGCAGCCGCTGGCTGCACTGGAACGCTCACCCGTTTACGAGGAGCTCGGCGCCGGACAGATCTACATGACTCTCGAAGACGCACTGGATCGGGCGAGAGAACATCTCGCGACTCGGCCTCCGACGCCGGCTACTCCGTTTCCTGCTGCTAAGAAATAGGCCAGAGGCCGGACGCTGAAGGCCAGAGGAACTGCTACACCCGCGGAAGGCGCGGGACGTCACCGCGGCCGGCGGAGACGCCGAGTCCAACCGCCAACCCAAAGGTAAGTGCGGTGCCGACGCCGACGATGGGCAGGAATGCCGCGACAAACGCGCCGAGGGCAAACGCTCCGGCGCCGGCCATGAGCGGCGCGAGCGGATGGTTCACGGCATCGACGTAGCGCAGCCGCTCGCTCACGAACGCGCGCGCGCGGGAGTAGCCGAAGATTGCAACGGCCATCGAAATGGCGAGGCCGATCAGTAATGAGAACATCGAGAATTCCTCCAGGAACTGACGTGGCGCGAAGTGCGCCTGGGTGAACTACGGCGCGCTCCGGCGCCGGTTTCGTGCGCCAGGAGAGCGCAGCAGTTGCCCATGAATCTGGCAGTGTTACGCCTTGTCCGCAGGATCGTGTGTATTTATGCATTCCCTATGCATAAACCCGCACGGCCTGCCGACAAGCGCGCAACCAGCGCCACCACCACGCGACCGCACTTCAGTGCGACGCACGTGGTGCGGCCTGCGCACGCCGGTGACGTCGCCGCGATCCACGCCCTCGTGCGCCGGTACGCCGCGCAGGGCGCCCTCCTGCCCCGCACGAGACGGGATATTCAAGCCGCGATCGGCGACTACGTCGTCGTGGTGGACTCCAATCGACGCGTCCTGGCCTGCGCGGCCCTCTCGGGATACTCGGCCTCGCTGGCTGAAGTGAGTTCCGTGGCCGTGGCGCGCAGTGCGCAGGGAAAAGGATTCGGCAGCATGGCCGTGCGTGCCACGGAAGCACTCGCCCGTGACCGCGGCATCGTCGAGCTGTTCGCGATGACCACCGTCGAGGCGTTCTTCGAGTCGCTGGGCTATGAGCGCTCGTCCGTCGAGCAATACCCGGAGAAGCTCGCACGGTACGAGCAGCTCCGGGCGGCCGGCGTCGACATCGTCGAGCGCGCGTGTTATCGCAAGCTGACTACCTGGGGAGATCGTGTCCGGGGGCGGCGGGCAGAGCCACAACCGCAACGGCGTCTCCGCGCGGCGAGACCGAGAGTCTCGTAATACTGGTCATTCCGAACCGGGCCAGGTCACCCACCACCGCCCAGTCACCGCCTCGCTGCGGGTCGAAGGACTTGAGCACACTGCCCTCTCCCGCGAGTACGATGCCGTCGGGTGTCCACGCATAATCCTCGACGCGCGGCGGCATGCGGACCAGTCGGCGCGTCTGCCTCGTGCGAGGATCGAGCAGCGTCAGCCACCACTCGTCGGTGCTGACCTTGTGCACGAAACTCACCTGCCCGTCGCGCGTGGTGTGCAGCGAACGGCCGATACTCGTGACGATCGTGTCTCCGCGCCCGGTCCTCGTGTTCGCCAGCTGGAGCGTGTTGGGAGAACCGAGCACGAACAGCGCCAGCAGCGTGTCGTTGGCCCAGGTATGATAGCCGACCGGCTTGATGTTCTCGAAGATCACCACGCCGGCTGAGCCGTTGAGCGGGACGCTCCAGAGGCGTTGCGCGGAATCGCGCTCGACACGAATCACGGACACCGCATCGCCCGAAGGCATCATCGTCGCGGAGTATTCGCTTTCCGGCGAGGTCATGGTCACGCGCGTCAGCCGGCCAGAGGCCGGCTCGATTCCATAGATCTCGGTCTGCAGTTCTTCGCGCACGGTGAAGAAGAGCGTGTTGCCGTCGCGCGACCAGGACGGCTGGTTGTCGTAGCCGGGCCTGTTGGTCAGGTTCCGCGCGCCGCTCGCGCTCAGTTTGCCGCCGGTTCGCGACAGTGAGACGAGGAAGATCTCCTCGTTAGTCGTCTGGGCGAGGGTCACCACCGGCGAAAGCGCGACCAGCAATGCCGTCAGTGCGATTCTCATGAGGTGCTCCGCGATCAACGTGGTTCAGGTGGCAGCCCGGCGCCTAACGCCAGCGCGATCCGCTCGGCCTGGCGCCCGTTCAGGCTGAGAATGATCGCTGCCATGTTGTTGGATGTCACGAGGATCGCCGGCCATCGCCACGTGATCCGGCGGCCCTGAGGCGCTACGAACACCGTGTCGAGCATGTCCGTGTCACGCTTTCGATCCGCCTCGGACGCGTACAGGAATACCTGGATTTCGGCGCGTGACGTCTCCCATACGAGCCCGTCGACGCTCATGAAGTCGTGCTTCACGCCCTCCTCGCGCCGGTTCACGGCCAGTCCGGCGCGCGCAATGCGATCCTCGACGTTGCACGCCTGCCAGAGACCGTACGCCGGACACGCTCCGCCAGGCGCGGGCATTACCGCCAGAGTGGATTCGGCGATGACGACTTCGGGAGCCTTCGGTTCTTCCGCTTTCGGAGAACGGTCTCCACTGCAGGCGAGGATCGTTACCACACCGACGAAGGAAGCGCTCGCCACTCTTTGCGCTTTGCGCTTTGCGCTCAGCCCTTGCATGCCGAAACCTACCGCACGCGCGAGCGACCCGCTCGCACGCGAGGGCCCATCCGGTTAGGATCGTGTGAGTATCGATCATCCCACATCCCAACTCCGGACTTTCCCATGATCGCGGACGAAATCGACTACCATCTCATCGGCGACGACCTGCAGGGTGTCATCGTGACGCTTGATCCTGAAGAGGCCGTCGTGGCCGAGGCCGGCGCCATGATGTACATGCAGGACGGCATCCGGATGATGACCTCACTGGACATGACCGGCCGTGGCACGAGCAAGCTGATGGATCGCCTGTTCAGCGCCGGCAAGCGTGTTCTCACCGGCGACTCCTTCTTCATCACGATCTTCGTGAACGACTCGACGATGCGACGTGACGTGGCCTTCGCGTCGCCCTTCCCCGGGAAGATTCAGGCGATTGACCTGAAGCACTGGCGGGGCACGATCATCGCGCAGAAGGACGCGTTCCTGTGTGGAGCTCGCGGTGTGGAAGTATCGATCGCGTTCTCGAAGCGGATCGGCGCAGGGTTCTTCGGTGGCGAGGGATTCATCCTCCAGAAGCTGACCGGCGATGGCCTGGTCTTCCTCCACGCTTCCGGCACCCTCACCGAGATGAACCTCGCGCCCGGTGAGATCCTGCGCGTCGACACGGGTTGCCTTGTCGCCATGGAGCCGACGGTGGAGTACGACATCCAGATGGTGCCTGGAATCAAGACGGCCCTGTTCGGCGGCGAAGGCCTCTTCCTCGTCAAGCTCACCGGTCCGGGACGCGTGATCCTGCAGACGCTTCCGTTCTCGCGGCTGGCCGACCGGATCATCGCCGCGTCGCCACGCGCCGGCGGTCGTCGTGTTGGCGAAGGCAGCGTGCTCGGCGCGTTAGGCGGCCTGCTGGATGGCGATAACCGTTAGGCCGTGACGCTGGCGTCGATCAATCCGGCGACGGGCGAGACGGTCGCCGAGTTCGACGAACACAGCGTCGACGAAGTCGAGCGCAGGATCAGCGCGTCAAGTGAGGCGTTCAGGTCGTGGTCGGCGCGCCCCGTGATGGAGCGGGCCGCCGTGCTGTCGCGAATGGCCGACCTGTTGGACGCCGAGCAGCCGGCGCTCGGCCGCATGATGACGCTGGAGATGGGCAAGACGCTGCGCTCGGCGCGGGAGGAGGTCGCGAAATGTGCCGTGGGGTGCCGGTATTACGCCGAGCACGCCGGAACGATCACCGCGCCAGTGACCGTCGAAGGCGAAGGCATGCGTCATGGCGAAGTGCGCTTCGAACCGTTAGGCGCGGTGCTGGCGGTCATGCCCTGGAACTTTCCGTTCTGGCAGGTCATTCGCTTCGCCGCGCCGGCGCTTGCCGCCGGTAACGTAGGACTGCTGAAGCATGCGTCGAACGTGCCGCAATGCGCCCTCGCGCTCGAGGAACTGTGGGGTCGCGCCGGCGCGCCACCCGGCGTTTTCCAGACACTCCTGATCGGATCGTCGCGGGTGGAGTCGGTCGTCGCCGATTCGCGTGTCGCTGCCGTGACCCTGACGGGAAGCGAGGGGGCCGGTCGTGCCGTCGCCGCAGTGGCCGGAAAGCATCTCAAGAAGACGGTGCTGGAACTTGGAGGTTCAGACGCGTTCATCGTGACGCCATCGGCGCACCTCGAACAGGCCGTGGAGACCGCGGTCGCCGCGCGGATCATCAACAACGGCCAGTCGTGCATCGCGGCCAAACGGTTCATCGTCGTGGACTCCGTCGCCGAAGCACTCACGACCCAGTTCGTCAGGCGCATGGCATCGCTCAAGGTCGGTGATCCTATGCTGCCTGAGACCGACGTGGGTCCACTCGCCACAGCCGCCATCCGCGACGAACTCGCTGCCCAGGTTCAGGAGACCATTTCCCGCGGCGCGCAGGTGTTGTTAGGCGGCAGCCCGCTGGCCGGACCGGGCTGGTTCTACACGCCCACCGTGCTCACCGACATTCCGCCGGGCTCACCGGCACGGGAACTGGAGCTGTTTGGTCCGGTCGCGTCGCTCTTCCGCGTGCCGTCTGTAGACGCGGCGATCGCGCTCGCGAACGATTCCACGTTCGGCCTGGGCGCCAGCGCCTGGACGACAGACCCGGTGGAAGCCGAGCAATTCGCCAGGGGACTCGAGGCCGGATCCGTCTTCATCAACGGACAGGTGGCGTCGGATCCCCGTTATCCGTTCGGTGGCGTGAAGCAATCGGGCTACGGGCGCGAACTCGGGTCGTGGGGGCTCCGCGAGTTCGTGAACATCAAGACTGTGCGACGGCTTGCCTGAGAAACACCAGCGCAAAGCGCAAAGCGCAAAGCGCAAAGTGAGTCGACGCACGAGGACCGCGTGTGCGACTCAACAACAGGATCAGCCGCGGGGTCCCTGTCCGAGAATACTGAAACGCGTCCACCAGCGTTCGGCGCGGCGCGTTCGGCGGTCCATCGCATCCACGACCTCGCGCCAAGCCATCCTCATGTCGGCAGCGTCGGCGAATCGCCTCGGTGGATCCGACTCCAGCGCGCGCTTGAGCCACAAGCCGACGGCTTCCGGAAACCGTTGCTCGTCGAATTGATTTGCCAGCTGCTGCGCCAGAATCGACGACGCATCCGGACCTGGGAATGGCGGTTCGCCCGACAACGCGAAGGCGACGATCCCCGCTACCGCGAAGAGATCAACCGTGGGGCCCTGCGCCTCACCGAGTAATTGCTCGGGGGCGGCAAAGGCAGGTGTTCCCGTTGCCCCCGCCGGTTCGTCTTCGCCCTTCGCAATACCGAAGTCGGTGATGCGCCAGCGGCGATACCGGTCGATCAGGATGTTCTCGGGCTTGAGGTCGCGGTGGACGATGCCATTGCCGTGCGCAGCGGACAACGCGTCGAGGATGGCGTCGACCTGTGGTGCGACCTCGTCGAATGGGCGTGGGCCTGAGGCGGCAACGAGATCCGCTATTGAGCCGCCCTCGGCCAGCTCCATCGTGTACCAGGAAACTTCGCCAAGGTCGTCCCAGTCGAAGATCGGAATGATGGCGGGATGCGCGAGTTGCGCGGCGAGACGCGCCTCACGACGGAATCTCGCGACCGCCTTCTGATCCTGCACGACATGGGGATGCAGGACCTTCAAGGCCACCTCGCGCTCGAGCGAGAGATCGCGGGCGCGCCAGACGCTGCCGAACGTTCCGCGACCAAGAAAGCCGAGGATCTCGTAATCGTCACCGACCGCCCAGCGCAGGCGCGCTTCGTCCGTGTGCGCTCTCTCGGGAACTTCGCGCTCGCCCGAGCGCCTTGGCGTTGCGCCGGCGTGCTCCAGGGTTCGCAGCAGCGCCGAGATGGTTGGGAAACGGTCTCCGGGTTCGCGAGACAATGCGCGACCGAGAATGTCGACGAGCGCCTGGGGAACTCCCGGGCTCACGAGGTCGAGCGGCGGCACATCCTCCGATGGCGGCATCTCACCGGTGAGCGATGCAAAACAGGTGGCCGCGAGCATCCACTGGTCCGATGCGAAAGTCGGCGCCCATCCTGTCGCGTTCCATTCCGGTGGCCACGGCGTCCAGCGCGGATCGGGTCCTAATCCCGCGGGAATGTCGGAGCGAGGCAGGGCCCACTGCCAGCCAAGAATCCATGTGCGACCGGCGGGCGCCATCCACACCGATTCCGGCGAAATGTCGCCGTGCGCCTGGCCGGTGTCGTGGAGGTAGGCAATCGCGGACCCGGCGGTGCGTAGGAGGTACAGGACGGTCGGTATCGGTTCGCGACCGAGCCGGCGAGCGCGCGACCCGCTCGTTTCCGCGGCGAGCCAGCGACGGAGATACCCGGGCCCGCGCCGGCTCTCGCGATACATCGACCAGTAGTGATACGTCGTGGGGATCGCGGAGTGATTGCGATGCGCGAGGTAACGGGCCTCTCTGGCGAGCCAGGGCGCGTGTGCCGGATCCGGCGCCGTCACCAGCGCCAGCGACCGGCCCAGGGCATCGACGATCTCCTGGTAGTGGCGGTGTTCCTGCCGGACGCCTTCACTCCCCCATCGCCAATCCGGCGGCAGCTGCCACCCCACGAGGTGGGAGGGCAGCTCCTGCGTGACGACGTTAGGCTGCGTTTGCGGTGGCGTCTGGCGGATTGCCCGCACACCGTCGAATGGAGTGACCGCCATGCTGGAAAGTTATCGCGCGTCCGAGGCGACGAGGGAGATGTGCATCACGGTTCCGCGGTCGCCCGCGCGTTCGACGTGCATGCGTCCTCCCCACGCCTCCACCATGTTGCGGCTGATCGCCAGGCCCAATCCGCTTCCCGACGTTCGCGTCGAGAAGCGCGGCTCGAAGATCCGCTCGAGATCCTCAGCGGAGACGCCGTCGCCGTCGTCGGTCACCGTGACCTCCACCCACTCGCTGCCCGGCGACACCCCAACATCGATCCGTGCCGCGCCTGCCTGACGAGCGTTCTCCATGACGTTGAGCAGCACCTCGCGCAGTTCGTCGTCGCGGGCCAGCGCGATCACCGGACCCGACGGAGCGGCGAGATCCCAGGCCACGCCGTCGGCGGCCATGCGTTCCAGATCGACCACGTCTCTCGTAATCGCGGCGACGTCGAGGGGAACGGGGTCCAACCGCTCCGCCGGACTCATGCCGTAGCGGCTGAATGCGCGGGCGATCTCATCGAGGCGATCGATCTCGGCGAGTATGCGCTCGACGTTCTGTTCGAAGATGCGCGCGAAGTCGACGCGACTGTCGAGACGCGCCCGCCGCAGGTGTTGTACACCAAGGCGGATCGGGGTCAACGGATTCTTGATCTCATGCGCCACCTGTCGCGCCATTTCTCCCCAGGCCAGCACACGCTGGGCGCGGGCCAACTCGGTCACGTCCTCCAGCGTCAGCACCGCGCCCCCCGTGCCACGCTCGAGGTGCGCGAGGCTGCCCCGGACCTGCCTGCCACCGACGGTCTCGTCAAAGGCGTCCTCGGTGCTTGTGCCGGCGAGGAACGCTTCCGTGCGTGCAGCGAGTCCTGCCTCACCGAGTTGGCGCAGCGTCATGCCCGGCGTGACCTGCCGGCCCAGTAATGCATCCGCGCCGGGATTGGCCAGCATGACGCGTCCGTCGCGATGCACCGCGATCACGCCGCTGGCCACGTCACGAAGGACCGATTCCGTCCGTCGCTGCGCTTCCTCGAGGGCGGCGCGACTGGCGGCGAGTTCGGCGTCCATGCGCTCGAACGCGGAGAACACCGGAACGAACTCCATCGCCGGCGCGCGGTCCGGCGGCGGATAGCGTTCACCGCGCGCTATTCTGAGCGCCGCGAGGCGCAAGGCGTCCACTGGACGCTCCAGCTCCCGCGCCGCCAGGCCCGACAGGCCTAACGCCGCGAGCGCGCCGAGAGAGGCGGCGAAGAGCACGAGGACGCCAATATCCCGGCGCTCGCGATCGAGCACCCGTTCCGTCAACGGCGCCGGCGCCGCGAGCACCGCACGACCCCCGCCGGACATGGCGATGGGCCGGTAGCCTAACAAGACCGGCACGCCGGCCACGATCGGCCGCGAGACCATCGTGACCTCCCCTTCCACGCCGAGTCCGATCGCCACCGCTGGCGGCAGGTATCGACCCACCGGCGCCAGCTGCGCATAGAGGGAATCACTGGCGCGCACGAGCTGACCGCCTCGATAAGCGAGCAGTGGCGTGTCGAACCGCGCGCTGACGGCGGCGAGGTCGTCGGCCGCACCGGTGTTCGCCACGGTCCGCAATGTTTCACGCAGCAGCAGCACTCTCGAGTCCTGGTCGGACTGGATCAGGCGCGAATACGACCAGAGTGCGAAGGCACCGGCCGGAATCATGAAGAACGCGAAAAGCGTCACCGTGAGCTGGCCCCGGTAGCTGCGCGACCACGCGCCGAGGCGCGCACGGGCCCAACGCAGTACGCCGCCATCGGACATTGCGACGATGGTCCACAGGACGCCCATGATCAGCAGGTCGAGCAAGACGATCAACGCGCCGCGAGGGGCGAGCACTTCCAGCCCGCGCAACTCCACTTCCACATGCGCACGGGCGCCCTCCCCCGCGCCGGGAACCAGCCAGTCACCATGCAGCTCGTTTGCTTTTCGCTCCCACGTCGGACGCTCCGAGAGCGGCACCGGAGACGGCAAGGCGGTCAGCACCAGGTCATACGGAGTTTCGGT
>CAZSNV010000030.1:0-27720 GCA_964608035.1 uncultured Gemmatimonadaceae bacterium | reverse complement strand
GGGGCGGTGGCGATGCGGTATGAGCCGAGAAGGTAGCCATCGGGCTTGCTAGCCCCAGTCGCCCACATCATGGATGCAACTCGGGCCAGGCCTTCCAAAGTCTCGACCAACCTGACCATCCGTACCTGTCCTACGGATTCCGCAACGAAGCCGTCGCGACCATGCTGCCTAACGAACGCTGAAACTGGCAAGCGATCAGCTGATTGCGCAGCGCTGCGCGCTGCGCTCTTATATGACTCGCTTACAGCTTAGCTAGGGCGTTAGGCCTCCACCACCTGCGCGAGGCCTCGTCCGCGATCACCGCTAGCCCGACCAGGGTTCCGAAGACCAGGGGGTGGAGGTAGCGGACCACCGTGCTCACGCTGGACGCGCACGACACTGCCAGGAGCATCGCCCCTATGACAACGATCAGCAGTGCGCCCGGGCGCGCCTCCCTACGGACCCATGGTAGGCTCAGCAACCCGATGAGTGGCGCGAGCGTGAGGGCGACGTACCACGGAGCGCCGAGGAGGTGGTACCGCTTGCTCGGCGTCATCGTAGCAGGGGTCCCTGCCGCGTCGAGGTTGAACCATTGTTTGAGGTAAGCGACGAATCTTGGCTCAGGTCCCCTCAGGGTGCCTTGCTCGTCGAGCAACTGGTCGCGCATTCTCCCGGGACTGCGCCAGTAGCTCTCATAGGTCACGGCCGTCACACGCAGAACGGATACCGGCACCCTGCGGAGGGTCCGCTGGCTCATCTGCTGGGCAGCCGCGTTGGCGGAGTAGGAGTCGCCGCCGAACGCCTTGGTCATTTCGTTCGTGAGTCCGCCTTCGCCCCAGAGTTGCTGGAACCGCGTCTTGAAGTTTCGTAAGGGATACGCCGAACTATCGAGCAGCTCTTCGACAACGCGCCTCGCCCGCGGGTCTAACGCATCCTCTGGCTCAATCAATGGCGCCCACGCGGAGGCAAGGAAGAATCCGCCGGCGTACTGGTACGCCGGAGGAAGGTTTGCCTTGAGGCCGGTCACCGTCTTGTATAGCTGGTGCAGACTGAGCGTCACGACCAGGCTGACTGCCAGATGCGCAACGAAACGCCTGACACCGTTGAGGGTCGCCCATTCACCGCGCGGCATCACCCATCCGAGCAATGGGATGAGCACGGCGCCAAAGAGCGTCACCGGGACGTAGACGAGTCGCAGACTCAGTAACAGAACCCCGGTGGCGGCGAGCGCGATCAGCGTAAGGGCTCGGGGTCGAGCGAGGTAGGACAGGCAGAACGTCAGGTATACTGCCAACATCAGCATGGCGAAGGATTCGGTGAGCACCATGCGCTCGTGCAGGATCTGGAGCGGTTCGACGGCGAAGGCGATCGCTGCCGCGATGGCGAAGGCAGGTCGGAGCTTGAAATAGCGTTCAAGACAAAAAGCAAGAAGCCACGCGGTCGCGGCCCCGGCCAACGTCTGCGCGAGAACGAGGGTCGTGAGCGTTCCTGGCAGGACCGAGATCACCCAGATCAGCCATCCGTACGTGTTCGAGCGATCGAGCAGGGGCTGATCCAAGAGGGCTGAGTAGATGTAGGCCCGTGAGTCTCCCATGAAGAAAAGAGGTACCCGGTCGATCGCGAACCAAACGAGCTTTACACTGAACACTGCGACAGCGGCCATCATGAGCGGGCGGCGACCGACCTTCCACAGCCCTGACGGGCGTGCGGTGGTTTCATCACCGGCGTGCAGTTCCTCAATGACAGACACAGGCGTCCTGTCCGCTTGGTAACTGGTCTCAATCAGGCGAAAGGCCCGCTCAACTCCGCAAGAGAACCTATGGGTGGTGAGCGTGGCAGGTCGAAACAGCCGGGTTTCCGAGTTGCATGGAACGCCAGGATCCTGCGCCGGAGTTCCTGGGAAGTTCGGCCTTCAGTATACTGACGGTCCCGCCGCGGCTCTATTTGATCGCCTGCCGCTGCACCCTCTCCGTTAGGCATCACGCGGCCGGAAGGCATTTGCCATGGCAAAGGACCCTGACTCTTACGCTGAGAACTATGAGTTTCAGGTCCCCATCTTCGTTGTGACGCACACGCCCCCAGGCATCTGTCACTGATACACGACGAATCAGGAGAGAAGCCATGAACATTGCCATCGCATCGGATCATGCCGGATTCGGCTACAAGCTGCTCATCACCGCGCACCTCTCAGAGCGCGGGCATCAGGTCGTCGATTTCGGGACGGCGTCGACCGAGCCGGTCGATTACCCGGACTTTGTGCACCTCGCGGCAAACGCGGTGGCGAGTGGCCAATGCGAGCGGGGTGTGGTGCTTGGCGGGTCCGGCAACGGCGAAGCGATGGCAGCTAATCGGCATCGTGGCGTTCGCTGCGCCGTGTGCTGGAATGAGGAGTCGGCCCGCCTGGCTCGCCTGCACAACGATGCGAACATGATCTCACTTGGCGAACGCATGCTGACAGCGTCTGCCGCCATTCGCATTGTGGACATCTGGCTAGCAACCGCCTTCGAAGGAGGTCGCCACGTCGCGCGGCTGCGGAAGCTTGACGCGCTGCCGTAAGACCGCCTAACGTGACTCCGGAGCCGACGCCTCGTCGTCCTCCTGCTTCATCACCATCTTCTCGACCACCTCGATGTCCTGCCGCTCGGAGGTAATGGCCAGCCGCAACCTTCCGAAGAAACTCATGTAGAGATTGGCGATCCAGACGAGCGAGAGGCCAGCGATCAGGTAGCCGCGCCAATCCTCAAAAACCAGAGTGAACCGGGTCATGAACAGCATCCCGATTGCCACATAGTGACTGAAGCAGTACTCGCAGGTGAAGAGATAGAAGAACTTGCGTGACAGGATGGTCCGGCTTGCCTGGCTCCGGGCGGTGCACCACTCACGCAGCTCGCGGAAGACATCCTCGTGGGTGACCGTCCAGCTCACGCACGCGACTGGGATCGCGAAGAGGAACAGCAGGAGTACCTGGTGACTGAGCGGCACGGGGCGAACTCTATTGCCTCCCGGCGGAAAAGCCAACGGAGTCCGTTAGGGGTATCGAGAACCTGACGACCCGTGTCCGGTCCCGGAACTAGCATACGAGTACGCTATGGTCAAACCACTCCTGTTGGCGCTCGCCATCTCCGGCGGTTGTCAGGGTCCAACTCAGACGAAACCGGCCACGTCTCTCGGTGAATTTGCTGTGCACCTCGAGTCGCTTCGCGCCGCGGGGCGTATCCAGGCGATTAGCGCGGTCATCTCCAAGAATCAGTCGATCGCCTGGAGCGGCTCCTTCGGCGGCACCGACGGTGTGCCCGGCAAGGTCGGCGACACGACGGTCTTTCACCTTGCGTCGCTCACCAAGCCCATCGCCGCCACGGTAATTCTCCAGCTCGTGGACGAGGGCAAGGTCTCGCTCGACGATCCTGTTTCCAGGTACGGCATCGTCCTTCCGGGAACAGTGCTTGTCAGGCATCTGATGAGCCATACATCCGAAGGCGCGCCCGGGACGGGCACGCCCGGAACTCGTTATGCGTACAATGGCGACCGGTTCAGCCTGCTCGATGCGGTGATCGCACAGGCCGCGGGCAAGCCGTTTGCCGAGGCGGTGCAGGAGCGCATCATCACGCCGCTCGGACTGAAGCGCATCGCGCCGACGCCGCAATCGGCTGCGTTCGCGGCCAGCGGACTCGATAAGACCACCTATCTCGCGAACGTCGCGCCGGGCTACACGTGGAACGGCGAACGGTACGTGCCGACCGCGTACCAGACGGCCTTCAGCACGGCGGCCGGCCTCACCGCCTCGGCGCGCGACTACGCGGCCTTCTCGATGGCGATGGATCGCGACGCGTTCCTCAGGCCCGCAACGAAGGCGCTCGCCTGGACGCCGGTCGTCAGCCCTTCGGGTGAGACCTTTCCCTATGGGCTGGGATGGTTCGCGACGGACTATAAAGGCGTCCGCGTCATCTGGCACTACGGCTACTGGACCGCGTCGTCCACGCTGATCATCAAGGTTCCGTCGCAGGGACTCACCTTCGTCCTGCTGGCGAATACCGACGGACTCTCGGCGCCGTATCCGCTCGCCTCGGGAAAACTCGATGCGTCGCCGTGGGCTCGGGAGTTTCTCGAGACGTTCGTCATCGCCAAGCTGCCGCTGCCCTGATGTTGGCCATGAGCGTTCGTCTGGTTCGCCGCACGTTAGGCGCTCCTGATCGCCTCGGGGCTGACCCGCGCGGAGGCGACGGCGGCCGCAGGCCCTCCGGCCTCGAAGACTGGTTCCGGAAGCGATAGACCGCCCTTCCACGAGAGACCCGCAGTCGTCGTCAGCCTGCTCGCTGAAAGATCCGGATCACACCATCATCGCTTCCGGTGACCAGTCGGCTCCAGTCCGCACTGAAAGATACCCCGCCAACGACGTCGCTCCCGACGTTGACCCGGCTGTACTCGGCGCCGGTCGTCAGATTCCAGATCCGGATGAAACGGTCGGCCGAACTGATCGAGATCGACACCTGGCTCCCGTTGCGGGTGACGTTGGTGCCGCTGCCTAACGATGCAAGCGCCGCCCCGTCGGGACTGAAAAGGAGTATGTCGGGATAGCTGGTGTGCCCGCTGAGCGTCAGCGTCGTCGCGCCCGTCGGGGCGTTACGGACCAGGATCGTCCGGTCCTCGCTCGCGCTGGCCAGAAGCTGGCCATTCGCGCTGTAGGCCGCCGCCGTGACCCATCCAGACTGGCCGCCGTGGGTCGCGAGCGAAGCGCCCGTGGCGAAATCGAGAACGTGTAGACTGCTGTTGCGCGCTCCCGAGGCCACCCGGCTGGCGTCAGGATTGATTGCCGAAAAGCGGAAGACGCCGGCAATGGCGCGGGCCACCGTAAGTCCGCTGACATTCCAGACCCGGATGGTGATCGGGTCCCCGCCCGAGGCACCGACCAGCTGACTGCCGTTAGGCGTGAAGACGAGCTGGCTCGTGCCGGGAGTACCGACCGTTGCCAGTTGGGCGCCCGTAGTGACATCCCAGATTTTCACGCTTCCATCGCCCGGCGTGAGGTTGACCGTGCCGGTGGTCGCGAGAAGCCGGGAGTCCGGGCTGAACGCGAGTTCCGTCACGCGGTTGGTGTGTCCGGACAGTGACCGGATTTCCTGGCGCGTCGCCACGTCGACGATGCGGACCAGATTGTCTGCGAACGAGCCGTAGGCGAAGAGCCGCCCATCGGGACTGATCGCAATACTCGCGATCGCGTTCCCGGTCACCGCCTGAATCTGCGCGAGCTGGGTATAACTGAAGGGAAGGGCGGTCGACTGAAGCGACAGGTTGGCGCTCGCGGTCTGGCCAGCGACGACGGAAACGGTCGCCGTGCCGTTGCTGTATCCGCTCCTGGCGGCGATGACGGAGTACGAACCCGGTGGAACGTTCGCGATGCTGTAGTTGCCTTGCGCGTCGGTAGTGGCGGTCCCCGACGCCGGTTGCGTCGTCACGGTGACTCCATCGAGCGCCACTCCGGTCGCGGACGTGACCCGACCGCTGATCACCCCCGTGGTCGGTGGGGGCGGGGGCGGGGGCGGGTTGTTATTGCCGGGGCCCGTGGCGTCACCACCGCCTGAGCAGGCAACCGTCATCGCGACGCCGACGACGGAAACGAAGTAGCGCCATGACGTAGCGCTGGGGGACGAAGGGCGACGGCGCACAGGCGGCATCATGAATCTCCGAAGCGGAAACACGGACCGGGCTGAGTCCCTCTCATCGGAGATCGCGCAAAAACGTGACTTGGTGCCCCGCGCCCGACCGAGCGGTCCGGGCTGTCCGGTGGTATGTTCTCGGCACTTTTTCGCTTCGGAGCACCGCGTGACGGGAGTGAGCGCGCTGCCAAACCTGCAATCCCGGATCGCCGAGTTGGCGGCGGGGATTGAGATTGTCGCAATCCGGCGTCTCGGGAACCGCGACGACGCCAGAGATGCGACTCAGGAGACGATTGCGCGCCTGTTGGACCGCTTGAATGCCGGAGGCTTCGGCTCGGACGCCGAGATTATTCCGGTCGCTTGGGGCATCGCTCGGCATGTCATCGCCGACATCCTGCGGGAGCGAGGGCGAGCCCCTGTCGAGCTGGTGGAGCTGGCGAGCGGTACGCCCGGTCCCCTCGACCAGCTCGTGACTGCCGAGGAGGTGCGAGTCGTGAGGGCGGCGCTCGATCAGTTGGCGCCAACCGACCGGTCACTACTGCACCGCTGCTTCGTCGACGGTGAAAAGATCGGCGCTCTCGCGGTCGAGATGGGTGAACCGGCCGAGCGTCTCCGCAAGCGCAAGTCGAGGGCGTTGCAGCGACTCGCGGCGGCACTCGGCGCGCGAATGGGTCACGAAACCGGGCCGGCGCCGATGGAGGAATCGTGACAATGCATGCACCTGGCGACGATTCCGTGGCGCAGTATGTGGCTGGTACAATGCCCGCGGTCGAATTGGACGAGTTCGAGGAACACCTCCTCGGATGCGAAGAATGTCGTGCTGCCGTACGAGCCGGCGCGGCGATCCGCGTCGCTCTCTCGTCGCCGCTAACCGCGACGATGGCCCGCGCGCCGGCAACGAATGGCCGACGCCTGCGGCTGTATTGGCTCGCCGCGGCAGCCGCTGCAGCCATGATCGTTGTGTTTGCGATCAGCGGTGACTCGTCACTCGAGCGGCTCGGCGCCATAACGCCGGCTCCGTTCGTCGCCGGTCTCGTCCGGCCTTCGAGCGACGCCGTCACGGCGCTCGTGGACAGCGGCATGGTTGCCTATGCCGCGTCCGACTTCGGCGCCGCTGCCGAACGACTCGGTCGCGCGGCACCTAACGATTCGTCGGCGTCTGTGGCGTTCTTCCTCGGCGTGTCGCTGCTGATGCGTGGTGACACCCAGGACGCGCTGAAAGCCCTTGGACGTGTCACGCCCGGGAGTGCGTACACCGCGGAGGCTGCGTACTACCTGGCCAAGGCGCTGGTGCGCCTGGAGCGGCCGGACTCGGCGATCGCGGTCCTCGAGCGCGCGGCGTCGGCTGGTCCGGCGGCGGGCACGCTCAAGGCTTTCGCCGACAGCATCCGGAATAGATGAAGCTCCGCGTCAGGCTCGGCGTCAATGTGGTCGCCCTCCTCGGCGCCATGTCGTGCGACCGTTCGACGGAAGCCGACTTGACACCAGCGAGGCGCGAGGCCCGACGACTTTACGCCGAAGCCATGGATCACGCGATCCGGCTGCAATACGGCCCTGCAGTGGACGCGATGCGTCGATCGTTGATGGTCGATCCGGGCTACCTGCCGGCGCTCGCAGACCTCTGGCTCGACGTTGCGCACTCGCCGCGCATCGCGGCCGTCCTCGATTCCATAGCCGCGAGCGCCGCTGATCCGGGCATCGCGCGTTGCCTGGTGCGCGCGGCCGCTTATTATCGCGGAGTACGCCCCGACCAACCACCCACGCCACGTCGCGAGTCGACGGACGCCCGTCTATGCTCGTCCTACGTTCGCCATTCCCAGGAACGGCCATACGACCGCACGCGTGACCCGGATTGGGCTCTGTCGATTGCGCGACTCTTTCCCGAGTCGCCGTCCTTCGTGACCGAGTTCGCATATGGCCTGAATACGGGTGAGGATCGCGAGGCAATACACGCAGCGGTGCGGGCGGCGACCCGATCTCGCGCGCATCCGTTGCTGCGCGCGTCCATGTTGGCCGGGCTCGCCCACTCGCTGCATGAGGTCGGCGACGACTCGGGCGCTTTGGCACTCGAACGTGCAGTTATGCGCGACCCCGCGTGGGCGCTTCCGGGATTCCGAGTCGCCTGGGCAACACCGATGATCAATCACGCCAGCCTGCGGAGGCTCAACGAACTCGTCGATCCGGCGGCGCTGATGCGGCATGTCGATAGCACCGTTGCCGCCGTGACCACGATCCGGCTTTCCGCGATCGAAGCGGGCGATCAGCGTGCACGCCTCGCGATTGGCGTCGCGATAGGCGTGGAGTTTCTGGATCGCGGACACCTGGAAGAGGCGGTGCAGCGCCTCGCCGCTTCCTTACCGCTCGTCGACAGCACGAGTGACGCCGGATGGCGCGCTTATGTTCGGATGCGACTGGGCAGGGCCTTGGTGAAAGCCGGGCGTGCGCCCGAAGCAGAGCGCGTACTCCTCACGGCACGGGAACTGGGCGACGCTGCCGGTATCCCTCGGGTGCAAAAGGAGATCGAACACAACCTGCTGCACTTGTACGAGTCATTAGGCCGTGACGCCGATGCACAGCGTGCCGGGGAGGCGTTCGTCCGTTTCGCCTCCGCTGGCCCTCTCGACCCCGTGCGGATGATGAGCGCCCGTGACGTGGGCTTCTTCCTTCGAGCACGCGGTCGAGTTGACGAGAGTCGAAGGTATTTCGATCGGATGTTGGCCGACATCGACTCCCTGGGCCAGAGCTCGTACTTCGCTGGCGAGTATTATGAGATGACGGGAGCGCTCGACAATGCCATGGCGGCGTACACGAGCGCTGCAGGTCGCTCGGAGGAGCCCGTGCGTGCGTTAGCGGGCCTGGTCCGGGTTGCGTTGGCGACGGGGGATACTGCGGGCGCTCGACGTTGGGCGCAGAACCACGACGCCAGGCGCGACGCCCCTGGTCGTCCGGAGGCTGCACCGTTGCTTCCGGCCGTCTTCCGGCGGACCGCCAGTGGTGAGGTTGCGCGCCGCGCGTTCCTGAACGCGCGGCATGAAGTTTCACGGCATGGTCAGGTTAGCGCGTGGGCATCGCTCACCGCGGAGCTCGCGGATCTCGAGAACGACCTCGGTCAGTTCGACCGAGCTGCTCAGCTTGCGGACAGCGCTGGGGTTGCCGCAAAACGTGTTGGTGCCGCGGAGACGGCGTTGCGCGCCAGAGCGCTCGCTGCGTTTGCGCGGGCGCGCAGCAGCCACGGGCGCGCCGCCGGTCCCGCAATCAATGCGATCGCCGCCGTAGCGGTGGAGGCCGATCGAAGCGGTGGTGTCCTGCTCCGCGCAGAGGTTCACCGGCTGCTGGCGAGTGCACTCGCATCGTCCGGTCAGTGGCGCGAGGCCCTTCCCGAATACCGAAGAGCCGTCGTCCCGCTCGACTCCGTGGCCGGTCGGATCGCGATGGACCCGGGCCAGGCCGCCTTCCGTTCCGCCCAACGGCGCGCGTACGACGAAGCACTCATTACCATCGTCCGTAACGCCTCCGCGCCGGGCGCAGTTGCCGCATACGCGGCGTGGTCCACGCGTCGCAAGGGCCGGACGTACGCGATCCAGTTTCCCGTTGATGACAAAGGTGGCCTGACTCCGCCGGCGCGGGACACGGCGATCGTCGACTACGTGCTTCTGGACACGGTGGTCGCGGCGCTCGTGGTGACCGCGACCACCTCGACCATTGTGCCACTCGCGGCTCAACCGAAGCAGATTCGCGCTGATGCGGCGGAATTGCATCGTGCCGTGGACGTTCGCGTGGGCTCGTCGCTCGACGTCAGGCGTGCGCAGTTCCCGCTGGCGGTCGCGCATCGACTCTATCGCGCGCTCCTCGAGCCCATCGAGGCGCATCTGTCCGGCGCGCGGACGCTCGTGATCGTGCCCGACGGGATCCTGTCGCTGGTACCATTTGATGCGCTGGTCACCGCCATGCCCACCACGCCGACCGACTACCGCAGTGCCGAGTATGTCCTTGACCGGCGCGTGGTGGTGAACGCGACAACGCTCCAGACGGAACCTTCAGCGTGGCGCGTGGCCACCGGACGAGTGACGATGATCGACCCCGGCACTGCCCCCGGTTCCGGACCCGAGGTCGTAGCCGTCACGAGTGCGCTGCCTAACGCAGCGGTGAAGGTTCTGCGAGGGTCAGAGGCCACTCGGGCGAATACGATTGCCGCCATGCGAAACGTGAACGTTGTGCATTTCGCCGCTCACGCCGATGCGAACGAGCACGATCCAGGCTCGTCGCGAATCGAACTTTCGCCGGATGGCGGCGATGACGGCCGCCTCGGCGCGTCGGAGGTCGCCGCGCTCCGACTCGCGGCATCGCTTGTCGTGCTCAGTGCCTGCGAGACGGCGAATGGCAAGGTGCTCGAGGGCGAGGGTGTGCTCAGCTTGAGCCGGAGCTTCCTCCGTGCGGGCGCGCGGGCCACAGTGGCGACGCTGTGGCCCGTCGGGCCATCGGCCGCAGAGTTTGCGGGAGCGTTCTACTCGAACCTCGCGCAATCCGGCGATGCCGCTGAGGCCCTCCGGGCCGCGAAGCTCATCATGCGCTCCCGAGGCGCACCGCCGTTGGCCTGGGCACCATATCAGCTGTTCGTGGCTCCGTCGCGCGGACGTTCACCCGCCGGCATTGTAGCGACGAAGGAGTAGCGGGGCGTCACGAAACGGCAGGTCAACCGATATACCGAATCATCCATTCGGAGGTCGGCGGCCGTGTTCTCCCCCAAGTGGCGGTTCGGCGGTTTCGCGTCACTCTGCTTCGTCCTGCTTGCAACGCTCTTACCCGCCGGCGTCACGGGATGCTCGGGCGGCGACGGCGATGAAGCGACCGGTCCGGCGCCCAACCCTTGCGCTGAAGCATCGTTCAGCAGCAGCGCCGAGATCGGGTTCAACCTGGGATGCGGCACGTACAATGCCAGCGTCTCCGGCATCACCTACGACCAGTTCTCGCGCGTCATCGCGTACAACTACGACATCTCATGCGCAGGCGGCTCGGACCGGCGGGCGGGGCGGGTCTACAACATTGCGTACAACAACCTGGGGCAGGCGCTCTCCTGGGATTATACGGTGAACGGCGCCACCTGCCGCAAGTCATGACGCGCGCGCCGTCTATCCGCGGGCCTGCCTGGATTGGCGCCTGGGCGGTTCTCCTCGTGGCCGGGTGTTCCAGCGGCGGCGATGCGCCTGACGACGGAGGCAACCCGACAGGTCCACCCAATCCTGCGCCCGGTAGCGCGTTCACTGGCGGGTGGACCGGCATGACGTCGCAGAACCGGCCGTTCGCGATGCACATCGAGGACGCTGGCGTTGCGCTGATCATGATTGGCTCCAGCGTGCCCGGCGCTGGTTGCCCGCAGGGGATAGTTTCGTTCATCCCGTTCGAGTCGCCGACGCCGCCGCTCGCCATCAACGCTGGCTCGTTCACGTACACGAGCTCTGGCACGTCCGGTACGCGAAGCCTAACGGGAACCATGACCGCCGCCGGCAGTGCGAACGGAACGCTCGTGATAAACGACACCCAGTGCAACGGAACACTGAACGCCACATGGACTGCGACAAAATCCGCAGGGGCCTCGGTCAACCTGACTGGTACCTGGAACGGATCGCTCCGGTCGTCGCTCGTTCCGCAGACGAACGCGAGCTTGACACTCGCGCAATCCGGCACGACTCTGACCGGGACGTACATTGTTCCGTCGACCGGAGCTGGTGGCACGGTGTCCGGCACGGTCCTCGGGCAGACCGCGCGGTTTACCCTTGCTCAAACCATGGCGGGTTGCACGGGAACGTTTACAGGGCACGCCGTGGTGATGCCGAGTCCGGAGGTTCTCTTTTTCTACTACTCCGGTACTGACTGCCTCGGCGTCCACACGTTGGGGAGTGGAAACGTGACTCGGTAGTCGGCGTCCTGAGTGCGACACTGCCTCACAGAATTGGAGACCGGCAGAATCGGTGGTTTGTCCCGGTTCGCCGGCAACCGAACGCCCAGACGCAATACCGCCGTCATTCGCGCGCTCACTGCGGTCGTATCTTGAGGGCGGAGCCGCCTCACATCGATCGTGCTGCCAGGTGGCATTCGTGCAAATTTCACCGGCATGGTCATCTTCCATGCGGATGGGCGACAGCTTCAGCGGATTGGCTTGCTTCCGGATGTCCTCGTCCGACCAACCACTCTATGGAGGGCCTTTCGATGCGCTCCTACCTTCGCGCTTCCACAATTGTCTTTGGTCTCCTGGCCACCGTGCAGCTCATTCGGCTCATCCTCGGATGGCCGGTCGTGGTTGCCGGTCTTAGCATACCTGTTTGGGTTTCAGGGATTGCTGTACTGATTGTGGGCTCCATGGCCGTCTGGGGCACGCGCACTCTGGCCAAGACGCGCGATTCTGCCGCTGCCGTCTAACGATATTCGTCAGGCTGCGCCATCCTTACCACGGGCCATGAGGAAGAGTCAAGTCATGCTGGCATCAGCTTTCCGGAACGTGAGTCTGCTAGTCCTGCTGAGCGTCGCCTGCGGCCAACCCGCGCCAGAACTTTCCGCCGATCACGCGGCCGCCATCCGCGACAGCGTGAGCGCGACGTTGGAGGTCTTCCGCCGATACTCAGCCGCCCGTCAATGGGATTCGATGACCGCGATCTACGCTGCGGATTCGGGCTTTCGGTGGCTCGAGAATGGCGAGGTGCGTTATCGATCTGACGCAGCGATCCGGCAAGCCCTCAGCGCGGTGCCCACGACCACTCGAATCGTGACTTCCTATAAAGACACCGAGATCCTGGCCGTCGCGCCCGGCGTGGCGTCCGTGAACACCCTGTTTCAGACGCAGTTTGTGGATTCGACGACGGCGCTATTCAGTTTTGGTGGGGCCATCACCATGACGCTAGTGCACCGCCCCGAAGGCTGGCGTATTATCGCGGGACACGCCTCCGGCCCGATCCCGCGGCGGCCCTAAGTCCTAGCGTGCTTGCTGCGGGCAGTCGAGCTATGGTACGCGCGCTGCGCGCGCTTTCTGCATTCGGCTGCTGCACTAGCTAGTCGTTAGGCGTTTGGAAGCCCCTCGACTCCCCCGCTCACCGAAGGAACTTCACGATCCCGTGAGACAGCGCGAACGCGTTCGGTTTTCCGATGAAGCGCTGCAGGGCAGGCCCGACCACGAAATGCCGACGCGGATCGAATTCGGCGTCGAGGTCGGACCGATTCGACTGAAGCTTCTCGGCCATGTATCGCCCGAGCGCTGCCGCCCAGGCCAGTCCTGTGGCGCCGCTCACGAAGGAAATCGTGGGATGCTCGGCGTCCACCGCGGCGAGTGGAAGAAGGTCTTTGCTCACCCCGATGAGTCCCGGCCAGAAGTACTCGATGTCGACCGGCGTGTGAGGGAATTTCCGGCGAACGAACGCGCGCATCTTCCGGAGAATTCGTGGGGCGACCGCGCGCTCCTTGCGGGCGTAGGTGTAGAGCGCGCTCGAGGCGCCGAGGAGCAACCGGTTGTCGCCGGTCACGCGAAAGTACTGATAGATGAGATCGGAGTCCCACACCATCAGCCGGTTCGCGGGAAAGATCGTCGAGACTTGCGCGTCGGTGAGCGGCGCGGAAACCGCAAGGAACGTCTGCAGGTGGTAGACCTCAGTCGGCAGTTCGCCGAGTTCCGGAAGGAAGCGGTCCACGCAGAGCACGACGGCGTCCGCCCGGACAGTGAAACCGTTCGCCTTCACGCGGCCTTCCCCGATTTCCGTGACGCAGGACTGTTCGTGGATTGTCACGCCGGACTCGCGCAGCACGTCGCGCATCGCCTGACAATACAGGTACGCGTTGATGCCGAACGTCCCGGAATACTGCACACCCCCGCAGCATTCGTGCGACGTGAGGACGGACCGGATCGTATTGGCGTCGTACAGCGTGCTGTCGTACCCGACCCGCATCCGCGCATCGTGCTCATGGTTCACGACGGAAGCGCCCTTCGGTGAGTTCGCGAGGAACAGCGAGTCCTGGACCTGAAAATCGCAATCGATGCTGTGGCGCTCGATGTTTTCGCGGATCGCGTCCACGCCGCCTACGACGAAATCCCACAACCGCTTTGCCCGCTCCGGTCCCCGGCTGCGAACCAGGTCGCTGAGTTCCATTTCGGAATCCGGCGTGATGAACCCGGACGAGCGTCCGCTCGCTCCCTGGCCACACGCTCCCTTTTCGAGAAGGACGACCTTGCGGCCTTGCTCGCTCAGCGCCTGGGCGCACGAGAGTCCGGCAACACCACCGCCCACCACGACGACCTCGGTGTTGGCATCGTTCGCCAGCGCCGGCAACGCACGCGTGGGCCGCGTTCGCTGCTCATACCAGTAGACTCTGGGAAGGGGCGTCACCTAACGATAACGTTGCTGAATTGCCAGGGATCGCTCTCGTCGAGATCCTCCGGAAAGAGCTCGCCGCGATTCTGCAGCGGCGTCCAGTCGGTGAACACGCCCGTTATAGGACCGAGATAGGGCCGCTGAATCTCGAGGCAGCGCCGGAAGTCCATCTCGTCGGCCCCAACAATGCCCGCCTCCGGATTCTCGAGCGCCCAGACCATTCCCGCGATCACGGCGGACGTCACCTGCAACCCGGTCGCGTTCTGCCACGGCGCGAGATGTCGCGTTTCCTCGATCGAAAGGCGTGATCCGTACCAGTATGCGTTCTTCGCGTGGCCGTACAGCAGCACGCCGAGTTCGTCGATCCCGTCGACGATCTCGTTCTCTTCGAGGATGTGGCCTTTCGATTGCCGCTGGCCGCCGCGTCCGAAGAGCTCGTGCAGCGACAGCACCGCGTCATTGGCCGGGTGATACGCGTAGTGGCAGGTCGGCCTGTAGACGACCTTTTCGTTCTCCCGCACGGTGAAGTAGTCGGCGATGGAGATCGACTCGTTATGCGTGACAAGGAACCCGTATTGCGGCCCCGGCGTCGGGCACCAGCTCCGCACCCGCGTATTCGCGCCTGGCCGGAGGAGGTAAATGGCCGCGTCGCAACCCGTCTCGTGGCGACGGCCGTCGGGCGGAAGCGATTTCTCGTGCGTCCCCCAGCCCAGCTCAGCGGGCTGAAACCCTTCCGAGAGGAAGCCATCGACGGACCAGGTGTTGATGAAGACGTCCATGGCCTTGGGCTTTCCCGCCCGTTGCGTGTCGCGTTCGGCAATGTGAATGCCTTTGACGCCCGCACGCTGCATCAGGAGTCCCCAGTCTTCGCGGGACTTGGGCTCGACCTGGCCAAGACCCGTTGCCCCCGCGACGTCGAGTAGCGCCTGTTTCACGAACCACGAGACCATGCCCGGGTTCGCGCCACAGCAACTGACGGCCGTGGGGCCGGCGGGATGAGCGTCGCGTTGCTCGAGGAGCTTCTCGCGCAGGACATAGTTCGAACGCTGGGCTACGGTGAGTGAGCGATCCGTATAGTATCCCGGCCACGGTTCGATGACGGTGTCGATGCAGAGCGCGTTTGCCTCTCGGCAGAGCTCAATCATGGCGCCTGACGAGACGTCGACGGAGAGGTTGACCATGAAGCCCTGTCCCGGCCCGGCTGTAAGAAGGGGAAGGAGCAGCTCCCGATAATTCTCGCGAGTCACCGCCGCTTTCTCGAAGCGGACGCCTTCCTGTTCCGCCAATCGCCGTTCCCGGTCGTCCGGATCGATGACCGTAATCTTTGACCGATCGCAGTCGAAATGCCTGAGGATGAGCGGCAGGGTGCCGCGGCCGATTGAGCCGAAGCCGATCATGATGATGGGGCCGTCGATTCGGCCATGGAGCTGCAGGGTCATGCGGATCTCCTTGCTCGGCTCGTTGCGCTTCGACAGCTGATCGCCGCAGCAAACTGCATGATTATTGTAACCATCGGGCACTGGACGGATGCCGGTGTCGGCCGCCTAACACTCCTACGGAGTCCACTAACACGTGGGTTGAAGGGTGTTCACTCTTGGTCGTCGTTCGTTCGGTGGCGGCGCATCTTTGGGGTGGCTTCAGCGGCCAACGGCCGTATCTTGATCTCGCGAACTGTGCCGCCACACGGGGGCCGTTCCATATGATTGTCTGCACCCAACTGATCGGCTGCACCTATCGCCAGCCGGTGGGCAGACACGACGCGGGAGTGTCCAGTGCTTTTTTGCCGTCCACGCGTTGTCCTGGCGGTGGCTAGTGTTGCCAGTTCCCTCGGCGTCTCGTCGTGCGGCGGCGGCGCCGACGCGGGCGTCGAACCGGACCTGCAGGCGGTCGCTTCCGTCGTGGTCTCGCCGAACGGGGGGGCTCTTGCGGTTGGACAGACACTCCAGCTGACGGCGACACCGCGAAATGCGCAGGGCACGACGCTCCTTGGGCGGCTAGTGGTCTGGGCCTCGACCGACCTCGGGGTGGCCAGCGTGTCGAGTATCGGCTTGGTCACCGGTGTCGCCTCCGGAACCGCGATCATCAGCGCAACGAGCGAGGGGGTGGCAGGCACGGTAACTGCCACGGTTGGGGTGCCCGTGAGTCAGGTGTCAGTCTCACCCTCCAGTGGATTCCTCGCGGTGGGAGTCACCGAACAACTCGCGGCGACCACGAAGGATGCCGCTGGGAACGTGCTCACTGATCGGCCGCTTTCGTGGACCTCGAGCGATGCCAGTGTCGCCGCGGTTTCAAGCACCGGTCTGGTCTCCGGAGTCGGACCGGGCATCGCCGCGATCATCGTGACCAGCGAAGCGCGAACCGCCACCGCGAGCTTTACCGTTGGCGCGGTGCAACGGACGTACGTATCTGGTCGGGATCTGGTGATGGAGCGCAGCGCCGGCAGGGAAATTGTTCACCTCCATCTGGACTCAGCGTGGGGTGGATTGATCGTGGAGGCCAGTGTCAATGGTCTGAATGCGATGGATCGCAATGATCCGGGGCGTGGTGTCGGGCTTTCATTCCAGGACTCGACTGATGTGGCGAATCCATCAGCGCTGCGCCATTTCAACCCCGTGCAGGGCGGTGACTCCTTGCGGCATGGCAGCCCGATTCTCAGGCAGGAGTTGAGACCATCGTCGATTCTGGTGGAGACGCAACCGGTTCAGTGGAACGCGGTCCTGTGGGGCGGGTCGGCCAGCATGCCGGCTCTCAGCGACATCAAAGTCGAACAGACCGTCACGCCGGTAGCTTCTGATGTGCATGCCTTTCGTATTCACTACAAGGTCACGCACCTCGGGAACGACACTCACGGTGTGGGCTATCCCGAGTTCCCGTGCCTCTACGTGCTCAAGGGCTTTGACCGTTTGATGACGTATATGGGGGACAATCCGTGGACGGGCGCGGCGGCTTCACACGTCTCACCGCCGGTAGGAAGAACGGAAGGGCCGACACAAAACGGTTTTGTTCGGACGTTGGAGAAATGGGTCGCCTACGTGAACGCCAGCGACTACGGTGTCAGTTTATGGGTCCCAGCGGCCTACCCGAGCTACACCATGCGCGATTTTGTCGTGACCAACTATGCCGCCCCGAGCCCTGGCCCGCTGGCGTTAGGCCCGGGAGTGGTTGTTGAGGGCGACGCATTCCTGTATGTCGGCGACTACAAGAAGGCGCGTCAACTTTATGGGAGTATCCGGAACACAGAAGCGGCAAATGCCAGGGACCCACTCGTTCCGATGATGAACCTGGAGTCACCAAAGAATGGTGCCACAGTCTCAGCGACCGTGCTCGTAAGCGGCTGGGCGTTCGACAATGTTGCGGCGCCGAGAGTAGAGGTTCTTGTGGACGGACTGCTCGTTGGCGCGGCAACCTACGGGATGCCGCGACCCGATGTGGACGACGCCTTTCACTACGGCAGTACGTCGTTGCTGTCAGGATTCTCCTATTCCCTTGATACGCGAACCTTGACCCCTGGGCCCCATCAGATAACCGCACGGGTGATCGATGGCTCGCAGAATACGAGAATCCAGACGGTCACGGTCCAGATACCGTACGGGGCCGAGGGCCGCGTATCAGAACGCCTCCCCCGCGGACGGCGCCTAGCCAGGCTTGGAGCTGACTCGACTCACCCGTAGTGGTAGCGCGCCTGCAGAAACGCGATTCGGTCGTCGAAGACTTCATAGACCAGCCGGTCGGCATCATTGATCCGACGCGACCAGACGTTCCCCCCGAAGTGCTTCAAGTGCTCCGGCTTGCCGATCCCGCCGTAAGGATCGCGGAGGACAGCATCGATAAGGTCCAGCACCCGCAGGGACGTCTTCCGATGCGTGTCCACCCAGAAGCGCAGATCCTCAAGGCACTCGTCCTGGATCACGGCAGCGCGCCTCCGTGGGCGGGCCACCCTTACTCGCTCCCGAGGAGCTCACGGCGCAGGGTCGCCAGATCCCGCGGCTTGCCACGTCCCCGCCGACCTCGGGTAAGTGCGGCCAGCAATCGCACGGCGTTCTGAGGAGAGCGCAGCAGGTAGGCGGTCTCCTGGAGACTGGACAGCTCCTCGGCAGGCAGCAACGCCATATCCTCGTGGCCGCGACGTTGAATGACGGCCGCCTCGCGTGAGTCCTCCACCGCGTCCCACAGTTTGGCGAGATTCTGGCGGGCGTGGCTGTAACTGGTTTTCGCGGCCATCAGATGCCCCATCGCAACTTGTACAACTAATCTGTACAATACATGTTCTCGCGTCAAGGCAGTCATATGAACAGGTTGATGCGAATCGTCCTGCCGCTGTTTGTGTCCGCTGTTGTGGTCCCCACGTCGCGTGCCGCGGCGCATGAAGGCTGGGGGATCGTGGTGCATGTCTCGGGCTGGGTCTGTGTCGCCGATATTCCTGCGAACATCATCTGGAGGATTTCCAGGGAGGGGAAGGTCGAGCGAGTTGCGTCAGGCAGGCATTCGCACGGGCTCGTGCTGGATTCAGCCGGCAGCGTCTATGGCACGAATCCTCACCTGACTCTTCCGATTCGCAGCGTCTGGCGGCTCGACCTCGAAGGGCAACTGACTGACGTCATCCCACCCACGGAGAACTTCAGGCTCGGGTTGCAGTCGTTCATCATGGATGCCGCGCACAACATCTACTCGGTCAACGCGCGGAACGCCCGGACGCCGGAATTGCTGCTGCTCAAACGAAGCCCCGATGGCCAGTTCACCACGCTGGCCGGAAGTACGGTCGGCCATGAGGATGGCACCGGCTCGCAGGCGCAGTTCATGGGAATCGATGGGATGGCGTGGGGACCCGATGGTGCGCTGTACGTGACCGATGGTCCTTACGTCCGGCGCATTGCCCTGGACGGAACCGTCACTACGCTTGGCGCCGGCCCGCTCACGGAACAAAAGTGGGATGAAGACCTGTTGGGAATTGCTGTCGATGCGAACGGCGATGTCTATGTCGCCGACCACGCCAATCGCCGCATTCTCAGGATCACTCCTGCGGGAGCGGTGAGCAGCGTGCGGCGCACGGGCTGGCTGTGGACGCCGACGGGAATCGCGCTGACGCGCGAAGGGATGTATGTGATGGAGCATCTGCGGATGCCCCTGGCGATTCTTGGCGATCTTGCGATAGGCCCGTACCTGCGGGTCCGCCTCCTGTCCGCGGATGGCAGCGTCAGGCAGCTTGCCCGGATGTGGGGAAGAGACACTTTCACCGCTGCTGGTGCACTCGCAGTCGTTGTCGTAGTGATTTCCGGTGCGGTGTATTTGCGCAGACGCAGGCGGACAAGGGAAGCGATCCGGATGAAGGAATAGCAGCCAGGCCATCGAGTGGTAAAGACGACGAATGAGAGTGCTCGCTATCGGAGCTACCGGCTTTATCGGCCAGCACATTGTCCGTCTGCTCGTCGAGCAGGGGCACGACGTCGGCGTGTTCCATCGCGAAGAGACCAGCGCGTCCCTGCCCGAAGGAGCACGCGCCATTCGCGGGGACCGCAATCGGCTGGACGACTCCCGAGTCGAGCTTGACCAGTTCGGCCCGGACGTAGTACTCGACGTCATCCTCTACACGGAGCAACAAGCGTTGGAGATGGTGAACGTCTTTCGCGGCAAAGCGGAACGGGTCGTTGCGATCAGCAGCGCTGATGTCTACCGCAACTATGACGGCTTGCACGGAAAGGCGACGGCGCCGCCAGACATCGTGCCACTCGCGGAGGACGCGCCACTTCGCGAAACACTGTATCCCTACCGCGGGCAGGACTTGCCCTTCGCGTATGCGCATGACTACGAGAAGATCCTGGTGGAGCAAGTCGTGCTGAGCGAACCGGAGCTGGCGGCGACCGTGCTGCGACTCCCGGCTGTCTACGGTCCCGGCGACAGGCAGCATCGGCTTCAGTCCTATCTGCGGCGCATGGCGGACGACCGATCCGCCATCCGTCTCGAGGAAGGTCAGGCCACTTGGCGCTGGACGCGGGGCTTCGTCGAAAATGTGGCCGCTGCCGTGGCGCTTGCGATCACGGATTCTCGCGGCGCTAACCGAGTCTACAACGTGGGCGACGAACCGACACTCACCGAACGGGAGTGGGTCGAGCAAATCGGTGCCGCGGCCGGATGGAGTGGCGACGTCGTTGTCGCATCAGCAGCCGAGTTGCAGGATGACCTCCATCCGCAGCTCGACTGGCGTTATGACCTCTGGACTGACACCAGTCGGATGCGCTCAGACCTGGGGTACGTACCTCCAGTTTCGCTCGACGAGGCACTGAAGCGCACGGTGGAGTGGGAACGCTCTGGTTGACCTCATGCCCCAGGGGAGGGGAGGATGCTGAGTGGAACAAACACCGTGAAGATCACGAGGTAGACCGTCTCGAGCACGAGCAACACAACGGTCCCCACGGTGATCGCCGCGAGCATGAACTCCGCGATTCTCCGCGAATCCACGATCAAGACGTCGTTCATCGATCCGCTCGTCAGCTCGCGGCCGCGTCAGCGCTATTTCGGTCGAGTTGGGCTCTCCGCCTTCGGCAGGAAGTTCTCGATCACCCACACCTCGGCGCTGCGGTGCCCGCTCGTGAACGCGATCCGCTGCCCGTCGGGGTGTGGCCGGATGTCTCGAAGGCGGTCCATCGTGAGCCCGGTCTCCACGGGAGCGCCGCCCATCACCGGCACTCTCCAGAGCGGTCTCTTTTGCTGTTCGGGGCTGGTTTCTTCTCCCGGTAGAATCTTCGCGAAGAAGAGATGCCGCCCGTCGGCCGACCACGCCAGCGATTGGGTGGATTCGCGATTCTCAAAACGGTAGACCTCCCTGGGTTCGCCGCCGGCGGTCGAAACCACCTGCAACAGACCTCCCCCACTTCCCCAGTGTCCGAACGCCGCCTGCCGACCGTCGTTCGACACAACGACGGGATAGATGGTGCTGGTTGATCGAAAGAGGTCTCGCGTCTGGCCGCTCTTCAGATCCTGGCTGACAACGCGGAAAGTCCTGTTGGCGAAGTCCTGGTGCAGGCAGATGATTGACTCTCCATCGGAGGAGAAGCCGGCTGGGTGCCGCGCGCAACCGCCTTCGTTTCCCGTCACTACCGCGGTCACCTCACCCGTCGGGACGTCAACCCGATAGAAACCCTCCATACCCTTCTCGTCTTTTGCGCCCAGGAAGATGGACCGCCCGTCCGGCGACCATATCGGACGCTGCACGGACGTGAGTTTCGTCGAAATTGTCCGCTCCGTGCCCGTCGCCATCGTCCTGATGACCAGCAGTGGCGATGCGTTCGGGACGGGGCTCCGTCGCGACTGGTAGACCAGCGACCTGCCGTCGCGCGACCACCCCGCGCCCGAGTTGGCGCCAACGAAGTGCTCTACCACCTTGGCGGGAGGCGTGGAAACCTTCCCGGTCGCAAGGTCGAGCGACGCGAGATAGACGTCGCCGGCGGGCGCGTTCACGCCGTAGTAGAACGAGCCGTTCTTCGTGAACCCCATTGCCGTCGCCCCGGACGCGAAGCTAATCCGGATGAGCTTCGGCTCGCCGGCCGGCTTGTCGCCCTCGATCGGTGCGGCCCAGACGCTCAGCGTTCCCGTCCGGTCGCTGGCGAACACGACGTGTTTTCCGTCCGGCGCCCAGCCGAGCACGAAGTCGTGAGCAGGGTGCGTAACAAGCACCGATTCGCGGCTGCCGTCGCTGGCCAGGACGAAGATGTCGCGCGCCGGTGTCTCTTCTCGAGTCGGGAGGTCGTAAACGATGTACTTTCCGTCCGGCGAGAAGCTCATCTTGGCGGGATGCCGCCAGTCCAGCGTCTTGAGCACACGCACTGAACCGTCGGCGGCTGAGACCAGCGCGATCTGGTTCGTGCGGTTCTTTCCCGTCAGCAGGGCGAGAATCTGCGTTCCGTCCGGCGACCAGTCCACCGGCTCGGGAGACAGGTCCGGATTGCGGTACAGCACCCGAGAGGCCGATCCGTCGAGGCCGACGAGCCGGAGCTCGACCTCCTTGTCGGACCACACGTAGGCGACGCGACGGCCGTCGGGAGACGGTACCGAGGAGAGCGCCATCCCGAGCGACTCCATCCACGTCCCCTTGTTCGTCAGGCGTCGCTTCTCGCCCGTCGTGAGGTCGCGTACGGCGAGGTCACCCGTCTCCCAATCCGTGAACGTGAGGTAGCGGCCGTCGCGTGTGGGTGCTCCGTTTACCTCCACGTCTGCGCCGGCCCAGACTCGTCGCACAACGGTCTCCGAACCGGCCGCCGCCTGCGTATTGTCCGCGAGCGCCGACAGCCGCGTGCGGGCTATTCCCGCGCTCTCGGCCTGATCCGCAAATTCGCGGATCACACGCTCGTACGTGTTCCGCGCATCGCTTTGGCCCAGCTTCTCGTAGCACCCGGCCATATGGATGAGCGCTTTGGCCGCGATCGCGCGATCGTTGCCTTGGGCGATCTTCTTGTACAGCTCGATGGCGCCTTTCAGATCGCCATCGACCAGCTCCTTCTGCTGTGCCGACTTCAACTGCATCTCGAGGTCCACCCGGGCACTCTGCTGGCCGGACGTCACAGACGTCAGCAGCACCATCATGAGCACCAAACACACTCGCCGGTTTTTCATGGGAGTACCCTCCTTCGAGCCAGACTGCGTTACCCGCACGCGAGCAGGCTAGGCACGCGGTGTCCTGGTGCAATCGTGCGAGTGTCATGAGTGCGTCATCGTTCAGCCATCGAATCGGTATCCCGTGCCGCGCACACTCACGAGATAGCGCGGCTGTTTCGGCAATGGCTCGATCTTTTTTCGAACGTTCGTCACCTGGTTGTCTACGACCCGATCGGTGAAAAACATCTCGCGACCCCACACGTCGTCCAGGAGCTGTCGCCGGGTGAGCACGCGGCCCCGACGGCGGACGAATGTCGCGAGGAGCTTGAACTCGAGCGGTGTCACTTCCACCAGACGGCCCGAGCGGCGCATCTCGTGGCGGGTGAATTCCAGCTCGACGTCGCCGAAGCGATAGACCTCGGGTAACTCGGCGGCGCCCCGGCGCAGCGCCGCCTTGATGCGCGCGCGCAGCTCGCGGGGGGCGTACGGCTTTGTCACGTAGTCGTCTGCGCCCAACTCCAGACCGAGCACCTTCTCCGCCTCCTGCGTTTTGGCCGTCAGCAGGATGATGGGCGTTTTGATTCCGGCGCGCCGCAGGTCGCGGCAGACCTCGAAGCCGTCCTTACGAGGCAGCATCACGTCGAGCAGAATGAGATCGAAGGCCTGCTCACGCGCGCGCGCGCTGGCGATATCGCCGTCGCCCACCGATTCGACGTCGTAGCCTTCGCGCTTCAGATCGTCTTCGAGCGCGAGGATAATCCCCGGTTCGTCTTCCACCACCAGGATGCGTGTCATCATCACCTCCACGTCACCGTCGTCCAGTCGCCGTTCCATCGTTGTTCTCGGCCGGCAGCATCACGGCGAAGGTGCTGCCTCGGCCGGGCTCACTGTCGAGACGGATCTCGCCGCCATGCGCGCGCACGATGTGCTGCACCATGGCGAGTCCAATGCCGGTCCCTTTGATGTGCAGCGCGCGCGACGCACTCCCGCGCACGAACTTCTCGAAGATGCGCGCGTGTTCGGCGGACGGAATCCCCAACCCTTCGTCGTGAACGCGAATGGCCACGCGCCGCTCGTCGCGCGCCAGCTCGACGCGGACGGCGCTCGTCTCCGGGGAGTATTTCACAGCGTTGTCGAGCAGGTTGCGGATCGCGCGACTGATCGCCTCGCGATCGACGTGGACGATGCAGCTCTTTGGCGCGAGCCCATTCGTCGTCAATTCGACACGTCGGCTCGCGGGCGCGAGATCCGCCTGGAAATCATCCACTACGCTCTCGATCAACTCGACAGGGTCGACCGCCTCAACGAGATACTCGCGTTCGCCGGCTTCCATGCGACCGAAATCAAGCAGCCCTTCAACCAGCCGATGGAGACGCTCGGTCTCACGGGCCATGACCGAGTAGTACTGTGTGCGTCGATCATCGCTGCCGACGGCACCCCCAGCCAGGAGGTCGGTGAGATGCCGCAGCGATGTGAGCGGCGTGCGAAACTCGTGCGACACCGCTGAGACGAAATCCGACTGGAGCCGGGCGACTGCAAGCTCACGCGCCGTCGCGCGCGCCGTGAAGTAGCCACCGAGTATCGTGAGCAACGCCGTCAGGGTCAGTCCGGCGATGAGCAGCCGTCGGCGCGTCGCGAGCTGGGCGAACTCCGGACCCGGGCTCGCGCTAGCGATACGCAGCGTCCACGGCAATCGCGTGTCCGCGGCACTGCGGACGGCATACTGCGTCCCCGCACTGAGATGGCCCCCGAGGACGTGATGGCCCTCGGCGTCCGAAAGCGCGACCATGACTTCATGATCCGTCCACACTTCTGGCCACCGCGATTCCAGAAAGCGAGACCCGGCGACGAGCGCCGTCAAGCTGTCTCGAGAAGCATGCCAGACCACGAAAACCGGGGCATCGTGCACCCAGAGACTCTGGCGTCCGCGCAACTTCCGCTCATCGTGCCTCAGCTGCCGCCACTCGGTCCACAGCCATTCCACCGCGTCGGAGAGTGCAAGGGAACTCTGCGTCTCGACCGTCGAGTCGGGATCCATCGCAAGCCAGCTTCGCACCTGCGCGGAATGAAAGAGATAGGATGCCCGATCCAGGTCCCAGCGCCCGTGCCCGAGATCGGCGTAGAGGGCCGCGGCCTCGCGCTGCAACTGCGGTGTCTGCTTGAGTTCCGCCAGTCTGATACAGCGCGCCTCGCGCGCCAGGAGATCCGCCGGCACACCGGCGATCGGCACAGGACCGAGTCGGGCCAGGTCGTCATAGACCGCGAGCGCCGCGTTAGGCTGGCCATCCTTGCGGAGGTTACGCGCAAGACGAATGAGTGCCCCGGCTCGAATGAGCGAATCTTTCGAACGTGAAAGCTTCCGGAATGCCGCGATCGCCCGGGGGAAATCCGCCTGCCGGTACTCGAACCCTTCTCCATCTCGAAAAATCTCACTCGGCGGTTCCTTCGCCGATGGCGCCAGAGTGGGATAATAGAGCAAACGCCCCCTGGGCCGTGCTTCGATGCCGCTGGAGCTGAATGTGACCATCAACGCGTCGTCGGTCGGCGCGGTCGCTGGAGAAGCGGCGTTTGCCGCGACTTGATCCTGGGTCTCGATGAGGCGGCGGTCGAGCGCAGCGACGACGAGGTCCGCCGAGTGTTCGAGCCGCTCGCGGACCCTCTGGCTCTCGAGCGCGCGGTCCTGCTCGAGGATGCGCCACGTGAGCCAGCCCAATGCCGTGGCCGGGACGATGGTGATCGCCAGGAACGACACCAACAAGTGACGGGGTGCGCGCAACCACCGGCCGAAGGGCACGGTCCGCCTCCCGGCGTTGGAAGAGGCCAGTTTACACCTGCAATGTCATGGCTTCTTCACGCTTTCGTCAGGGTCGCGCCTCCTCCTTCACGGCGGTCGTCAGCGCTCGAAGTAATGCCGCCAGCGCAGGCTTATCTAACTGACCGTTGAGCTGGTACGCCGACGCGTCGTTCGGTTCCTCTGGATGCTCAGGAAGTCCCTGGTGGAGGCAACTCAATTCGGGCTGTTGATCGTATGGCGATAGGGCCGAAGTCTTGCTGTTGCCGCCAGGCGAGCGGATTATGCAGACCGGCAAATAATCGTCTGGTGTTGGTCTGCCGTTTCGTTTCGCGCGGCTCATAGGTAACGGTTATTACCGGCCGGCTTATCCATTTAGCGGCAGACCAACCTGATTGGCGTTAGCCGGACGAAGCCACGCGGTCGCCTTCAGCCGGGCGACTCTTACTCCGGTTGCAAGAGCCATGATGACTGACGCAAACCTCGGCATCCGCATTCTTCCGGTAGCGGTGGTAGGCGCGGGCTTGGTCGTAGCATGCTTTGTCTCTCCATTGAACGCCCCACGGACGCGCACGTCCCCGACGAGTCCCATCGCCTTCGTCTCTGATCGGGACGGCAACCACGACGTTTTTGTCATGGATGAAGACGGGGGTCGTCCGGTGAATCTCACGCAGCATCCTGGCAATGATTGGTACCCAGCGTGGTCACCGGACTGCCAGCGCCTGGTCTTCCAAAGTGACCGTAGTGGCGTCTTCGCGATTTATTCAATGCGCGCCGACGGCCGCGACGTGCGTCGCCTCACCAATGATGGCAAGGAGAGCCTCCGCCCGGATTGGTCGCCAGACGGCAAGCGGATCGCGTTTGGCCTTTCCCTCGACAGCACGCGCGATGAGGTCTTTGTGATTAGTGCCGATGGCTCGCATCCCCGGAACATCACGCAGCATCCCGCCGCGTACGGATCGCCCGCGTGGTCGCCCGACGGCCGGACGTTGGCGTTTCACTCAGGCCGCGATGGGGACGTCGAGGTCTACACGGTGAATGCGGACGGTACGGCGCTGGCGCGCCTCACGCACAGTCCCCGCGCTGACGCCGATCCGGCCTGGTCACCGGATGGCAATCGGATCGCGTTCGCGAGCTTCCGCAATGGTCGGCCAGACATCTACGTGATGGGCGCCAATGGCAGCGACGTCCATCGGCTCACGGATCATCCGGCGGCGGACTCTCATCCGACATGGTCGCCCGATGGTACACAGATCGCGTTCCACAGCTCCCGCGATGGCAATACAGAAGTGTACGTGATGCAGTCGGATGGCACGGGTCTTCGTAACCTCACGAATCATCCCAAGAGCGACTACCTCCCGCGATGGTGTTCGCGGCGAAGGTGACGAGGAGCTGGCGAATCAAGCGCGCATCTCTGATGGTGCGCCGCCGAAAAAGCGCACCGCGTGAGGCGTCAAACAAACATCTCACCATGTTCAAGCTCAGCTTCTCTGCGAAGGACATTCCGCACTGGGCGAATCAATACGACTACCGTCAGTCCGACGTGACGTGTCCCGATTATCGAGATGAAAGGCGTGCCGAGGGTCTCCGGCCGAGGAAGAGAAGAAGCCGTAACACTGCCCACAGCGCTGATGGCGGTGCCGCTGGCCAGGGATGTATGCAGATTCGTCTCCACCCAGAAGCGCAGATCCTGAAGGCACTCGTCCTGAATTACGGCGGCGCGCCGCCGTCGGCGGGCCACACTCACTCGCTCCCGAGGAGCTCACGGCGCAGGGTCGCCAGATCCCGCGGCTTGCTGCGCCCCCGTCGACCTCGGATAAGCAGCCAGTAATCGGGCAGCGTTCTGAGGAGACCGCAGCAGGTACACACGGCGCTGCTGCCGGCAGGACGACCATGAGCCCTTGCCTCGGTGGCTGGTATGACGTATCATCCTACCATCTGGAGGTGAGCGGTGCCAAAGGCGAAGGTGGCGGTCACACTGGACGCGCGCACGCTGAGGCGGGTGGATCGCCTGGTGCGGGACGCACGGTATCCGAACCGGAGCCAAGCCATTGAAGCGGCTGTCGCCGAGCAGCTCGACCGCCTGGAACGCCGACGGCTGGTCGAGGAATGTGCGAAGCTCGACCCTGCGGCGGAGCGTGCTATGGCCGAGGAGGGCCTCGGCGCCGACACAGCAGGATGGCCGGAATACTGAGGGGCGAGATCCGCTGGGCGGATCTCAATCCCACGCGCGGGAACGAGCAGGCCGGGCTCCGGCCCGTCCTCATCGTGAGCCACGATGTTTTCAATGCGCGGTCCGGCACCGTGATCGCCGTCGCCATCACCAGCCAGGCTCAGCGCTTCGGGTTTTCCC
>CAZSNV010000029.1:0-28197 GCA_964608035.1 uncultured Gemmatimonadaceae bacterium | reverse complement strand
ATTACGGCGTTGACCGTTTTACGCCGTTCGGAGCGCGGACCCTTCCCGCAGTTATCTGTCTTTACTTATGCCGCCGTTCAGGTTCTCAGGCGTGTAAACAGCGCCATAGGTAAAGACTGAGACTGCGGGAAAGAGTCCGCGTTCCGAAGTGCGTAAAACGGTCAACCGCGTCTGGGTTGGGATACGGTCAAGAGTGATCTCCAACGCATGACGGTTTCGCGCGGCGGTTTGCGCATCTTGATCCGTGCCAATCAAAGGCTACGGAACGATGACGTTCCCGATTTCGTTCAGCGCCTTCCGCAGCAGTTGCAGTTTCGGTTGATCGCATGACCCGGCGTCCGCGCCGAGTTGCGTCTCGAGCTGGCTCAGCGCGGTGGCGCGTTGTGGTCCGGTTGCGCGTTCTGCACGTGAGACGGACTGCCTCGCGGACGCCAGCTTCTCCGGCGACATGCACTTTGCCCGTTCGAGCTGGTCGAGGTACGCTTTGGCGAGTGAAAAACTGGGCGGCCAGACGATCTTCGGCTGTCCCTGCGCATTCAGGTGCGTCCACTTCACGGTCTTGGCGGCATCGATCTCGTTCTTCCAAAGTCGCCTGAAAGGTCAGAAGCGCATCCCGTTCCATAGAATTCGGACACAGCAAGCCAGGAGACCAGATGCGTTTCGTTGCGGCTTTCGCGCTCAGCGGTGTTTGCGCCCTACAGGCTCAATCCCCACCGCGAGACAGATCGGTTTCCGTTCAATGGCCGCCTGTCGCCACGTTCTCGATCCTGGCAATGGATTCCGCCACGGGCGAGATCGGCGGCGCGGTCCAGTCGCGCGTTTTCTCCGTCGGCAACGGCGTGCTGTGGGCCGAGGCCGGCGTGGGTGCCGTCGCGACGCAGGCGATTGTGGACGTGAGTTACGGACCGCAGGCGATCGCGCTGCTCAATCAAGGGCTGAGCGCCGAGAAAGTCGTGTTCATGGTGATGGAAGCCGATCCGGATCCGCGGCCCACGGACTGGAGCAAGCTTGGTCGTCAGTTCGCGGTGATTGACGCGAAGGGAAAGGTCTTCGCCTTCACTGGTTCTCGCGCGACCGCGTGGGCCGGCCACAAGTCGTGCTCAACGAGTGGCAATCACTGCACGGCGCAGGGAAACATCCTTGCGAGCGAAGCGGTGGTTGATTCGCTGGTCGCTGGTTACGAGCGCACCGCCGGCCAGCACATCTCGCTCCGATTGACGGAAGCGCTGGAAGCCGGCCAGCGCGCCGGTGGCGACACGCGTGGCATGCAGTCCGCCGCGATGCTCATCGTGAAAAAGAACGGCGGCGTGTGGCTCAACAACGACGTGGTCCTTCGGCTCCAGGTGGATGACAACCCAGAGCCGATTGTAGAGCTCAGGCGCTTGGTAGAGCGCGCGGCGAATCAAAGACGGAGGCGCTGAGAGGCAGTTGAGAATTGAGAGTTGGTAGAGGCTCCTCTCAACTCTCAACTATCAGCTCTCAACTTGCGTTCCCGCAATCGACCAGCGACCGGAAACGCGGGTTGAAGGACCACCAGTTGCCGACCTGCAGGAATGAACTGCGCGTGTTGAGCGCGAGGCCGACCGTTGACGTTTCTCCCACGAGAACCTCGAGCGGACAGATCGGCACCACGGCCGTCCAGCCACCGCCCGGCGGCTCGATCGTTACCACGGCACCGTCTCGCGTCGTTCCCTGGACCTCGGTAATGACCAGCACGACCTGGTCGTAGATGCCCGCTGGGAGGAATCCGTCGGGCAGCAGCAGTTGCTTTCCGCCGTCGAGCTTCACCACGTCGACCGTGACGGGCAGACCCACGTCCAAATTGATGAGCTCCCCGTCGTGCGTTCGGGCCAGAATGCTCGATAGTCTCACCGTAGCCGTCTGGAAGCGCCATATCCCGCGATTGTCGTCATGATCGTCGTCGTCATTCTTGGCCCAGACGGACGCTGAGTCCTGAACGAGGTTGGCGAGTGCGCCTCCACCGTCAGGCGAAAGAACGACACGAACACGCCCTCCGTCGCTGCCGAACATTCCATCCAGGTTGCAGCCAGCAACCACGAGCAGAGCGCCAATCATCAGGGTGCGCTTGAGTTCGGCAAGACTTCTCAGCATACGACCTCCTCGCAGCAATGTTCGGGATGCGCTTCCGTCTCTTACACACGAAGCACGAAACGATGCTACGCAAAGGTTGACACATCTGGCCGTGTCGCCCCGCACAATCGAACCAAGCGATCAGCGATTAGTCAGCGTTCTCTTCAATTCCCGATTCCCGATTCCCGATTCCTTAGCTCACGGCGCTCTCGTCAATCTCCGCAACAGGTCGCCCAGCCGGTTCATCTCCTCTCCGTACTGCGCCCAGTTGCCGGCGCGTTGCGCTGCAATCGCGCGATCATACGCTTCCTGCACCTGGCGAAGTAAAGTCGCTGACACGCCAGTAGCCGCGGCCGGTGCAGCCTCCTGCGACGGCGTGTCGGTCACCGTGGGTCGTGCGGAGCTACCACCGAACAACAGCGCCAAGCCCTGCTCGAGCGTCTCCGCCATCACTACCTGGTTCTGGTGCGCCACGACCACGCGCTTCAGCTCGGGGATCTGGCCACCTTCGGCGCGGAGGTAGATCGGCTGCACATAGATGAGCGACTTCTCGATCGGGATCACCAGCAGCTCACCACGAATGACCTCGGATCCACGCTGATCCCACAGCGTGATCTGTCGCGCGATCTCGGTATCCTGGTTGATGCGGTTCACGATCTGGCGGGGTCCGAAGATCAGGCTCTGCTTCGGGAATCGGTACACCACCAGCTTGCCGTACTGCGCACCGTCGCTGCGTGCGACCATCCATGCCGCGAGGTTGTCCTTCTGCCGCGGTGTGAACGGCGTCATGAAGATGTATTCGGCGTTCTGCTCGTCAGGCAGGCGCATGACAATGTGCCGCATGAAGGGATTGCGATCGCGCCCCTGATCCACCACGGGGATCTGCCACTGGTCTTCCCGGTTGTAGAACTGGTCCGGCTCGGCCATGTGGTATGTCGTGTAGAGCGCCGCCTGCGCACGGTACAGGTCCTCCGGATACCGAAGGTGGCGGCGCAGGTCTGCCGGCATGGATTCGAGCGGCTTCAGAATCCCGGGAAAGATTTTCGACTGCGTGCGGATCAGTGGATCTGAAGGATCGGCGATGTATGCGGTCACGGAGCCGTGATACGCGTCGACCGTGATCTTCACGCTGTTCCGCATATAGGTGGTACCGTCAGCAAGGCGAGCAGCATAGGGATACCGCGTCGTGCTGGTGTAGGCGTCGATAATCCACACCAGCTCACCCGCATCGGTGAGCACCAAATACGGATCGACATCGATCCGCACGAACGGCAGCGCCCGGCGCACGCGCTCCGCGATATTGCGGCGATACAGGATTCGACTCGACGACGTGATGTCGCCAGACAAGAGCATTTTCAGCGACCCGAAGTGCCAGGCCAGCGTCGCCCGGCGCCAGAAGGTGAGCGGCACGCCGCCGCGCCCTTCGTACGTCGCGTTGATGTTCGCCTCGCCCGAGGGATAATCGAACTCCGGGAGCCGAGTTCCAACGATGGCGTATTCGTTGGTCAGCTCGCCGTAATAGATCTGCGGGCGCTTCACGTTCAACGTTCCGGTAGTAGCAGGCGGCAGGTCCTTCACGAAGAGCACCGGCAGCCCTTCGGCCGTGACCTGGTTTACGGGCGCCAGCGTGAGACCCATGCCGTGAGTGTACGTCAGATGATCATTGATGAATGATCGTGTGGGCAGCGACGCTGTGTTCAACTCGCGCGCCGACAGCAGCACCTGCCGGTAACGCCCGTCTATCATGTACCGGTCGTCGTCGACCGAGACAAAGTCGTAGTACGTGCGAATCTCCTGCAACTGGCCGAACGTCTGTAGCAGCGGCTCCCGGTCCCAGAGCCGCACGTTCTCGATGGTCGGGCCGTTGGCGCGAATGTCCGCCAGCGTCAGCGCGACGTCACCGGTCAGGTCTCGCGTCGCCACGCTGTCGATGCCCCACGCCACCCGCGTCGCCTTGATATGGTTGCCGATGTACGGGCGTTCGCGACCAAGCTCGGTCGGCGCCACGACAAGCCGCTGGATGACGGAGGGATAGACTGAACGACCGAGGAACCCGACGGCGAAATAGGCGACCAGCGCCACCGGAATCGCAGGGAGCACCCGCCGCCTGACGATTCCCAGCCCGATGAACGCCGCTCCCAGCAATGCAGTAATAGCGGCAATGTGGAGTCCCGGGCGGCGCGCGTTGAGGTCGGCATAGCTGGCGCCCGTGAACGGCCCGGTGTTGGAGTAGAGCAATTCCGGGATCTGCACCACCCAGATGCGCGCCGCAGCCAGGACGAGGAACGCAATCACCAGGATGCCGAGGTGCGCGCTGGCGCGCGGCGAAATCGACAATTTCGGATTTGGCGCACGGATCTCACCGCGTACCACATAGACGAAGCCGGACAGGAGTGCCGCCAGAACGGTGAGCGTCGTGAGCAGGCCAAGCACCATCGCCAGCGCCGGCACCACGAACGTGTAGTACCCGATGTCTCGATTGAACACCGGATCGACGGCGCCGAAGGGCGCGCCATTCAGGAACTGCAGCACCGTCATCCACGCCGCGCTGGCCGAGATGCCGGCGAGCACCGCGAACACCATGGCGGCCGGCGTCGTCAGGCGGGGAAGTCGTTCGACGAGCTCGATCAGGCTTTCGGGCAGCTGACCGGAAAAGACATTCACCGTTGATCCACCACGGCGCGCCACCCTGAGGTTCACCGCCAGCAACGCGTACGCAACCAGGGCAACGACGACGAAGAGAATCGCCTTCGTCAGCAGTTCGGTCGTGAAGATGCGTTGATAGCCGATCTCGTTGAACCAGAAGAGGTCCGCGGCCAGGCGCATCGTCGCCGGGAAGACGATGAGGATGAGGAAGACGACAACCAACAGCACGCGGAAGGCGGTTCGGGTACCCGGTCCTGGACCGGGCACCAAGCGGAGGTTCGGCGATGATTCCATGGGCGGCTCGCGGACGGGATGGTCCAGCTGCACGCGCCATCGTGGGCGCGGTCCCCATCGAAATCTGCGGTCGCGCGGGCTCGGGGGTCAATCGACACTTGGCGTGCGAGGCTCCGGAAGCCTTCTTTTGTCGAATGCTGTGGCCCTTGCGCCGGCTCTCCCGCGGCGGTTCGTTCGCGACCGCTCTCCTTGTCGTCCTCGCCGGAACTGCATCGGCCCAGGAACGGCCGCGCGCCCGCGTCCGCGCGGTCATTTTGCAGCGCGATGCCGTCTTCGATTCGACTGAGGCGAGGCAGTGGCCGTATCGACTCGCCAACGCGCTCCATGTCGAAACGCGCCCGAACGTGATCCGGCGCGAGCTGCTGATCGACGTCGGCGATCCGTTCGACAGCGCGCTGGTCGCGGAGTCGGAACGCAATCTCCGGGCGCTCGGCATCTTTCGCGACGTGCGGATCGACTCACAAAAGACGGATAGCGGCGTTGTCATTCTCGTGCACACGGCCGATGCCTGGACGACTACGCTGGGCACGAGCGTGACGACCAGCGGATCGCAATCGGTGATCGACCTTTCGTTGCAGGAAGGGAACCTGTTGGGAACGCGTACGGTCGCGCGATTGGCGTACCGCAACGACCCTGATCGAAGTTCGGTGGCGCTCGGCTTCGACACACCTCGCGCCATCGGCGACCGCATCGGGGTTGGCGTGTCGCTGGTGGATCGGTCCGATGGACGCGCGGGCACCGCATCACTTCGACTCCCGTTCCTGAGCCTTTCGTCCACAAGCGGCGGGTCGCTCATTGCGTCCGTGTTCCAGGGACGCGTCCTGCAGTTTCGCGGCAGCGCGATCGTCGATTCGCTGTGGCGCGAGTTCGCCCTCCTGCACGCCGACTGGGGGGTCGCGCTCACGGCCAGCCCACGCGGGTACGCGCGGTTGGGTGTGCTGGCCCAGCTGGTCCGCGACGACATGGTGCCCCTCGAAGAAAAGGGCACCGTGCCGCGGACGCGCAGTGCGACGTCGGGGCCGTACCTCGCGATACGCCGGCCGCGGTACATCCGCGCGTACAACGTCGAACGGTTGGAACGCGTCGAGGACATCGACCTCGGGTCGTTCACTACCGTGGCGCTGCTCGCCGCGCCCAAGGCATGGGGATACGACCGCAACGGCATCGGTGCATCGTTAGGCGCCGGCATCGGGCTGCCCTTTCCCGGCGGCTTCGCGCGATTCGGCCTCCGCGCCTCGGCGCTACAGACCTCGGAGGGCACCGACTCGGCCACCATTCAAGGCGCCACGACCGTTGTCGCGCAACGCGGTCAACGCCACCTGGTCGTTCTCCACGGATCGGCCGGCCGGCAACGGAATACGGTTCCGGGCAGCGAGTTCGACCTCGGCCTCGGCAACGGGTTGCGCGCCTTCCCGGCGCACGCCTTCACAGGGGATCAGTACTTCATTCTCACTTCTGAGTACCGGCTCCTGGTCTGGCCGCGACTCTTTGGTCTGGTGGGAGTAGGGGCGGCTGCTTTCGCGGGGCACGCGGGCGCCTGGGACCAGGGGGCTTCGAGGCGCACCGGCACTGAGCTCGGCGCCGGCCTTCGCCTTGCATCAATCCGGGAGGCCGGCGGCATCTGGCGCCTGGATCTGTCACGCCGCCTTGCCGGCGCCGGCTTCAGCGGCGGCTATGTAGTGTCGTTAGGCCGAGGCTTCGTGTTCGGCGGGATCTGAGGATGACGACGGGTCTCGCCGTGATGCTGGCCTACCTCGCGCTGCAGCTCGGCATCGGGGTCTGGATATCGAAACGCATCAAGACCGAGTCCGACTACCTGCTGGCCGGCCGGAGCCTGGGATATACGCTGGCCACGTTCTCCATTTTCGCGACCTGGTTCGGGTCGGAGACGATCATGGGATCGGCGGGGAATGCGTTTCGCGGCGGCATCTCGCTGGCGAACGCCGAGCCGTTCGGCTACGGACTCTGTCTGATCCTGATGGGGCTCATTTTCGCCGGCCCGCTCTGGCGCCGGCGCCTGACGACGTTGGCCGATCTGTTCCGCCAACGCTACTCGGTCACCGTCGAGCGCATGGCGGCAGTCGTCCTGATACCGGGCTCGATTCTCTGGGCTGCCGCGCAGATCCGTGGCTTTGGGTACGTACTTTCAACCGCGACGACCAACATCTCGACAGAACTCGCCATCGCGTTCGCTGCGGGATTCTGCATGCTGTACACGATGTTCGGCGGTCTCCTCGCCGATGCCGTCAACGATGTCATCCAGGGCGTGGTGGTGGCGGTGGGACTCGCAGTCGTGCTTGGCGGCGTGCTCATCGCGGTGCACAATGATGGCGGCGTCGTTGCTGCCTTCACTGCTGTCGGGCCAATCGACCTGGTGCCTCCCGGCGGTGCGTACTCGTGGGCGCTGCTGGAGGACTGGGCGATTCCCATCTGCGGATCGGTCATTGCCACCGAACTGGTCGGCCGTATCATTGCCACGCGCACGCCCAACGTGGCGCGGCGCTCATCGTACATGGCTGGCGCGCTCTACATAGGTATCGGGATCATTCCGCTCCTCATCGGCGTGCTGGGCCAGCGCATCGTGCCGACCCTGGCGGAACCGGAGCTGGTGATTCCGGCTGTCGCGCAGGCGCTGCTGCCGACGATCTTCTTCGCGATCTTCGCTGGTGGCCTCGTGGCCGCCATTCTGTCCACGGTCGACAGCACGCTGCTTGTGTCTTCAGGCCTCATGTCGCACAACCTGGTCGTTCCGATCTTCCGCGTGACTGACGAACGGCGGAAGGTGTTGATCGCGCGCGCCGGGGTGCTCACGTTCGGCGCCATTGCGTACGTGCAGGCGATCCGTGCCGAAGGCGTGTTCGAGTTGGTGGAGAGCGCGTCGGCGTTCGGCAGCGCCGGCGTACTCGTCACGGTGTGTTTTGGCCTCTTCACGAAACTCGGGGGTCCGGTGGCGGCGATGATGACACTCGCGATTGGCGTGCTGTCGTATGTGACCGCGACCGCTTCGGGATATGCGTACCCATTCCTCCTGTCGCTTGGCCTTTCACTCGTGACCTACGTGACGGTGGCGGTCATGGAGCGCGTCGCCGAACGGATGCGTCATGCTTGACGAACACAACTTCCTGACGAATCTCGCGCTGGTGCTGTGCGTCGCGGCGCTGACGAGTCTCGTCTTCCAGCGCCTGCGACAGCCAGTGGTGTTCGGCTATCTGGTCGCGGGTATGATTATTGGCCCGCACATCCCGGTTCCGCTGGTCGCCGACGAGGCGATGGTGCGCACGCTCGCCGAACTCGGGGTCATCCTGCTGATGTTCTCGATCGGCCTCGAGTTCAGCATGCGCAAACTGGCACAGGTCGGAGGCCCGGCGGGGATCGCGGCCCTCACCGAGACCACCGTGATGATGGGGCTGGGTTACCTGGCCGGCCGGCTGCTCGGGTTGACGACGCTGGAGAGCGTTTTCCTGGCCGCTATCGTGGCCATCTCCAGCACGACCATCATCGTGAAGGCGTTCGCCGAGCACGGCATTCGCGGCCGCGTCGCCGATGTCGTACTCGGCATCCTCATCGTGGAGGACCTGATCGCGATCCTGCTCATCGCGATCCTCACTGCGTTTGGTGAAGGCGAGGGACTGACCACGCGCGAGATCGTGGCGACGACGCTCCGGCTGGCGTTGTTCCTGGCCGGACTGGTCGGTGTCGGGTTGCTGTTCGTGCCGCGCCTGATCCGCGCCGCCGTGCGTTCCGAGCGGGCCGAGACCATCCTCGTGAGCAGCGTCGGCATCTGCTTCGCGGCATCGCTGCTGGCGCTGTCGCTCGGTTACTCGGTGGCGTTAGGCGCGTTCATTGCCGGTGCGCTGGTGGCGGAGTCGGGCCAGGAGAAGACCGTCGAGCCCCTCGTCGCGCCGGTGCGCGACCTGCTCGTCGCGGTCTTTTTCGTCGCCGTAGGCATGCAGCTCGATCCGTCGGTGATCGTGGACTACTGGTGGATGATCATCGCTCTGGTGGTGATCGTCATCGGCGGCAAGGTGCTGGCGGTGTCGAGTGGCGTCTTCCTGACCGGCGAAGGACTGCGTCCCGCGGTGCAAGCTGGAATGAGCCTGGCGCAGATCGGTGAGTTCTCGTTCATCATTGCATCCATAGGACTCGCCACGGGCTCCATGCGCGAGTTTCTCTACCCGGTGGCGGTTGCGGTCAGCGCGGTGACGACCCTGACGACGCCGGTGCTCATCAGTTCTGCGCGACGGGTCGCGGCCACGGTGGATGCCAGCCTGCCAGGGCCCCTCCAGACGTTCGTGGCCCTCTATGGTTCGTGGATGGAAAGCTTGCGGGCCAGTCCCTCCCGTGGTGTCGGCCGGAGTCGCACGCGCCGTCTGATCCGCGTCATCGCGATCGATACCGTCCTGCTGGGCGTGCTGTTCATCGGGTTGTCGGTGGAGTTCCCGAGACTGGTCGGGTTCCTGGACGTTACGGCTGGTCTCTCGCTGCCGGCGGCGCGCGCGGTCGTGCTGGTGGTCGCCGCCGCGTTAGGTGCTCCCCTGGTGATCTTCCTCGTGCGATCGACGCATCTACTCGGGCTGTCGCTCGCCGTCCAGGCGTTGCCGGCGCCCGAAGAACGGAAGGTGGACATGGCGCGGGCACCCCGGCGCGCGCTGGAGGTGACGCTGCAGTTCGCCATTCTCTTTGCGATTGTGGCGCTGCTGATGGCGGTGACGCAACCGTTTGCGCCCCGCATCTCCGGCATCGCCGTGATCCTGGCTGCGGGGTTGATCCTGCTGGCCGCGATCTGGCGCAGCGCCAAGAACCTCCAGGGACACGCGGTCGCTGGGGGCGAAGTGATCGTAGCCGCGCTGGCGCGGCGCGTGGCCGAGGACAGTGCGGACGACGCGATGAAGCGGATGCAGACGATGCTTCCCGGATTGGGCGAGCCCGTTGCGATGACGGTGTCGGAGGGAAGTGCTGCCGCCGGTCGCACTCTCCGCGAACTCGACATGCGCGGTGCAACGGGAGCGACCGTGCTCGCGCTGTTGCGCGGTGAGGAGCACCATGTGTCACCGCGCGGCGACACGAGGCTGCAGCAGGGTGACGTCATCGCCGTGGCGGGGACGCATGACGCGGTGGATGGAGTGCGAACAATGGTGGCGCCGCCGTCCGCACCGCCGCCTTCTCAGTGACCAGCGACCGACCGGCAGACCCGGCCATTCGAATCGGTGGCTTGCTGGCGGCGACCGCGCTCATCATGATCGTTGTGCCGGGTTTTCTCGTCCCCGGCAACCCAATGCCGAATTCTGAAAGGTGACCATGCGAAGACCTCTATTCGTCTCCAGACACCGCGCGGCCGTACTTCTTGGCGCGGTCGCGATTCTCTGCGCAACTGCTGTTGCATCGGCGCACGACATGTTCCTCCGCGCCGAACGCTTTGTCGTACCCCCAAACTCCGACGTCACGGTTCGACTCCTCAACGGCACATTCTCGGAGAGCGAGAATGCGATCGTGCGGACACGTGTTCGTGACGCGTCCGTTGCTGGTCCGCGCGCGCGCGTTCCCATCGACATGTCGACGTGGACCGAAGCGGGCGACACGACCACGTTTCGGGTGCAGGTTGGCGGGCCCGGAACGTACGCCATCGGCGTTTCAACAACGCCGAGTTTCATCGCACTTCCGGCCGACACGTTCAACATGTACCTGAGCGAGGATGGCATTCCAGACATCCTCGCCGAGCGACGCGCCAGGAAGGAGCTCACCAAGCCGGCGCGTGAGCGGTACCAGAAGCATGTCAAGGCGTTGCTGCAGGTGGGCGATTCCCTCAGTCAGAGCTTCGCCACCGCCTTCGGCTATCCGGCGGAGATCATTCCGCTCGCCAATCCGTATTCACTGCGCCGCGGTGGAACGCTGCGCGTTCGCGTCCTCGTGGACCGCAAGCCGGTCGCGAATCAGTACATTCTCTTCGGTCGAGACCTCTCGGGTGGTCGTGTCGAGCAGCGCACGACCCGTTCCGCCGCTGATGGCACGGCGCGCATTCCGCTGACTGCCGCCGGCGACTGGTACATCAAGTTCATCCACATGACTCGCGTGTCCGCCGACACCGTGGACTACGAGTCGAAATGGGCCACCCTTACGTTTGCTGTTCGTCAGTAGCGCCAGGCGTATTGCAGCTTCACCAACAGCTGGTTGGAATCGAACCGCCATTCGCGCGGCACTCCTGGCGTGGGGATCAGCTCGCGGATGTTGTGGTTGTAGACGAGGAAAAGTTCGCCTAACGGCGAGAACGTCCAGCGCACCCGCGTATTCGTGCCGAAGCTGTCGGTGGTGTTGTCGTACTGCATGTAACTGTTGAACTGCAGGTCGGGCGAGATGTTCAGCCGCGCGCGAGTCCCGATCACCTGCTGCGTGAAATTTCCCTCAGCCAGCCGGCCGACATTCTGTGTCGCGTTGAACTCCATGATGAACAGCGCTGACGGCTTCCACGATGCGGTGGCGATGAATTCGTCGAGCGTGCCAGAGTAGAAATCGCCGAACCACCACGTGAACTGCCCGCTGAACCGGCGTTTCGACGCCAGCGCCGCTTCGAGTCGATAGCGATTCCAGTGGTAACTACCGGACGGCAGAATGACCCCTTCGGCGATCTCGAAGGGCGCGACGAGGCGCTCGCCGGTCGGGACCACATTGATCTCGTAGCGATCGCCGTTCTCGAGCCGCCAGTTCACCGGCGCGAGGAAAATGCGGTAGCTCTCCCAGCGTCCGTCGAGATCGGTGGCCAGGGTGTTGAACCACTCGTTCGTCATCTGCCTGACGCGCAGTCCGAGGATCGGCTGTTGCGGGCGCGGCGTGTTGGTGATGTTGAGCGTGAGCAACTGCGCGCCGGGCCGCTGCACGAACCCCATGGATGGATCGAACTCTTCGCCAACGCGCTTGTAGGTGAACGCGACGTCCCAGAGATCGTTAGGGTAGTCGATCTTCGTGCCGAAGGCGTGCTGGGTGCCGCCGGGGAGGTCGTCGCGTCCGGTCGCCAGCCCCCAAACGCCGACGAGGAAGTTCCGGTTGCCCTGAAATCGCGATGTCTGGTACGTCAGGTCGGTGCCGGCCGTCCAGCTTCCGGCGCGGCCCAGCGGATCGCCGAAGGTTGCGATCATGCCGATGGACGATTCCTGCAGCACGTTCTGCTTCAGGCGGAACGCGCCCATCGTGCTCTCGGTGGGTAGCGTATCGGCGTTTCCGGTCCGCACCAGCAGCGCACCGAAGTTGGTCGCCCCCTCGCGCCCCGCGATCTTGACGCCCAGGTCCAGCGGTACTTCGCGTCCGCCGAGCAACCCGATGCGGCGGCTGAAGAACGGAATGATGTCGCCACTCGAGCCGCTGCTGCTGCCTAACCCGAGCCCGAAATCGAAGATGTCCGACCCTTCGAGGAAGAACGTGCGCTTCTCGGGAAAGAGCAGGGGAAAGCGCGTCAGGTTCGTTCGCCGCGTGTCAACCTCCGTTTCCGCGAAGTCGGTGTTCACGGTGAGCGAGCCCAGTGTGTTTGACCCGAGCCGCTTGGTGACGTCGAGGCTTGCAGCCAAATCTGAAATAGCGGACGTGGCCGGTGCGGCTTTCCCAATCGAAGAACGGACCGACGGGCGCACACTCAGGCCGGCGCCGAGGTCGAACGCCGGAACGTCAGTCAACAAGCCGGCACGACTGGTGACATTGATCTTCACGTCGCGATCCGGACTCGCCCACCGAGACGTCTCCAGCAGGCGCTGCATGCGTCGCTCGACGTTGAAGCCCCACTCGGTGAGTCCGCGCTTGAAGAGCAGGCTCTTCACCGGAATCCGGACCTCGGCCGACCATCCGGTCGCACTCCGGTGTGTCGCCGCTTCCCAGATCGCATCCCACTGCGCGTTCTCGCCTTCGCCCTGATTGGCCACCAGCGCGTCGTACCGCGCGCCGTGCGGATTCACGATGAACACATAACCCGAGCGACCGTCGAGGTAGGTGTCGAGGACCAGTCGCACGTGATCCTCGTTGGTCAGGACGGCGTCACGGTTTCTCGAGAAACTCGTGATCCGCGCCGCGTCGGGATCGTCGGCTCGAATCCCGAACACGACGGCGTCACCCACCACGAGCACCCGCACCACGGTCCGTCCGGTGGGTGAACTTCCCTCGACCGGCTCAATCTGGGTCAGGTTGGCGATCGAGTCCGACCGGGTCCAGGCTTCGTCGTCGAGCACTCCATCCAGGCGCAGGGTCGCAGATGACGCACCCACGCGCAACACCGGCCGAGCGCCGCTTCCTGTGGGCGCTGTCCGCGGGGACTGAGCAAGTCCTGTGGAAGAGATCAGGCAAATTGTGAGGAGCCGCTGCACGAGCGCGAACGCCTGGATGCGATGCACAATTTACGGGGAGGCAGGTCGTGAGTTCGTGCGATCGAGCGCGGCCTTGAGGCCGCGCGCCAGGGTCGTCGCGTCCGCGTTGGCCCAGAAGTGCATGAAGAAGAGGCGCGGATCCTCATCGAGCAGGTGGCTGTGCAGGCTCGTCACTTCGATGCCGTGTTCGCCGAGCGTCCTGATGACCGGATTCACCTCGGTACCAAGCAGGACGAAATCACCAGTGATGGCTGCTCTGCCGTTCCCCGTGGGTTGGAAGTTGATCACTGTCGAGAGCCCCATGGACGGGGGAATCTCGAGCCCGCCGCTTCGAATCGGCTCGCTACGGGGAACGTTGACCTGCAACACGCCACCATTGACGCGACCAGGGTGGCCGAGCGTGGATGCGATCGCGGCGGAGTCGAGGCCTAACGGCACCGATGTCGATGCAGCCGCCGAAGGCGCAGGCGCTGGTGTCCCGGTCAACGCGAGAGCCTCACGGACGGTTGTGGCGATGGCCACCGGGTCGCCGTGCGCATGGATGTGCACGTACAGCACGCGCGGGGACTCATGGATGATGTGGTGGTGAATGGCCGTCTGCTCCACGCCCCCCGCCTGCAGTTTGGCAATGACGGGATTCAACTCGGCTTCAGTCAGCACGAGGTCTCCCATAGCGACTGCCCCGCCGTCGTGGGCCTTGAAGGCAATCCATGAGCCCAGCGCGAAGGTCGGACGGATTGCAACTCCAGCGGCCGAGACCCGGAGATCGCCGCGCGGCATGCCGAATCGGTATACGTCCCCGGGCTGCATCGCGCCGGTGCGTCCAAGGGCGGAATCGACCCGAGTCCAATCAATGGTCGGCGCGACTGCGGTAGCCGTCGAGGATCCGGTTGAATCGATTGGCGCCGGCGTTGAGCTGCCACATGCTGTAGCGATGGCGACCAGCGCGAGAGCCTTCTTCTGTCCGCGGTTCATTGAGCCTTCCTCCATTGTCGCAGCACCACTGCGCTCGTGATTGGACGCGCAACAGGACGTCCGCATCCACTAAGTAGCAGCGATTCACAAGAATCGCGAGGCAGCGACATACTCGCCTATCGCCCGTTTGGGTTGCCCCAATGAGTCCCGAACCTCCCTGGCTTCCCGGCGGCGCAGTATAATCGGCGCTCCGGATTCAACGCCGATCTCAGCAGGCAACCTCCCAGCGCGGTTCAACCGACAGGCCTCAGTGTGATCTTCACCGAGATTCTGAGAGTCGCCTTTGGATCGCTCGCGGCCAACAAGCTGCGGTCGCTCCTTACCATGTTGGGCATCATCATCGGCGTCGGGTCGGTGATCACCATGATGGCGATTGGCAAGGGAGCGCAGGCGCAGGTGGTGGACCGTATTGCGGCGCTGGGCACCACGCTGATCATGGTCAACGCCTCCATGGCACGGGGGGCTGGTGGCGTGGCCACGACAGACATCAAGCCCCTGACCCTCGCCGACGCCCGCCAGATCGAGTTGCGCTCCAAGCACATCGTCGCCATCCAGCCGCAGCAGGACGTTCGCATGCCGGTGCAGTACCGCGATCGGAACATCAGCATCCAGGTCACCGGCACCACCGCCAATTTCCTCGAAACGAGAAAATTCAAGATCGCGGCGGGCAGAATGTTCACGGACGCCGAGGACCGCGCGGCGCGACGCGTGGCCGTGCTCGGGTGGACCGCCCTCGAGCAGCTCGAGCTCGACAATCCCGACGCCATTATCGGGCAGCCGATCCGCATCCGCGGAATGCAGTTCATCGTCGTCGGCGTCATGGGCATGAAAGGTCAGGCGACGGGCATGATGGACGCCAACGAGCAGGTCCTGATTCCGATTCAGACCGGTCGCCACCGGTTGTTCGGACGTGAGCGGCTGAACGACATTTTCGTGCTCGCCCGGAACGAACAGGCCATACCAATGGCGATGGCGGAACTCACGAAGATCCTCCGTCGGTCGCACCGGTTGCGCCCCAATCAGCGAGACGACTTCTCGATGCGCATGCAGACGGACTTCCTCGAGACGTTGAACGAATCCACGCAGACGTTCACGCTCCTCCTGGCCGGCATCGCGGCCGTCAGTCTCATTGTCGGTGGCATCGGGATCATGAACATCATGCTGGTCTCGGTGACCGAGCGGACCCGGGAGATCGGGGTGCGAAAGGCGCTGGGCGCGACGCGACGCAGCATCCTGCTCCAATTCCTCGTCGAGGCGGTGATCATCTGCCTGTGCGGAGGCGTTATCGGCGCGTCGCTTGGACTGGGCGGAGCCATGGCACTGAGCAACGCCTTCAAATGGAGTGTCGCGATCGATCTGCCGACGATCGCCCTCGCGGTGGGCTACGCGGGAGCGATCGGCATCCTCTTCGGCGTGTGGCCAGCACGTCGCGCAGCTCGCCTCGACGCGATCGAAGCACTCCGCTATGAGTAGTACCGGCCGCCTCTTTCTATCGAGAAACCCGTGCGCTTCCCGTCTGCCCCCTCCGTTGTCGCAGCCACGATTCTCATCGTGGCGGCCAACGTGCCCGCTCCGCAGGGCACCTCGTCACAAGGCTCGCCTTCCCGCCTCAGGTTTGCGGTGACCTTTCCCGCGGATCGGAGCTTACAGGCAATAGACGGCCGGTTGTTGCTCATGATCTCGGCCGATACTGCCGGTGAGCCTCGCACTCAGGTCAGCGGTACCGTCGCGACGGCTCAGGTCTTTGGCGTCGATGTGGACGGTTGGAAGCCGGGTGAGACTCGTTATGTGGACGCTTCGGCGTTCGGATATCCGTTGCGCTCACTGAGCCAGGTGAAAGCCGGACGATATCGGGTGCAGGCGATGATCAATCGCTACGAGACGTTCACCCGCAGCGATGGCCACACGGTGAAGCTGCCGCCTGACAAGTGGGAAGGGCAGCAGTTTGCGAGCAAGCCCGGGAACTTGTACTCCCGGCCAGTCAACATGGTGGTCGATCCTTCCGTGTCGGCGAGTCCGCGGATGGTGCTCGATCAGGAAATCCCGCCCGTCGCCGATTTCAAGCTGAAGGAAACGAAGTACGTGAAGTACCTCCGGATCAAAAGCGATCTGCTGTCGAAGTTCTGGGGACGCGACATGTTCCTCGGCGCATGGGTGCTGCTGCCGTGGGGCTATGACGACCATCCCGAAGCACGGTACCCACTGGTCATCAACCACGGGCACTTCCCGTCCGGCGTCGGCAACTGGCGCGAAACACCGCCCGATCCCAACCTCGCGCCGGACTACAGCGAACGATTCTCGCTCGCCGGCTACAATCGCATCCAGCAACAACTCGGCTGGCAGTTCTACCAGGACTGGACCGGCAAGGGCTTCCCGCGGATGCTGCTCCTGGAGATCCAGCACGCGACGCCGTTCTACGACGATTCGTACGCGGTGAACTCGGCGAACAACGGACCGTACGGCGACGCGATCATGAAAGAGCTGGTGCCCCACATCGAACGCCAGTTCCGCGGCATTGGTGCGGGATGGGCCCGCTTCACCTACGGCGGATCGACCGGCGGCTGGGAAGCGATGGCGGTCCAGATGTTCTATCCGGAGGAATTCAACGGCGCGTGGATCGCCTGCCCGGATCCGATCGACTTCCGCGCCTATACGGTCCTCAACATTTATGAGGAGGACAACGCGTATTATCGCGAAGGGTCGTTCCTGCGCGTGCCACGGCCCGGCCTTCGCAACTACCTTGGCCACGTCCAGGCGACGATGGAGCAGCTCAACCATCGCGAGCTTGCGTTAGGCACGAAGACTCGCTCGGGCGACCAGTGGGACGTCTGGGAGTCGGTGTATTCACCAGTCGGGGCCGATGGGTACCCGAAGCCGATCTGGGACAAGCTCAGCGGGAAGATCGACAAGAGCGTCGCCGCCTTCTGGCGCGAGAACTACGACCTCTCGCACATCCTGCGCCGCGACTGGAAGACGCTCGGTCCCAAGTTGCGCGGGAAGATGCGCATCTATGTCGGTGACATGGACAACTACTATCTCAACAACGCCGTGTACCTGGTCGAGGACTTCCTGAAGAAGGCGGATCCTCCGGCCGATGCCGTTGTCGACTACGGCGATCGCGACGAGCATTGCTGGAACGGCGACCACACACGGGCCAACGCGTATTCCCGCCTTCGTTATGCGCAGATGACGTTCCCGTGGTTCGTGGAGCGAATGCTCACGTCGGCGCCGGCGGGCGCGGACCTGAAGAGCTGGCGGTACTAGGGGCAAAGCGCAGAGCGCAGAGCGCAAAGCGCCAAGGGGTCGCGGACGAACGTTTCGTCACGCGTGCCGGGGCCTGATCCCACGCAGCTAGCCGCGCGGCTGGAAAGAGTGAAGTGTCGGCGCCTCCACACAACGAGGAGCCGCACGATGATCCGCTTTCAGGCGACTACGCTGACCGGCCTCAGCTTAGCGCTGCTGGCCTGTGCTGGAGCGGAGCAGCCGGCAGCCGAGCAGGAACCAGAGCTCATCGCTACTGTTTCCGGTTTCGACACACCCGAATCCGTTCGCTACGATGCGGCCCGCGACGTGTTCTACGTCTCGAACGTGACCGGGAATCCGCAACGCAAAGACAACAACGGATTCATCAGCCGGGTGCGCGCTGATGGCACGGTTGACTCGCTGCGGTTCATTGCCGGCGGCGCGGGCGGAATCACGCTCGATGCGCCGAAAGGCATGTTCCTCTCCGGAGACACGCTGTGGGTCGCGGACATCGATGTCGTCCGTGCTTTCGATGTTACCTCGGGCGCAGCGCTCTTCACGATCGACGTGGCGCCTAACGGCGCACTCTTCCTGAACGACGTGACGCGGGCGCCGGATGGCACGATCTACGTGTCCGACACGCGGTATGTCTTTGGTGATTCAGGCGTCACGCACCGGAGCCCCGACCGCGTGTACCGGATCGGCCCCGATCGCGCGATTTCGGTTGCGGTGGAAGGCGACACACTCGGACGGCCTAACGGCGTGTTCTGGGACCAGGAGGGCGAGCGTCTCCTCATCGCCGCCCTTGGCCAACGTCGCATCTTCGAATGGCACCCCGGCGATTCCACACCGCGCCTGATAGCTGAAGGACCGGGTGGCTATGACGGCATCGAAGCGCTTGGTGCCGGCCGGTTTCTCCTGTCGTCGCAGGACGATTCGTCCGTGAGCATGTTGGAGAACGGAACGGTCACGAAAGTCGTGCGCGGGCTCGACTCACCGGGCGACATCGGCTGGAATCCTGCCGGACGGCGCGTCTTCGTCCCACTCCTCGGCGCGAATCAGGTCTTGATCTGGCGACTTCCCTGAGCGGCAAGGCGAAAAGCGGCTCGCCGATCCAGCACCAGCTCCAGTCCCAGCAAATCGCCAGCACCCAGGACTGACTACTCAGCGTCGTTCTGTCTTCCAGTACGCGATTCCACTCGCCTGCTGCCCAACGTCAACCGTTCCCACCTTCACGAGCGCGCGTAGATCGTATGCATCAACTTTCCCCGGCGCCGAGCCCACACCTTCGCTGGTGACAAACGCATAACGAGAGTCGGGTGTGACGACCACGCCGTGCGCGACAGTAGTGGAGTTCTTCAACTGCGCCACGCTCTTGCCGTCCTTCAGGCTGATAATCTCGAGCATCGCGCCCTGCTTGAGCGTCGCCAGTAATAGCGCGCCATCAGCGGTGACGGCGAGGTTGTACGGCCCCCGGCCGGTCTTGAATCGCCGCGCGACGCTCCACGATGCGCGATCGATCTCGACGATCTCGTCGGACTTGTTGCAGGCGACGAACACCGACTTGCCATCAGCCGATGGTTGCGCCCAGGTCGGGGAGCAGCTGTTAGGCGCCATCTCATGCCGCATGTCGCCCATCGCCGCATAGCCGACTTCGGCGGGGTCTGACGTCTTCCCGCCCGACACTCGCTTCGCGCCCTCGATCCACATCGCCAGCATGTCGTCGCCTTCGGCCGGCAGCGGGCCCTCTTTCCCCTTGGCGAGGGAGAATCGCCGCGACACGGCAAGCTTACGCGTGTCGATCTCCACCAGCTGGTCATCCATCATGCAGCTGTGATAGTGGAAGAGACCTGCCGGATCGAGCCGGCTTCCGTGTGGCATCGTGCACGTCACGATGCGCGCGACTTCGGTGAGCGTCGGCGTGTGCACCACCGACACCGACGACGGCACCATGTCGCCGTGCAGGTTGAAGTTCCCGGAGAACGAGAACAGCCCGTCGGGCGTCACGTCGATCGACGCCGGGAAATTGCCGAGCAGGACACCCGGACCAACGAGCGTATCGGGCCCGAGTTCATAGCGCCAATACTTTCCGTCCGGAAAGCCATGGCCCGTCGTCATGTGCAGGTACTTTCCGTCGCGCGAGATCTGGAGGCCGTGCGGTCCCTCCATTTCGGCAGGGAGTTCGCCGACCGGGATCGATCGCTCGACGACGAGCCCCGCCGGTCCGAACTTGATCCGATGGATGAGGTCGGCGGACTCGGCGCCAACATAGATCCAGTAATCCGAGGACGGCGGCGCGGGGGCCTGCTGAGCGCGCGCGGTTCCGGCCATTCCGAGAATGGCTGCTGTCACCGCGACGTGGCGGAGCAACGCCTTGCGTCGCATCTGGTTGACTGGCATCGTTGTGCGTTCGCCTCGATCAGAATGCGGCCATCAGCGGGTGGCGCGAACCCCCACGCCCCACACCCTCGGCCCCAGGCCCCAATGACGATGAACGTAGCGTCCCGGATCTCGCTCGTCACGGTCGCCGTGATGTCGCTCGCGGCTGTTAGAGCTGCCCAGGCCCAGACTGTAGCCAAGTTGGTGGCCACGCCAGCCAGCTTGACCCTCCAAACCGGCCAATCAGTGCCGCTGACCGTGACAGCGTACGACTCGGCCGGCGCCGTGATCCCCGATGCCAACGTCCGCGTGACCGCGCCCCGCCGTTCGGCCCGATACGACGAGGGCAAGATCACGGCGATCGGGGTGGGCCGGTTTGACGTCACCGCGACGTCGGTTCCGGTGCCGCCTAACGCTGCGGTCTCGATCAACGTGCCCGTCACGGTGACGTGGGCGCCACTCAAGCGGCTGCAGATCTTCGCCGGCCAGGAGCGGCTGCACACCGGAGTGACGGTGGTCCACACCGCGCGCGGCTGGCACGAAGACAGCACCGAACGGATTGCCCTGTCCGTCGCCTGGCGGAGCTCCAATCCCGCCGTCGCGCGCGTCGACCGGTTCGGGAACGTCACTGGGGGGGCGTCGGGCGCCGTGACGATCAGCGCCGAAGCGGAGGGCGTGAGGGCATCGAGGCAATACACGGTCTCGCAGAACCCGGTCGCGTCGATCGACTTCGGCGTGACCGAAAGCTCCATTCGGACCGGTGACGTTGTGCATCTCAAGGCCACCGCCAAGCGAGCCAATGGCACGCCGGTCACCGACGTCGGATTGACGTGGAGCTATACCTACGCGCCTGACGATTCGATCGCGCCTAACGGGTTCCCCGGTGGCGGCGGGATTGTCCAGTTCGGCCGGTTCGTGGCCAACTATCCCGGCCGGTACACGTTGCTGGCGCAATACGGTTCGGCGACCGCGCGGACCACGATCCAGGTCGCGCCGCGCGACGTGCGCCGCCGCATCACGGTCATGGGCCGCGGCACGATCACTGAAACTCACACCTCCGATCTCTGGCCGTGGACCGGCAAGGACGGCCGCGACTACGCGCTGGTCGGCACCTGGGGCGGCAACGGCTACGCGATGGTCTTCGACATCACCGATCCGGCCAACATCGTCAAGACCGATTCGGTGCAGGTAAACGCGCGCACGATCAATGACGTCACGGTTTCTCCTGATGGGCGCTACGGTGTGCTCTCGCGCGAGGGCGCCTCGGATCGCGTGAACGGCGTCGTCTTCCTCGACCTCGCCAATCCGGCTCACCCCAAGATTTCAGCCACCTTCAGCCAGGAGCTGACGGGCGGCGTGCACAACATGTTCGCGACGAACGATTACTTCTTTGCCGTGTCGGGCGGCGCCAAGTACGTCATCGTCGACGTGAAGGACATCTACAAGCCGAAATACGTGAGTGAATACCGCCACCCGAACGCGCGGCTCCACGATCTCTGGGTGCACGACGGCATTGCATACTCGGCGCAGGGCGGCGTCGGCACGGTCGTCGTCGACGTTGGCAACGGCAAGTACGGCGGCACGATCGAGAAGCCCAAGCTCGTAACCACGTATCGCGTCAACAGCGGCCACGAGATCTTCCCCTATTTCCAGAAGTCGACCGGCAAGGTCTACCTGTTCATCGGCGACGAGGAGATGAGCCGAACCGGTCGCACGTGGGAAGGCACGAGCTACAGCGCCGAGCTGCGTGCATCAACTGGCCCGGTGCGGGGCGGAATAGCCCAGACGTCAGGCGGCTATACGCACATCATCGACTTCACCGACCCGTTGAAACCGATTCCGGTCGGTCGATACCACATCGAGGACTACGGCAGTCACGACATCATCGTCCAGGATGACGTGTTGTACCAGGCGTATTACGACGGCGGCATTCGCGTGGTCGACGTTTCGGGCGAGTTGATGGGCAACCTGTACGACCAGGGTCGCGAGATCGCGGTCTTCAAGCCGTATGACCCGAAAGGATTCACGGCCAACGCCCCGTTCGTGATGAACGCGATGCCGTGGAAGGGGAATGTGCTGTTCACGGACTTCAACTCGGGTTTGTGGGCGGCGAAGCTCGAACCGAGAAGGATCGTTCCCTAACGAGGGCAGAGGGCAAAGGGCAAAGGGCAAAGGGTACCTTCACCAGAAGCAGCATTTCAGAGAGACAACGATGCGCGCACACTCACGGCTTTCCTTCGTGGCCCTGTTCCTTGCCTGCCTGGCGTCGGTCACCGGCGCGCAGGGCGGTTCGGGCCCGACCTTCCCAGCCCGGACGCCAGCGTCGGCCACGGTCGCGGCAGAATCGTTAGGAATCCGCGATCTGCTCGACCTGAAGACCGTTTCCGTCGCGGATCTCTCCAGCGACGGCAAGTGGCTCGCCATCACGGTCACTGTGCGTCGTGATGGTCTTGGCAACGACTTCTCGCGCGACGGAGATCCCACGTACCTGCGCGGCACGCCGGCCGAACTGCTGGTCGTGGACACGAAGAGCCTCGCCCAGCGTCCCGTCTTCCGCGGCAAGACCGTCGTCCGGAGCGCGACGTGGTCGCCGGATGCTTCACGGCTCGCGATGTTCGTCATCGCCAACGAGGCGCAGCAGTTGCAGGTCTGGGATCGCGCCAGCGGCCGCGTGACGAGCCCCGTGCTGCCACAGGGCCAGTACATCGCCGAGAACTCGGAGCTCCGCTGGAGTGGTGATGGGAAAGCGCTGGCGTTCGCGTTGCGCTCCAATGCCTGGAAGGAACGCGCAAAGACGCGCTTCGACGCACTGACGCGCGGCCCGATCACCGTACTCGATGGCACCGACGACTTCCTCGAATGGGATGACATGAACCGGATGAACCAGGAGCGCTCGGTCGTGCTCTGGGACATCGGCGCCCCCACCGTCCGCACCATCCAGCCCGACGGCCGGATCGGCACATGGCTCCTGTCGAAAGACGGCGCGTCGGTCACCGTTCAGCAGGATATCACGAAAAAGACCGACTACGACATCATCGGCGGACGCGAGTTCCAGCTTGTCACCCGGCCCACGGCCGGCGGCGAGGGACGCACGCTGTTCCCGTCACTGAAGAACATTCAGGTGCAATGGAGCGAGGATGGTTCGCGCTACGTGTTCACGCGTGATGGTCGCGTCTTCGCCGGCACAATCGCCGACACCGTGCGAAGACAACTCCTGGGTCCGACGACGCCGAGCCGCGCCAGCGGCGCGGCCGAAACTCCAACAGACACGAGTGCTGCCGCGCGTGCGCAACGGGCAAAGGAAAGATTCTCAGTCACACGCTGGAGCCCGTCCGGCGACGCGATCCTCGCGACGAACAGCGAAGGCTTCTGGGTCGTCGACGTTGCCACTGGCACAAAGGAAATGATCGTCGCGCTCCCGGACTCCACGTCGATGGCGCCGCGTCCAGCGTTGCAGGCGTGGAGCCACGATGGGCGCTACCTGTATTTCACCGAGAACGCGCGCACGGAATGGAGCCGGGGCATTGCCCGCTATGACCGCCGGTCGAAGCAGAAGGCCGAGCTGGTGCGCGGGAAGAAGTTCTTCAACGGGCTGCAACTCTCCGACGACGGCTCGACCGCCGTCCTCAGCATCGCCGACGGCAATCGCGTTGCGGACCTTTACGTCACAGACGCGGCGCTCAACGCGCCGCGTCGGGTCATAGACGCCAACCCGCAGCTCTCTCGCAAGGCGATCGCCAGCACGGAGCTCATCAGCTACCTCGACGCCGATGGACGAAACCAATATGGAGTGCTGCACTATCCGGTCGGCTACCAGAAGGGAACCCGGTATCCGACAGTCTTCCTGATTTACGAGACGTACTTCGACGACAGCTGGGATGTGGTCGCGAACCTGCTGGCCTCTCGCGGCTTCGCCGTCGTGAAGCCGAGCGTGAGCTTCGAAATCGGGTTCCCGGGTGAGGCCTGGCTCAAGGGCGTCACCGCAGCCGCTAACACGGTTATCCAGATGGGGGTCGCCGACAGCGCGCGACTCGGGGTGCAGGGCCAGAGCTACGGCGGGTACGCCACCAACCTGCTCATCACGCAGACCAACCGGTTCAAGGCCGCCATCAACGTCAGCGGCAAGGTCGACATCATCTCGTTCTACACCGACAGTCCTCGCCTCGGGGTCCGCAACATCCACGCGGCGGAGAAGAGCCAGGATCGCATCGGCGCGACGCTCTGGCAGCAGCCGCAGAAGTACGTCGAGCACTCGGCGGTCATGTTCGCCGACCGCATCAAGACGCCGCTTCTGTTGATGACGGGCGGGCTCGATCACAACGTCCCCGCAATCAACACGCGCGAGATGTACTACGCGCTGCGTCGGCTCGGAAAGCCGGTGGTCTGGGTGAATTACGTCAACGGTGGCCACGGCGCACCGAACACCACCGAGGCGGAGTTCACGGACTTCTACCAGCGCATGGTCGACTGGTACTCGAAGTACCTGGTGCCGAAGAAAGCGACGAATATCAGCGACAGCGGCGCGCGTTAGGCTGAGAGCGAAGCGCCGCCATTTCCAGAACAAAAGCATTGACCGCAGAGGACGCGGAGGTTCGCTGAGGAACCATCCAGGACACAACCTCAGCCTCCTCAGCGACCCTCCGCGGTCCAGTCTTTTCTACAACTGATCGGTGCTCGGAGAGTCGATGCAAGACGAGACGATGTCGCGGCGCGAGTTCGGACGAATCGTTGGCGCCGCGGCGATTGGCGGGGCGTTGGTTCCCGAGATGACGATAGACGCGGCGCCATCACAGACGAACGAGCTTTGCTACCTGCCGGCAGTGGAGCTGGCCGCGCGTATCCGCCGCCGCGATGTCTCGGCCCGTGAGGTAATGGCCGCTCACCTGGCCCAGATCGAGCGAGTGAATCCGCGCGTCAATGCCATCGTCACCCTGGTCGGCGATCGCGCGATGGCCGATGCGGCGAAAGCGGACGAGGCGCAGGCGCGGGGAGATCGCCTTGGTCCGCTGCATGGACTGCCCATCGCACACAAGGACCTGGTCGACACCGCCGGCATTCGCACCACGCGGGGGTCGCCCTTCTATAGAGACAATGTTCCGGCCCAGGACGCAGGGATCATCACGCGCATTCGCGCGGCCGGCGCCATCACCATGGGCAAGACGAACACGCCCGAGTTCGGAGCCGGTTCGCAGACATTCAACACGATCTTCGGCGCCACTAAGAATCCGTACGACATCACCCGCACATGCGGCGGTAGCAGCGGCGGTGCCGCGGTTGCGCTCGCGTGCGGGATGGCGCCCATCGCCGACGGAAGCGACACCGGTGGATCACTGCGCAACCCGGCTGCGTTCTGCAATGTTGTCGGTTTCAGGCCGTCGCCGGGGCGCGTGCCAACCGATTCGTCGTCCTGGAGCCCGCTGTCCGTGTCCGGCCCAATGGCGCGGAGCGTGGCTGACACGGCGCTGCTGCTCAGCGCGATTTCAGGGCCCGACACGCGCGGTCCCCTCAGCATCGCCGAAGACGGAGCACGCTTCGCGGCGCCGCTGGGGCGTGACTTTCGAGGTGTGCGCGTTGCGTGGTGGCGCGGTCTCGGTGGCATCCCGTTCGAGAGTGAAGTCCGCCGGGTCGTGGACGCGAATCGCGCCGTCTTCGAGCAGTTGGGCTGCATTGTCGAAGAGGCAGAGCCGGCGTTCGATGGCGTGGACGTCGCGTTCCCGAACCTGCGCCACCTGAGTTACCACGCCAGCTATTCGGCCATGGCCCGCCAGCGTCCCGAGTGGTTCAAGGACACGATCCGCTGGGAAATCGCCGAAGCGGAACGCATAACGAGTGCGGAAGTGGGCCGTGCCCTCGCCCGGCAGGCGAGCATGTACAACGACGCACGGCTGTTCTTCGAGCGGTACGAGTATTTCATCCTCCCGGTGACGCAGGTGCTGCCGTTCGACGTGACGGTGCCGTACCCGACGTCCATCAACGGCACGCGCATGGAGACCTACATCGATTGGATGCGCTCCTGCTGGTACGTGACGTTCATGGCGAACCCCGCGATCTCTGTTCCCGGCGGGTTCTCGTCTTCGAGCCTTGGCTCAGGCGGATTGCCTGTAGGTGTGCAGATCGTTGGCCGGCATCGTGCCGACTGGAGCGTGCTGCAGCTCGCGCACGCGTTTGAGCAAGCGACCGGGCACGGGAAGAAGCGGCCGATCTAGCGCAGAGCGCAAAGCGCAAAGCGCCGAGGGAAGGCGGACTGGAGCAGTCTCAGTGATGGACTGGACCACCCCTCACTGGCGACATTCCGTTGTGGCCCACGCAACACCTGTCGTTACACGAGCGAGGTCTGGTGACGGCCTCACCGTCAACGGTCGAGCCATCGTTTATAGGCTCTTCGACGTCGGCGGCGAGATCCACCTGGACCAGGCACTCGACCGGTTGGCATCGAATTCACCGGATCGCGTGCTTCCGGTCCGCGGGGAGGCGCAGGCGCTCCTGATTTCCAACCCGCCGATTACGGTCGCGTTAGGAACGGAATCCCTCACCATCCTTGGCCACCGCACCACCGTCGAACTCTCGGCGCGCATCTTTGATTTCGGGGTCGTGTCGCTGCGGGCGGGAGTGGACGCCGGCGCCGGACTGAGCTGGACCGAGTTCTCGTCGTTCGGGCGCGCGGTCGATGCGACGCGCGAGATCCCGGAATTGCTCGAGCAGCAGATCTTGCGCTTGGTCGAACGCCTCGGACCGGCGGTCGAGCGCCCAGGAATCGCGGCCGTACGCGAGGATTACGTCGTCTATCGGCTCAACGACTGCCAACCGACCGACGGCTCCGGATCGCCACGGGCGGCGATCGAAAAGCTGGATTTGGTGCCGCTGTTGCTTGGCGAGTCCCGGCCCTTGTCCGCCGACGCACAGAAGGAACTGCTTCCGCACCGTTTCTCATACTATGTCGACGACCTCGCAATCCTCAGCTGGGACAACGCGTTGATTGTCGAACCAGCGATCGGGGACTCGGACGTCGAGTACATCCTCGAGTTCGCGAACGCGCTGTTGCTGGAACTGCGGTACTACGATGCCGTCCTCGATGCTGAGCTGCCGAAACTCTATGACCGGATCGAGCGAGCCCGCCTGCGCCGGCGTCGCGTCTTCGTCGCCGGCTACACGCAGCTCCTTACGTCAATGCAGTCGCAGGTCGCCGAGATCACCGAACTGGTTGAACGCGCCGAGAACGCGCTGAAGGTGACAGACGACGTATATCTGGCGCGGATCTACTCGGCGGCGCTGGAGTTGTACCGGGCGCGAACATGGCGGGCGGGTATCGATCGCAAGCTTACGATCGTTCGCGACACGTACTCCATGTTGAACGGCGAAGCGCAGGCTCGGCGAGCGGAGTTACTGGAGATCGTGATAATCCTACTAATCGCGTTTGAGATAGTGCTCTCGTTAGTGAGGTAGGGCAACAAGCATATAGCAAGGATTGATGGACACGCGTTAAGGGTCGGGTCGTGCGACGTTTCTCGCACTACCCGACCCTTCGTCCATTTCATGTCAACATCGCCCATCAAGGAGCGCGCCCTATGAACTCCCGATCAACTCCACGGCGGTTTCACGCCGTTGGTGCGGGCGTAGGCAATCAACTGGCCCAAGTGCTCGTGCAGATGCGTGACTGCGAGGATCCAGGCCGACTGCCCCGTGAACGGCTGGCCGAACATCGTGACCGGCGCCGACATGGCCGATGGGGTCGCCCCCTGCAATGACTGCTTGATGAAGGCAAATGACTTCCGCAGTTCGGCGACTACAGAGTCCTTGGGAAGATTCCTGTTTTCGAACGCCGCCGCCGTCGCGTAGTCGGTGGTGATGCCCGTGGCCGGATCAGGTGTAAACCCGAGCATGGCGGGCATCAGGTAGTTATCGGCGCCAACGTGCAGGAATACCTGGCGCACGGAGCGGGCGCTGTCGGGCCGCCAGTTGTACTTGCTCTCCGGGATCGCCGTCGCCAGGTCGACGATCTTCGTTTCGACCGTCGTCAGATCTGCCAACAGGTCGGTGGCCACGGTACCGGCGGTTGTCCCTGAAACAGTGTCAGCCGGCGGTGACGCGTCCTTCGCCGTGCAGGCGGCGATGATCACAACGAGCGACAAGCTGAGACGAGAAAGTGAACGCATTGATTGGGGGGTGTAGGGTTCTGATGCCTGATGCCTGATGCCTGATGCCTGATGCCTGATGCCTGATGCCTGAT
>CAZSNV010000028.1:0-28314 GCA_964608035.1 uncultured Gemmatimonadaceae bacterium | reverse complement strand
GCCTTCGTCGTCGGACTCGACATCGCGTACCAACGCACGCCGTCGTACCGAATGATCGTTCCCGCTTCCCCGACAGCGAAAAGGTCCTTGGGCCCGCTGCCCCAGATGCCGCGAAGCAACTGACCCGTCGGCGACGGCATCCTGCTCCAGCGACTGCCATCGAAGTTGAGCACAACTCCGGAATCGCCAACGGCGAAGACGTTGCCCGCGGACAATCCCCACACGTGGCGAAGGAAGCCGGTGGTCGGACTCGCCATGGCGCCCCAGCCAATCGATGTCGAAATGAGGATCGTCCCGAATTCACCAACGATATAGGAGAGTTCCGGGCCGGCACTCCACACCGATCGGAGCAGAACCGTTCGCGGGCTTTGCTGCGACGTCCATGCCGTTCCGTTGTAGTGCAGGATCGTTCCGGTGTCGCCAACCGCGTAGACATTGGTGGCGCTGCTGCCATGCAGCCCGAAAAGCGCGTGCGCGGGAGGAAGCGGCTCCTGGACCCACGTGGTTCCGCGCCGGAACATCACGCCGCCCGCTCCCGCGGCCCATACCGGTCCCCCGTCAACGCCCCACACAGTGACCAGAACCGGTGACGTCGTCTCGGTGGTCCAGGCGTTGGCCGCGCCGCGAATCACCGTGCCATCCCAGCCCGCGGTAACGATGCGCCCCGCGTTGTCACCCCACAGGCCCCTCAGGTTCTGACCGGAGCCCACGTTCTGCACCGGCGCCCAGGTGGTCCCGGTCAGTCGCAGAATGATTCCCGTGTTTCCCACCGCATAGGCGTCACCGGGACCACGGCCCCAGATCCCGAAGAGATTTCGCGACGTCACCAGTGCTATGATGGTCCACTCATCGCCGTCGTAGTGAAGCACCATGCCGTTGATGCCGACGGCCCAGATGTCGGATGCGCTCGCCCCCCAGATGCCCAGCACGAGCAACCCGGTGGGCGACGCGACTTCGGTGAACGTGACGCCATCGAAATGCACGATGATGCCGTTCTGCCCGACCAGCCACACGTCGTTAGGCGATGAGCCCCAGATGCCCCACAGCTCCCACCCACGCGCCGTCGCCAGGACGGCCCAGGTGCTCCCGTTCCACCGCAGCACCGTGCCGTCGATTCCGATCGCGTAGATCTCGGTAGCCGATCGCCCCCACACATCCAGCAGTGCATTCGTGGTTGGACTCGGCATCGCATTCCAGCCTGCCGCCGTGCGGCGGAAAATCACGCCTCCGGTGCCCACGGCGAACACGTTCGTCGCGCTCGATCCCCACACTCCGGTTAACGATTCCAGGGTCGGCAACTGAATCCGCTTCCAATCGCCATTGGTCGACTCCATCAGCGTGCCGGCTTGACCAGCGACGATGGCGAGCGAGGATGCCGGATCCGCCCAGACACCAAGCATGGACGCGTCGGTCACTCCCTCATGCTCTACCGCCCACGACACCGGCGCCGCGGCCGCGGTGACCGTCACGACGCTTGAGGTTTCAATGCCGCCGGCTTCAGCCAGGATCGTTGCACTCCCGGTGGCAACCGCTCGCGCTACGCCGGTGCTGGAAACGGAGACAATGCGCGAGTCGGTCGACGACCAGCGCACAGGAACGCTGGTCGCCGCGCCATTCGAATCCCTGGCGACTGCCTCCAGCTGGAGCGTTGATCCGGTGACGAGCCACGCGTTCGCCGGAACGAGGTCCAGCGTGCGCACCGAACCGTCAGGGCCGTTCGGGTCGGAGTCGCATGAGGCCGCCAATAACGCGCACGCAAGCGCACGGCAGAATGTTCTTGCCGTCGACTGGGAGACCCTCACCAAAGCGGCACGAAGAATCGGTTCCCCCAGTGAACGTTTCGTTCCTACCCTGCTTCCTGCCTCCTGCCTCCTGCTTCCTGCCTCCTGCTTCCTGCCTCCTCGATCTTCGCCTACACCTTGTGAAAGCTCGACCGGCCTGCTTCCCGACGATCGGGTGCCTCATACACCTCGAAGTCCGAGAAAAATGAAGGCGCCTCGGCCTTGAGCATGCGAATGACGGCCACAGCAAGCCGCCGGATCTCGAGTTCGGCCCCTTCGCCGGCGCGCAATTCGAGCATGGTTCGCCAGGCGCGCACGTTGGCGGTGGCGACGATTTTCGTCTCGGTCGAATTGGGAAGCACGCCGCGCGCCGCCTCCCGCGCCATCTTGCGGCGATGCACCCGATCCTCGACCCAGGCGTAGCGCTCCATGAGCTGTTCGACCAGGGCGACGTAGGTGCGCTGCGCTTCTTCCATCTGCGCGCGCCACCGGTCCTCGAGCGCGTCATCGCCGATGATCGCCGGCGGAACCACGAAGTCGGCCACCGATTCGTCCACGTAGCGCTGGCTCAACTGCGAGTAGGCAAATCCTGCCCGGTGTCGCACCAGCTCGTGCGTGAGTGACCGGCTGACACCCTCGAGCAGCAGCGAGTAGTTCGCGTGCTCCAGGACGCTGCCATGCGCCTGCTTCTTGATGTTCTCGAGGTACTCGGCGGTCGAGCGGTTGGCGGGGTTCCGCTGACTCATGTAGCACAACCGGCCCGCGAACTCCGCCAGTCGCTCGCCATCGCTGCTCTCGCCGATCCACTGAACGCGGAGGTGATCCGGCTCTGAAAACGCGGGTCGCGCCAGAAGGGAGATGCGAGGCTCGCGGAAGTACATGTGAGGAAGTGGCGTGTGGTGTGGTCGGGAGAAAGGGCCTGAAGGCGCCAGAAAGGTAATGGCCGTCGGACTGGGCTGCCGAACCGCTGACAATGCCGTCCCGCGTCACTTGCCCCTGCCGCGATGCTCGCATAGGGTGACGATACCGAGGGCAGAGCTCAGAGCTCAGAGGTCAGAGGTGAAGCGGCTCCAGTTTCTCTGAGCTCTGAGCTCTGACCTCGCAGACCCGGAGCCTCATGCCGATGACCACGATCTCGTTAGGCACAACGCGCGGCCTGCTCGTCGCCGCCGGGCTCCTGGTGGTGTCGGGTGCCGGGCTCGCGCGCGGCGTCGCCACCCGGGACGTCCAGTCCGTCACGGTTCGCGACGATACTACGTTTGCCGGCACCGTCGCCCGGTTGTCGGAGGCCCCCGGGTACTTCGATTCCGACAACCTCATCTCGAACGAGACGTCATACCTGCACGCCGTCAGTCACCTCCGATCCGCCGGCGTGACCGGCGGCGCGTACATCGGCGTCGGACCCGATCAGAGCTTTTCCTATATCGCCGCGATCCGGCCCGCCGTCGCGTTCATGATCGACATACGGCGCGACAACCTGCTGATGCACCTGATGTTCAAGGCGCTGTTCGATCGGTCGGACAACCGACTCGATTTCCTGAGCCGGTGGACGGGCCGGGTCGTGCCCCCCGATGTGCGCTCATGGGATGGCGCGTCAATCGAGGCCATTCTTTCCAGGGTCGATAGTCTTCCGGTCGACACCCTGGCCAGCGAAACGGATTCGCTCGTCGCCACGGTGCGGCGGTATGGCGTGCCGCTCTCGCTCGCCGACACCTCGACGATCCGCCGCTTTCACGGTGAGTTCAGGCGCTACGGCCTCGACCTTCGGTTCACCAGCACCGGCCGTTCGCCGCGCTTTTATTATCCCACGCTCCGCGAGCTCATTCTCGAACGCGACCTGGAAGGGAAGCAATCGAGCTACCTGGCGAGCGAACAGGACTGGCGGTTCCTGAAGGATCTTCAGGGTCGCAATCGCATCATCCCCCTGGTCGGCAACCTCGTCGGACAGGTCGCGTTCCCCGCCATTGGTCGCGAAATCGCCGCTCGCGGCCAGCGTGTGTCCGCGCTCTACGTGTCAAACGTTGAGATGTACATCTGGCGCGATGGGTCCTTCGCCACGTTCGCGGCCAATGCGGCGCGCCTTCCCCGCGACGAACGCTCGGTGATCATCCGTTCGTTCTTTGGCGGTGGGTTTAGCGAATCGCATCCCCTGAATCGGCCGCCGCACCGGAGCACGCAGCTCGTGCAGTCCCTCGAGGACTTCGCCCGCCGTGAACGCCAGGGATGGGCGTCCTATTGGGAGCTGGTGACGCTCGGCAATCGCTGACGCCGCGTCGAGTCCCCTCGATCGCTGCCCGGCGGTCGCGTACGGACCAGCGTGGTGTCCTGGATCCTGAAGGCGAACGGCTGCTGCACGAGTTGCGGCACCAGCCTGTTGGCCATGATCGCCGGCCGGAAGCGCATCCGCGGAAGGGTAGTCTTCACCGCGCGCGCGAAGTCGGCGTGCGTCGCTGAGATGACCCTGAATGTCAGCGTATCAGCGTGACCAAGCGTGTCGACCACGTACTGCACGATCACGGAACCCTCGATCCGGCGCTTAAGCATGGACTCGGGGTACGCGGGCGAAGCGCCGTCTTCATACCGCACCACCGCGCTATCGACCATGAACTCCGTCATGATCGAGTCGCCAAGCGCAATTGGCGGCTGCGCGACCTCGGTCTTCGCCGCGGCATCAGTTTCCGCTGCCTTTCCGGCGGGGAGAACCATCTCGACGCGCGGTTCGTCGCGCTGCGCCTCCTTCGGCGCCTCCTGGAAACCCTCCCCGGTCCTGTCGGCCAGTGTCGTCCACGTCACCGTTTCGCGCTGCGGGCGGCCGGGAATCCGGTCCTTTGGGACGAGCCACTGGACCTGCGTGAAATCCGCGTCGGGCTCGGGCCTAACGAGCTCGACGTCACGGTGGAGGTACAGCCACCCGCCAATCAGCAAGCCATGCGCGAGCGCGCTGACCCCCGCGCCCTCGAACATGGCTTGAGTGGCTACCGCGGCGCGTTGTGATTCGAGAAGCCGCGCGAACAGCATGCATTCCCTCCCGGCCGGCTGCGCTCATCCAACGCTGCCACAACGTCAGTATTGCGGCATCAGTTCCGCGAGGCAAGTGACGAAAGGACGAGCCGCGCCCCCAATGCAACACGCAGCCTTTGCCAAGCGTCCACACGTCACTTCGAGACGACGTGAACGTTCTTCGGGCCGCGAACACGGCTGCTCACCGGAATCATCAGGCGGGCGCGCCAGCCAAGGTACGCGAGCGTCACCGCCGAGAGCACGTGGGTGATAAGCGCCCGGGTCCACGCGCTGCTGAACGCCGGGCGTCCAGCGGGTGGCACCGACGGCCGCAGGCTTCTCGCATCGAGCGCGAAAAGGATGCTGACCACGGCGAGAAAGACGGCGATCGTCAGGCAGGCAACGACCAGCGCGCGCTGCACCGAGTGGTGCCGGAGGAAGGCCGAGATCACGAAGGCCAGCGCCAGTCCAAGGATCGGCAGCAACGTGTGGCTCGAAAGAAGACCGGCGGCGGCAAATCGCCACTGCACGCTCGAGTATTCCGCCGGCGGCACGACCAGCAGGAACTCAACCAATGGAATGACGACGAGCATCGCGGCCACGACGTACAGTGGGCGCGCGAGCGCTTCTTCCGGGTCGAGTCGGGTTCTCACGCGCTTTTGCATGACAGAGGCACTGGAGCTGACGGCGACGACGAGGGACGCGGAAGATGTGCGATGGCGCTCCATCGTGCCGACTCTGTATCCGACCTCAACCACGCATTGCAGAATAGAGAAACGGGCCGGGGTCTGTGGCCCCGGCCCGTTACCGCAGCGCAGAAGGGGGTCGCGCTGCAGTACTCCAAAGTGGTGCTCGCCGAACCCGGCCCCAGATTTCTCCAGGCACTATGTGGAGAGCGGGCGGGCTACCACACAGCTGAACCGGGCCGGCGTGCTGCTCGTCACACAGGCAGTGTCCATGCCGAAACCGGTTGCATGCGTTGTCTCCTGGCAAAGCCTCTGCGGAACAACGACTTGCCTGCGCAGGGCATCCCGAGAGCACTTCGATCACGAGCCAAACGCGTGTCGCAGCGATCTGCGTTCCGTCGCGCCGACGCTACAGCGCCACCGGCTGGTGACCAAGGAACGCGTCGATTCGATCCTTGTTCACCTCGACATCACCCTCGCCAAGTTCCACGAGTCGCCTCAGGTAATCGATTTGAAACATGAGCAGGCTGAGGATATCCGGACTGGCCGTGCGTCGTGTGCCAAGTCCACGTGTGAGATACCTGAATGCGCGCGGCAGCCGCGGCTCGAACTCCCCGGCAAGCTTACCCAGGTCACGCGACGGACGCAGCACGAGAATCTCGACGAGGCGCATTCCCTCGCGATCCGGGACCGGCACCTCGTTGATCAGCCGGTTCATCCGCTCGAGGCGCATGATGTCTTCATCAATGAGGTCGAGGAAAATCGCGTTGTACAGGATGCTGAGCACCTGCGCCGGCGGTGGATAGCCAGCCGTGAGCGGCCGGTCGGCTTCCTCGCGTGATCGCTGGTATCTAGTGGCGATAGTCAGAATCTTGGTTGCGCCCAGGTGCAATGCGGGAGAAAGCGGCGCCGTGAGTCGGACCCCTCCGTCGCCGTACCATTCGGTGCCAACGCGAACGGCGGGGAACAGCATGGGCAGGGAACTGGACGCCATCACGTGCTCCACCGTGATCGATGCCAGTTCGCTGCGTCGTTGCGGGCGCTGCCAGAGCGTGACGTCGCGTCCCTGGACCCAGGTCACGGACTGTCCTGTCGTGTAGCTCGTGGCGGAAAGCGCGACGGCGTCCAGCCGTCCGGTGCGGATATTGTGCTGGATCCCGGGGAGGGCGCCGTCAGCGTCATGGGGGAGCGCGCGCTCGAGAACTTGTCTCAGCGGAGCCGTGTCGAGCAATCCGCGCGTCGGTTCCTTTCCATCCATGCCGCCGCGAACCAATCGCATGCCCCAGCGTCCCACGTTTCCCAGCAGCGGAACGGTGTGGACGTCGTAAACCTGGTCCGGCGAGAGACTCAACCAGAGGCGAACCAGCTGTTCCGTCGCTTCCGGCAGGGGCGCGGCCTGTGCGGCAAGGAACGTCGTGTTGACGGCGCCGGCGGAAATTCCGGTGAGGATGGGAAGCCGCAACGTGGGATGGCGGCGCGCGATCGCGCGCAACACTCCGGCCTGGTACGCGCCGCGCGCACCGCCGCCACCGAGCATGAGGGCGAGCGATTCGTTAGGTGCGCGCGTGGCAACGGGCGTGTCTTCCGTGTAGGTCATGGCGCCCGCAAGATGGACGGTGCACCGCGCCGCACAAGGGATGATGAATCGCGCGCGGGCGTCGTCAGTTGCGCCGCCGTGCCTCGGTCCAGATGGCCAGCACCCCGCAGGTCTGGCTCGACGCGAATTCGGCCGGGATCGCTACTCCGCGGTAATACGCTTCGATGCGGCGGACCGACGCCGGATGGATGAGCACGTCCAGATCGGTCTTCCCTTGAATGAGCCTTGCGCCGTTCACGTAAATCGCAGGAAGGCACGGTCCGCCCTGACCACTGGTGAATTCGACATGTTCCTGCGAGCTCTCGTCGAGTCGTGTGCCACGCGTGAACCGTATCCCGGGCACGCGACGAACCAGGTCCCGGAACGTCGTTGCGCGCATGGTGTCGAGGACGGACTCGTCGAGGAAATAGCCGGATCCCATGCGCCGCCTGCGCTCGAAACCCTCGCGCGCTACCGCGTCCAGCCGCCGCGCCGCGGCGACTCGAACCGTGTCCATCAGGTACGCCGTCACGTCCAGCAGGACGAACTCGGTCGGGACCTGCCGGAACTCGACGATGTCCGCGATTTCCTGCCCGGGCACGAATCCGATGGCGCGTGCCTCGACGGTGTGGGTGCCGAGCGGGAGCCCTTGCAGGACGAATCCGCCGCGCGAGTTCGTCCTCGTTTCGCTGGCTCCGGTCAGCAGGGCAATGCGGGCTCCCTCGATCGGCTCGCCGTCCAGCGACCGCACGACACCGCGCAACTCGCCGCGCCCGCGATCCACGATACGGTCCTCGCGCGCGCGGCCCGTCGCCGTGGAATCGGCGATACTCACTGTAGCATCGGAAGCCCCCACATAAATGTCACGACGGACGACGGCGTACGCCGGCACACCCAGCTCCACGTTGCCCGACAGGTCGGTTCCATGTGTGGCCCGAATGGTCATTGGCACGCCGCCCGGAACGCAGGCGGTGTACCAGCCTTCGTCGTTCGCGAATGAATCCACGATCGGCGTCGAGCGCTGCATGCTTCCGTCGCGGGAAAGGAGCACCTCGCCCCACCGGAGCGATACGAACGCGCCTGGAAGCGGACTGTCTGATCGCGCATGCCTGATGCTTCCCAGCAGCGCCGACAGGGAATCCTTGACCCCGTCCCGGCCGCAGACGGTCCGGATGATCGATCGCATCGAGGGAACCGACATGGACGCGCGCACGGCCGATGTCGTGCGCACATCGACCCGCTGGACCGGCCCGCGGAGGCCTAACGAGTCGACGGCCACGTGCTGGAAGCCCAGGAGGTACGTGCCCGGTGTGACCGCCGCGAAGTCGAATCGGCCCAGCGAGTCCGTCACCATCGAGCGAACGGTGGCGAGAGTCCGCGGGGCGGGGACCAGCACCAACTGGACCACCGCGTCGGTCAACGGACGCATTGCCATCGAGTCGAACACCACGCCGGTGACTCGTGCTGCCGTCGCGCTGGACGCGCTGGACGCCTGGGAGCGCGCGCTCATGGGCACGCCCATCGTGAGTGCGAGCAGCACGAAAACGCTCTCGTGATGCACCCGGCAGCCGCGGCCGCGCATCACCGCACGGAGGAGAGGAAGTCCATCAGTGGCGAGCGGGGCGCGCGAATCTCGCCATGTTCGAGCCGATCGAGAATCTGCTCCAGCGCCAGCTGCCCCCGCGCCACTTTTCGGCGCTGGGCGCGCGCGATGGCGGCAGCGCCCAGCCCGGCGATCGCTGTCCAGATGCTCCCGACAATCGCGCCGATCACCAGCGCGCCAGGCTCGGCTGACATCGAAGCGAGTGCGACGACGCTGGCGCCCGAGGTCACGCCCAGCCCCCCTGTCACGAAGGCCCATCTCACGTTGCGCGTACGACTCGGCGCGAAGTCGGCATCGAGGCGCACCAATACCCGGCCGTTATCAACTGCTACGACCGTTGCGCCGACCTCCGACGCCGGTGTCAATCCGTAGGCCCTGCCGCCGAGATTCAGGCCCGCCTGCATGCTTCCCACGAAATCGCGGCGCGCTTCCCACGTCAGCCGTTCGCCGATCCGCCGCCGAACCCGCAGAAGTTCCTGCTTCTGCATCCACGTGTCGATCAGGGAAAGGACGTCACCTGGCGTACCCTGAACGACGCGCGAAGCAGTGGCCATCGTGGATCCGAACAACGAACCCACCACGCCGGTCTCCTCGGGCAGCGCCACGCGAGTGCGTTCTTCGGCCAGCGCCTGGCGGAGATGGTCGGACGAGATGCCGACTTCGTTGCCCAGCTCGAGCAGCTGTTTCTCGGTCAGTTCGTCCGGCGCGTCCGCGAGGTGCGCCTGAAGCTCAGTCGCTCGCGCCAGAACGCGTTCGAGCGCGGCGCGATCGAGCGGGGCAAGCGAACCACCCGGCGGTTCCGCCGGAGCGGGAGGATCGGATGACATGTGGTGGCGACGGCGGGTCCAGCCGGAATATGCGCGCTCTACGCCCGCGCCGCATCGCGCAGGGCTACTCCACCTGGCGCCCGCAGGCAATGCAGTACTGCCACTCCACCTCGAGTTCCGTGCTGCAGGCCGGGCACTGCTTTATGGACAGATTCTGTCCACAATGCGGACAGAAGTGCGCGTCGCGGCCGTCGGGGAGCTCGCCGGCGCAATACCTGCAACCGATTGGGTGCACCCTCGGTGCGGTGGCGACCGGCGCATTGGCAGGTGTGGGCGCCTTCATTGCTTCAGGCGGCGTCGCCATCGTCATCAGTGCCGGGGTCGAGCCCGAGGTCGGCAATTCCAGCGTCGCGCGGCCAGCCATCTCTGCCTGACGAGACGGCGCGGCAGGATTCTGGATGCGGACGGCCTCGGGCGATTGCCCGTCGAGCGCGCGAAGCGCCATCGGAGCGATCGAGACGGACGCCGTTCCCCAGGCGCGGAACACCGACAGATCCGGATTGGGCGACTCGAGCTCCGCGCGCAACGCCTCCTGCATGTCCGGATCGCCGCTGAGCAGCCCCCGCGTTCCGGCCAGGAGACGCATCAGCGTCAGTTCGTAGTCCTCCGCGGAATCGATCGCGAGCTCACGACGATTCAGTCGATACGGGATCAGGTGCTGATGCAGCGCGGATACTTCGAAGGGACGGGTGAGGAGGTCGGGAAACCCGGCGCGCACGTTGTGCACGAGTCGCCGGAACATCCGGTCCAGTTCATCCATCAATTCTTTCCCTCGAGCTTGGTCATGACTGCATCCACGTCGTTGACGGTTTTCCCGCCAAACGTCTCGCGCACCTGGCCCACGGCGCGCGTAAGAATGTGCTCGGAGTTCTGGCGGGCGTCGCGAAAGCCGATTGCGTAACCCACGGCGATCGCTACACCCAGGACGAGGTATTTCACCATGAAAGCAGCCTCCTTGGGGGAGCATCTCAGGGACTGGCTGGGTGAGCCGCCGGTAACGCCCTGGAGGCCTGGAAAATGGCCGGATCGGGGAACGGTTCGAGCTCTGGCGGTCGGGCTTTTGCGGCCCGCGCCTCCAACCAGGCATCGAAACCGGACTCCACCAGCCCGCCCGAGGACGACTGTGTGGCGGCGGCGTTCACGGCCAGGTCGTTCGCGTATTCGTTCTGGGCGTGACCGGCATGCCCCCGCACCCAGCGCCAGTACACCGCGTGGGCGGCAGCAGCGTCCACCGCCTGGCGCCACAATTCGAGGTTTTCGATGGCGCCACTTTTTCTTGTCCACCCGCGTCGCGCCCAATCGTGGACCCACTGCGTCATGCCGTCGACGATGTAACGCGAATCCGTGCAGAAGCTGACCCGGAACCGGCGTCCCTTTCGACTCAGGGCCGTCATCGATTCGATGACCGAGCGCAGTGCCATCCGGTTGTTGGTCGTGGCCGGCTCCGAGACCCAGAGATCCCGCCTGACGAGTGGAGCAGATTCCCGTTGCCGGAACTCGAGGAGCACGCCCGCGCCCCCGGGGTTGGCGCCCTCGCGTCCATTGCCGAGGCATGACTCGTCTGCATAGATCGCGACGAGCGCGTCGTCCCGGTCCGACACGGTCACGGCATGACCTCGACGGCATCCAGATCCTCGATGGCGGCCGTCATCAGATCACCGGTGCTGGGATGGCGAGCCTCGATCACCTCACGGCCGCCGCGCATGAAGAGTCGCAGCGGGACGACGACTGTCTCACGACCCTGCCTGACGAGTGCGATCCGCCGTCCGTCCATGACCGCGCGCTCCAGGCGGTCGTATTCGCCCGGTGAGAGGTGGGCCACTCAGTCCGCTCCGCACCAATCGAGCGCGAGGCGCTCCAGCACTGCCGTGGCGCGGATGATCTCCTCCTCGGCCACCCATTCCGTCGCGGAATGCGCCAGCGAAATGTCGCCGGGTCCGTAGCAGATCGCCGGGATGCCGGCGGCGTTCAGCAACGCGGCATCGGTCCACGCCGAAAGCCCTTCAATCGTGGTTCGCTCGCCGACGGCAGTCATCGCGGCCGCCAGCGAACGCACCACCGGCGCCTCGGGCGGGACGTCGCTGGGCCACTGCGAAAAGACGTGCCGGACCCCGCCGCGAACCGATTCGCCTGCCGGTCCCGCGCGCACGCGAGAAAGCGCCTGCTCCATTTCGGCCACCGCGTCGTCAGGCGATTCGCCGGGGACCGTGCGGCGCTCAACGGCCAGCCGGCACTGGTCAGGATAGGTCGACCAACCGGTGCCCCCTGAGATCGTAGAGGCATGCAGTGAGGCATGGCCGAGGAGGGGGTGCGTGTGCCTGACGAGTTCCTCGCGCTCGAGTCGATCGAGTTCCGACAGGAGCAGGCCCGCATGCCTGATGGCATCTACGCCGACGTCATACCGGCTTCCGTGCGCGGCGCGGCCGGCGAAGCTGACCTCCGTCCAGGTGAACCCTTTGTGAGCGGGGGCAATCGCCAGGCGCGTCGGCTCGGTCACGATGCATGCGTCGGCGCGCACCCCTCGCGCGAGCAGCCCCTTCGTCCCCGCGCTCTGCCACTCCTCATCCACCACCGCCGCCAGCACCACTTCACCCACCAGCCCCCGGTTCGCTGCTCGCCAGGCGGCGCAGCACATCGCCGCCACGCCGGCCTTCATGTCGGTCGCTCCGCGTCCGTACAGTTTGCCGTCTATGGAACCGGCGTCGAAAGGCGGGTGGGTCATGCCTTCGACGCCGACCACGTCGAGGTGCCCGTTGAACATCAGTGAGCGACCGCCCGCCGTTCCGATGCGGGCGACGACATTCGGGCGACCCGGGGCAACTTCCTGCAGCGACACACGAAATCCCCAGGCTTTGAGGACGTCCGCGAGCGTGCGCGCCACTTGACCCTCGGCGGGTGCTCCGGGCACGAGCCCCGGGTTCCGCGAGTCGACCTGGACGAGCAGCCTGGTGAGTGCGACGGCGTCGCCGGGCGCCGGATTCATGCGCGCGAAGTGGCGATGCCCGACGAGACTGGCTCTGCGCGCCTGACGACATGAAAGCCCTGGCGAGACATCCGCACGGCCAGCGGTTGCGTGTGTACCGCCATCGCCCGCCGCACGTCCTCCTCGCGACCCTCGGCGGCGATCGCCAGGACGCAGCCGCCGCCCGATGCGCCTAACGCCTTGCCGCCGATCGCGCCGGCAGCGGACGCGTCGGCGAGCACCGCGTCGATCAGCGGGGTCGGGATCGCCGGGTGCAGCGCGCGCTGGTGCACCCAGTGTTCTGCGACCAGTTGCCCCAGTGTATCGATATCGGCGGCTTCCAGGGCCGTCACCATCTGGCCGGCGAGATCGCGGAGGCGATCCAGCGCGCCGAGCACGCGCGGCTCCCGCGAGCGATACGCGTCCATCACCGCGGTGATCGTGTTGCCCGAGATGCGCGATTGCCCGGTGTAGGTGACGACGCACCGCTGGTTGAGCGCGTCGATGGCGCCGTCACTCAACGGAATTCGCCGGACGGTGACTTCGCCTCCGAACCACAGTGCCAGCGCGCCACCCATGGCCGCCGCGTAGTGATCCTGTCGGCCGCCGGCTATGCCAAGGTCCTCCACCTCGAGTCGGCGGCTCTCCTCGGCGAGAGACGTCGGCGTGATTTCTTCGCCGCGCCAGACCGCGAGCGCGCCGAGAACCGCGACACCCGCAGCCGACGATCCGCCGAGGCCTGCGCCAAGCGGAAATTCGGCCTCGACCCTCACCTGGAGCTGCGGCATCGCGGCGCGCCGCAATGCCGCGAGCGCCAACGCGCTGTCCGGTCCTATCGTGCCGTCGTCGTCGGTGGCGGTGTCGTTGTCAGGACGAACGCGCACCGTCGCCACGGCGTGACGCTCGATGGCGATGTTACAGACGCAACCACCGCGCTCTTCGCTGTACGGAGGTACATCCGTCCAGCCGCCTCCGAAATCGAGACGAGCCGGGGCGCGAGTAACGAGTGCAGCCATGGGAATACGATACGCGTGCGTGCGCGGCACGGACACGCCGCACGAAAAGCCGATCCCGCTACTTCTTCGCGGCCGGCTTCTTGGGAGCTGGTTTCTTATCTGCGGCTTTCTTGGCAGCGGGCGCGGATGTCTTTGGCTTGGCGGGAACCTTTGCTTTCGCCTCGGAGGCGGGCTTGCGCGCGACGTCCGCCTTCGGCGCCTTGCTTCGCTTTGAGCTTGCTTCTTCTGCCTCGCGGATGAGCTTGTCGGCTTCTTCCTGAGTCATCTGACCTCGCCGCACCATGTATTGGACGAGGTCACGCGCGCTTTCGACCGCAAAAGCGGTGAGGCCCGCAGCGGCACCTATTACGTCCCGCAGCGCGCCTGACATCTTGCTTCCCGCCTCGAGACTGATCTCGTGCGCGCGGGCAGCCAGTTCGGCGACGGTGTCTCGGACGTCCTGGCCGCGATGTCCGGGGCTGCGCTTTGGTGGAGGCGGAGGAGTCGGCGTTTCTGCAGACTCTGGCGCGTCTTCGGTCGGACCTGCCGTTTCGGTCATCGTTGCGAGCGGGGGTCGGCCAAGCGCGGGGACTTCGTCCGGCAAATCGGCCGGTCAGTCTCAGGGGCCTGTTCAGGCGGGTAGGACTGGTCGCGAGGCTTTCGTAGGTTTTACGCGGCGCTAAGTATATGCTGACTTGAGACATACGCAAGGCGGTTCGAGCAGAATATCGGGCCTTTCAGCTGCAAGCCGCGTCAGGTGTTAACTCATGACAGTATAAGAACAGTAACGGAGCATTTTCGTGCCAATCGAGCTAAAAGGCGTCAAAGTAGTCGACTTATCGCGGGTTCTGGCCGGACCGCTTTGCGCCATGATACTCGGCGATCTCGGTGCCGACGTCATCAAGGTGGAAAGACCGGGGCAGGGCGACGAATCTCGCGGGTGGGGACCGCCATTCGACGCAGAGGGCGAGAGCGCCTACTACCTCTCCTGCAATCGAAACAAGCTGTCGATCGCGTTGGATCTGGATCGGCCTATCGACAGGGATGTAGTGGTGGACCTGGCTCGGGAAGCCGATGTGATTCTTGAGAACTTCCGGGAAGGCGCCCTGGCTCAACGAGGCCTCGTCGCCGCCGACTGGCTCAGCCGGAATCCCAGGCTCATCTGGTGCACGATCTCAGGCTTCGGCCCCGGGAACGATCGTCCCGGATATGACTTCGTGGTCCAGGCGGAAAGCGGCTGGATGTCGGTGACAGGTGAGCCAGACGGGGCTCCAATGAAGGCGGGGATCGCGCTCGCAGACGTAATTGCCGGAAAAGATGCAGCCATTGCGATCCTTGGCGCGCTCCTCAACCGCGATCGTTCTTCTGGTCCGCTATCTGCCGCCGATCGGCATCTGCACATCTCACTGCGGCATTCAGCGACCGCGGCCCTCATCAATGTCGCGCAGAACACGCTTGTTGGCGGTGGCGAAGCGCGTCGCTGGGGGAACGCACATCCGAATCTGGTGCCCTACCAGTTGTTCGCGGCTCGTGACGGCCGGCTTGTCATCGCCGTTGGCAACGATGCCCAATGGAAGTCGGCGTGCGCGGCACTTGGGCTCGAGGATCTCGCCAACGACGCGTCACTCGAATCGAACGCGGGCCGGCTTGCGCATCGCGAGCGTGTTGTTGGCGCGATCTCGACTCGGCTGGCGACTGCTGGCATCAGTCACTGGTTAGGCGCACTCGCCGCCGCGGGTGTGCCATGCGGAGTTGTGAGGTCCGTTACAGAAGCGCTCGCCGATCTGCCGTCCAGTCCTGCTACAGGAGTGCCTCCATCGGTGCCGGGCACGGTGCGGCGCCGCCCTCCGAGGCTGGACGAACACGGCGCCGCGATACGGCGGCATGGTTGGGGAGCGTTTGGGGTGGTGGACGGCTGACTCGACGCCCGCGAAAGGCCGATCCTGTTACGCCGCGGGCCACCGATCGTCTTATCGGCGTGACATCGTATGCCATTCAGCGACCCGGTATAGCAGGACTTTCCAGCGGTGGGCGTGGGGGTTATGCTCCCGACGTGAAATCGACGGTGCCCGCCGATCAGGTAGACCAGGTTGATGCGGATCAGGAGATCATCTCGCGAGTGCTTGCTGGCGAGCGGGATGCGTTTTCCCTCCTCATTCACCGTTACTCCGATCCGCTGTTCCGGCATGCGCTCGGGATGACCGGAAGCCCCGACGTCGCGGAAGACATCCTGCAGATGTCCTTCATCAAGGCCTATAGTCACCTGGCCGAGGTGCGTGGACGGTTCGATGCCTGGGTCTTTCGCATCGTGGCCAACGGGTGCAAGGACTGGCTGAAAAACATTCGGCGTACGCATCTCAGTTACGACGAAGATGATCAGCCAACCGGGTACGCCAATCCCGAACAAGAGCTGGACCTGAGCGAACTGCGATCAGATCTGGACCGTGCTTTGCAGACCCTCCCGGTGTCATTGCGGGAAGCGTTCATCATGAAGCATGTCGAGGGTCGGTCGTACGAGGAGATGGCAGACCTGCTGAGCACAACGGTGGGGGCACTCAAAATGCGCGTTCATCGCGCACGAGAAGCGCTCCAGGCACTATTAGAGGAGAAATACGCGTGAATCTGGATGATATGTACGAGCCGAATCGGCGCGAAGAGGCGGCCCGAGAGGGCGGCAAACAGCCAGTGGAGGGCAATGCCCCGCTGGCGGACCGGGAAGTTCCACTTCCTCCGGTCGCAACGTTGGACCACATCCATCGCTGGCTCGATGGCGAGGCGCCGGAGCCAACGGGATTGCGTGGTGAGCAGGCGCGCCCGGTTGAATTCTGGCGCCGTATGGACGAGGAATCCGAGCGCCGCCGGCGCCTGGTGACTCCGCCCTACCTGGCAGCCCAGATCATGGCGGCGCTTCCCGAGACGCGTTCCGCAACGGCCACTGCGCCGTGGTGGAAGAAGGACGTGAATCTCTCGCCGGCGACGGTGTTGGTCCTGGCGGTCGGTGCGTTCTCGCTCGGCCTGCTTGCAATGCGCATCATGGCTGGCTAGGCGACGTCGCCTAACGCTTCGCGCCGTCCGAAAGGGCGGCGCTTTGCTTTTCAGGCATCAGGCACCAGGCATCAGGCATCAGGGGTTGATCGGCGTCCCGTTCGGGACGCCTCGAGTGCATTTGAGCGCGCGTAGCGCGCAGTCCTTCCCTGATGCCAGATGCCTGGTGCCTGATGCCTATGGCGTCATTTGTTGCATCCGTCCATCAGGTTGCCGCACTCGAGGGTGTCGGGGTGCCCCACCGGCCTCGTGTCTCCTTAACGGCACGAGTCGGATCCCGTCTCTAAGTCCGTGCGGACGGCTGGGGCGCACGACTCACCGCCACACAGTTTCGATGTTTCATTTCCCGCAGTGACGGCGCGCGACCGTCACGAGGGAGCCCACACTCGCAATGGTGATGACGATGATGCGGAAGACATTTCTTGCTGTCGCAGCGTTCGGGCTCATCGGCCTGACCGCGTGTTCGACGGAAACGGTCGCGCCCAATGAACTGGCACTTCTGGACAGTGACGTAATCGACCTGGTACCGGACTATGCGGTGAGCAGCGCAGCGGTGGTGGATGGTGGTGGAATCGGTGGAGCGCGCCTGCCTGACGACTTGCAGCTGACCGCGGAGCAGAAGGCCGCGATTGGCGCGCTGCACGACGCATTCATGCAGGAAAACGCGGATGAAGTCGCTGCGCTCCGCCAGATCGAGCAGCAGGTCCGCCAGTTACGCCGCTCAGGCGGATCGCGTGAGGATGTCATGGCCCTGTTGGCCGACGCTCATGCAATCCGGGAAGGTCTCGCGGATGAGTTCGCGGCGCTGCAGGACGCTATTTGGGCGATTTACAGTGCGGAACAGCGCGCCTGGATCGAAACCCACAAGCCGAAGGTGTGCGGCCCGGGTGGTGCGCCCCGGTTGACGGAGGAGCAGGTCGCACAGATCCGCGCTCTCCAGCAGGCTTTCAAGGAAGCGACCGCTGATGAAATGGCCGCCATCCAGGCTGCGCATCAAGAGGCACGCGATGCGAAGCAGGCTGGCGCGAGCGCCGAAGAGATTCGCGCCATCCTCGCCGATGTGAAGGACGAGATGGAGGCTGTTCGCCTCGCTGAGCAGCGGTTGATGGATGCCATCCAGGAAGTGCTCACGCCGGATCAGCGCGGCCGGTGGTGCATCATCCGGAGGCACGTGGCGCCCGGACGGCCGTAGGCCGTACGGAGGCTTGAGGCTTGAGGCTTGAGGCTCGAGGGAAGTGCGAAGGCTCCAGGTGATGAGGTCTTAGACCCTTGTTCCTGGAGCCTTTTCGCTTCCCTCAAGCCTCGAGCCTCGACCCTCGAGCCTAGAGTAGAACCTGCTGCACCTGCCTGACGTCCGGGAGTGAACGAAGCTCCTTCAGGACGTCGTCGCTTGTGGGCCGGTCGATCCGGATGAGCGAGAGAGCGTCGCCTCCGGAATCCAGGCGAGCCTGCTGGTATTCGTCCACGAAGTGGCCGGCGCGGGCCAACACGGTTCCCACCAGGCCGATGACCTGCGGTGAATCAGCGTTGCGGAGCACGAGGAGCGTGCCGCGTGGCGTGACGCTCACGGTGTAATCATCCACCTTCACGATTCGTTCGTGGGTGTCGCCGAGCAGCGCGCCCGAGACGCTCGCTGTCCCGGCGTCGCTCGATACCCTGACTTCCACCACTTCGGCGTAGGGGACTGGACTTTCCTGCTGCATCTGATTCACCCGGATGCCGCGTGACTGTGCCAGCCGCGTCGCGTTGACGACGTTGACTGATCCGCCCGACACGTGGGTCAGCGCCCCGGCAACCGCCGCCGCTGTGATCACGCGCAGGCCGCTGGGATGGGAGCCCGAGTAGCGTACCTCGATACTCCGCAGTGGACCGCCGGCGACCGCTGCGCCAAGCGTGCCCAGGCGCTGCGCCAGGTCGAGAATGGGCCGCACGCGCTGCACGTCGACGCCGCCCAGGCTGGGCGCGTTGACCGCGCGCGACAGGTCGCCATCCGCCAGCGCCGCGCGCACGGCGCTGGCGATCTCGATCGCCACGCTGTGCTGCGCCTCGGACGTCGACGCGCCAAGGTGCGGCGTCAACACGACGTTAGGCAGCGAACGGAAGGGGTGGTCAGCCGGCAGGGGCTCGATCTCGAACACATCGAGCGCGGCGCCGGCCACGTGACCCGACGTGAGGGCGGCCAGGAGCGCCGCTTCATCCACGACGCCGCCCCGCGCCACGTTCAGGATCAGCACGCCGCGCTTCATTCGCGCGATCTGCGGCTCGCCGATCAGGTTTCGCGTGGCATCGGTCAACGGAACGTGGGCCGAGATCACGTCCGCGCTTTGAATCACCTCGTCAAAGGGGGCTGTTTCCACGTCGAGAGTACGGGCACGCTCGGCGTTGAGGAACGGGTCATGGACCAGCACGCGCATTCCGAAAGCACGCGCGCGCCGCGCCACTTCGCCGCCGATGCGTCCGGCGCCGATGAGCCCGAGCGTCTTCCCGTGCAACTCCGTGCCGGTGAAGCTCTTCTTGTCCCACTCCCCGGCCTTCATCGACCGGTCGGCGCCGGGAACCTTGCGCGCCAGTGCCAACAGCAACGCCATCGTGAGCTCGGCCGCCGAAATCGTGTTGCCTTCCGGCGCGGTGAGCACGGGAATGCCGCGCTCCGTTGCCGCCTCGACGTCGATGGTGTCCACCCCCACGCCGGCGCGTCCGATCGCCTTGAGCCGGTCAGCGCGCGCGAGCGACTCGCGCGTTATGCGCGTTGAACTGCGCACCAGCACGGCATCGACGTCGGCAATCGCGTTCATCAGGTCATCGCCCTTCAGCCCCGGCTTGTTCACGAGTTCGAAACGCGGATCGTCCCGCAGTGGCGCCAGCCCGTCGAGCGAGATCGCGTCCGCCACCAATACCCGGAATCGGGCGGGGCTCATGACGCGAGCACCTCATTCAGGGCGTCGAGCAACACGTCGAGCTCACCAACCGTGTGCTCACCCATATGCCCGATACGAATCATCGTGTCCTTGAGATCGCCGTATCCCGGTGTGATGACAAATCCCTTTGTCTTCATCGCCGACACGATCTGCGGCCCGGTGCGACCGACCGGCGCCGAGATGCATGTCACAGCGGGAGAACGATAGCCCTCCGGGGCGAGAACGCGGATGTCCTGGCCCCTGGCGCGCTGCTCGTCGACCCAGCCCCACGTCCGCTTCGCCATCGCAGCGTGCCGGGCCCAACGCGATTCGATTCCTTCCTTCATCATGTACTCGAGCTGCGCGTCGAGTGCGTACAGGAGGGACAGGCCAGGTGTGTTGGGCGACTGGTGCTTCAGCCAGGAGGCGTGAATCTCGACGAGGTCGAAATACATCCCGCGCATCTTGCTGGCCTTCGAGCGCTCCATGACACGATCGTTCGCCGTGCAGAACGAAAGTCCCGGCGGCAGCGCAAACGCCTTCTGCGATCCCGTCAACACGTAGTCGAGGTCCCACGCGGAGCACTCGATAGGCGCCGCGGCCATGCTCGACACGGTGTCGATCACCATGACCACGTCACCAGCCGCGTGCGCGACCGCAGTGAGGTCCTTGATCGGATTGAGCACGCCGGTGGACGTCTCCGAGTGCACCACCGACACGACATCGTACTGATTCTTCTTCAGCGCATCGGCCAGCATGTCCGGCGTGTGCACCGCTCCAAACTCGATCTCGAGCTTGTCACACGCGATGCCCGAATTGACCGCCGCTTTGTGGAAGCGCTTGCTGAACGCGCCATTGATCAGGCACAACAGCCGCGATTTGACCGTATTCCGCACGCCGCCTTCCATCAGGCCCGTGGCCGAAGAAGTGACGGTGTATACCGGCTGCGTCGTCCGGAAGACCTTCTGCAGCCGCTCGTCGATTCGCGTCATGATGGCTTCGATTTCCGGCCCACGATGACTGATCATCGGGCGCGACATGGTCGCGAGGATCTCGGGCTTTACTTCGGTCGGGCCGGGGAGAAAAAACTTTCCAAAAGTCATGGATGTCGGATGGGGGATGGCGGATGTCGGACAACTGCAACGCGATGACGATCTGATCGGAACAGGCCCGATGTGAAATACGCGAGGGATCGCAGGTCGGCAATCAGGGGGCAGTGACGGGCCGTGCGTCAGTGGCTCGCTTTGCGCCTGGCGCTCAACGCTCTACGCTCAGATATGGATCGCCCGACCAAGGACAGCGAGCGCCGCTTCCTTCGTCGCCTCGGATAGCGTCGGATGCGCGTGAACCGTGACGCCCAGGTCCTCGGAAGCGCCCCGATACTCGAATGCCAGGACGACCTCGCTGATCAGTTCCGACACGTTCGGCCCGATCATGTGACAACCGAGCAGCTCGTCGGTCCGCGCGTCGGCAACAAACTTCACGAAGCCGGACGTTTCACCCATGGTTCGCGCGCGACCGTTCGCGCTGAAGGGGTATTTCCCCACCTTGTATTCGCGCCCGGACTCCCGGACTTCCCGTTCCGTGAGACCGACGGTGGCAATCTCCGGCCAGGTGTACACCACGGACGGAATCGAGTAGTAGTGCATACGCGACTGATGCCCGGCGATGACCTCCGCGGCGACCACGCCCTCCTCCTCCGCCTTGTGAGCGAGCAGCTTGCCGCCGGTGGCATCGCCAATTGCGAAGACGTTCTGGAGGTTCGTCTGCATGCGGTCGTCGACCTTGATCTCTCCTTTGGGACCGAGCGCCAGTCCAAGCGATGCGGCATCGATCCCTGAGAGGAACGGCTTGCGACCGACTGATACCAGCACATGACTTGACTCGAGCGTCCGGACCTGCCCGTCACGTTCCACTGAAATGCTGATCTGATCGTCGCCGATGTCGGCGCCGGTTACCCGGGTTCCGGTGTGAATCTCGAGTCCCTGCCGGCGGAATACACGGTCGGCCTCTTTCACCACATCGTCGTCGGTGCCGGGAAGAATCGCCGGCATCAGTTCCACGACGGAAACTTTCGCGCCGAGTCTCCTCCAGACCGATCCGAGCTCCAGTCCAATCACGCCTCCGCCGATCACGACGAGATGCGTTGGAATCTCGGACAGCTTCAGTGCGCCATCATTCGACAGGATTCTCCGCTCATCGAACGGAAGAAAGGGCAGCCCGATGGGAACCGATCCGGTCGCGATGATGACGTGACGCGCCGTGACCTGAACGCTGCCTCCGTCGCTCAGCGCCACGTCAACCAGGTTTCCGGGCGCGAGCGTGCCGCGGCCCTTCAGCCAGTTGACCTTGTGCTTGCGAAACAGGAATTCGACACCGCGCGTGTTGGCAGCGACCACTTCGTCCTTCCGGCGCAGCATCTGGTGCAGGTCGAGTCGCAACCCGTCAAAGCCAATGCCATGCTCATGGGAGTGGAGCCTGGCGAACTCGAACTGCTCGGATGACTGGAGCAACGCCTTGGACGGGATGCAGCCGATGTTCACGCACGTGCCGCCGAGCGTTGGCGACGACTCGACGCAGATCGTATTCAATCCGAGCTGGGCGGCACGAATGGCGGCAACGTAGCCGCCGGGCCCGCCTCCGATCACGACCACATCGGAGGCTCGTTGCTCAGGCGGCATCGACGTTCACGTGAGGCGGGTGGACTGGGGACAAAAAAAATAGCGGGTGTGACCGCCGAAGGCGACCACACCCGCTCCCCCACCGCGTTGGAACGCGGTGCCCCGACCTTACGCGGCTCGCGAAATCTGCTCGACTCGAGTCGCGGTGAAGTGTCCGCTGCGCAATGTGTCGCGCCAGCTGTAACGCCGTGTGTGAAACGCACCCGTGAGGCGGCCCGGCTCATAGGTCCCTTCGAGCACCGTCACCAGCATCGTCCCCTCCGCCGGGTCGAAGTACGGTCCGATGAGCGCGACGAACGCGCGGTCGCCTGCCTCGAGCAAGCGCATGCCGGCGACGATCCCCGTTGGTGTCGTGAAGAGGAATACCTGTCCAGGCACGTAGTGGTCCACGGCTTCGCGCTCCAGGTTGAACGATTCCGCCGCGCCACGGGCATCTGTCAGCCGTCCGCGCCACGATCCCTGGAGCGCGGCGACCACGTCGTTCCGGGTCTCGTCGCGCAGCGTGGGAAAGGGCGTCAAGTCAATCGTCGTCTTCATTGGTCTGCTCCGTCGGCCGTCACTACGGACCGGGCCTCGGGAAAGTGTCAGCGAACTTGTGAGGCGCTCATCCGTGCGCCGTCGAACATTGGATGCCGCATCGCCCGAAAAGGTTTACCGCGGCCCCTGTGCGGATTGGATGTTGCGCGCCGGGAGATGTTAAGGACTCGTGAGGGCAAATGAAAACGGGCCGGCTCCAGTCGGAACCGGCCCGTGACGCCCCCGTGACCGTGGCTCAGTCGATCACCATGAGCGCGGGATCCTCCATCAACTCCTTGACCCTAACGAGAAAGAGGACCGCCTGCTGTCCATCGATGATGCGGTGATCGTACGAGAGGGCCACGTACATCATGGGCCGGATCTCGACCTTGCCATCGACCGCTACCGGCCGATCCTGGATCTTGTGCAGTCCGAGGATCCCGACCTGCGGGAAGTTGATGATGGGCGTCGAGAGCAGCGATCCGAAGACGCCGCCATTGGTGATGGTGAACGTGCCACCGGTCAGGTCATCCATGACCAGCTTGCCATCGCGCGCCTTCTTCGCCACCTCCACGATCTCACGCCCGATCTGGATGATGCCCTTGCGATCGGCGTCCTTGACGTTGGGCACGACCAGACCGGCGTCCGAGGCAACTGCGATGCCGAGGTTCACGTAGTGATGGTAGATGATGTGATCTCCATCGATCCGCGCGTTGACCATCGGGAACTGCTTCAGGGCCTGGCACGCGGCGCGCACGAAAAACGGCATGAACGACAGGCGCACGCCGTGTTCCTTCTCGATGCGCTCCTTGACGCGCGCGCGCAACGCCTCGACCACCGACATGTCGATTTCGTTGAACGTCGTCAGGTGGGCCGTGGCATGCTGTGACTCGAGAAGATGCTCGGCGATGCGCTTCCGCCGGGTGGACATCTTCTCCCGTGTCTCGCGAACATCGGGATGGCGGACGTCGGATGTCGGAGGGGAGACGGGCGCTGACGGGCCGGGCGTCGTCGCCGGCGTCGATGGTACTGGGGCCGGAGGTCGTGGCGCCGCATCCGCGCCAGTCGCTGATCGCTGATCGCTGATCGCTGATCGCTGGTCCGCGGTCAGGTGCTCAATGACATCGGGCTTGCTGACCACGCCCCCGCGCCCAGTACCGTGCACGGCCTGGAGATCAACACCCTGATCAGCCGCCACGCGTTTGGCGCCCGGCGACGCGCGGACTTCACGCTCGGGTTCCTGCGCACTCGCCGCTGGTGCGGGGACTGCTGCCTGAGGCGGCGGAGTGGGTGACGCCGGTGGTGATGGCGCCGGGCGCTCCGGCTGCAGGGCTGGAGGTGCAGCGGCCTTGCCCGCGGCCGACTCGTCGATTTCGCCCAGCACCGCGCCGAGCGCCACGACATCGCCTTCCTGGTGTGCGCGCCTGACGAGTACTCCGCTGGTTGTCGCTGGAACCTCGACCGTTACCTTATCCGTTTCCAGTTCAACCAGGGTTTCACCGGCTGCCACCGCTTCACCCTCCCGTTTCATCCAGCGGGAAACGGTGGCCTCGACGATCGACTCACCGAGCGGTGGAACCTTGATCAGGATCATGCTTTCAAACGAGGAGACAGGAAGCGGGAAGCAGGAAGCAGGGGAGGAACGAAGCGGTTGTAATCTTGAAGTCTCAAGCGTCGGGCGCTGGTCGGCGCCGGTGAATAATAACAGCGGGAGAATGTGGTGCGAGCGCTCACGATCGATGCGCATGGTGGACTGGAACAGCTGCGCTTTCGCGATGACCTCGCGGAGCCTGCAATCAGCGCGGAGAACGAGGTACGCGTTCGATTGCAGGCGGCCGCTCTCAACCACATCGATCTCTGGACCATCCACGGCGTGCCCAGCGTCCGCATCGTGCCACCCTGGATCCTCGGCGCGGATGGCATGGGCATCGTGGACGCGGTCGGTCCGGCGGTGACGGGCGTGCGCCGAGGCGACACGGTCATGATCAATCCCGGCGTGAGCTGTCGAGCCTGCGAGTACTGTCTGTCAGGGGACAATCCACTCTGCCTGCGTTTTGGAGTCCTGGGCGAACACAGGCCAGGCACGCTCACCGACTTTATCGTGGTTCCCGATGCGAACGTGCGCACGGTGCCTGCCGGCACTGCTCCCGAGTCTGCAGCCGCGTTTTCGCTCGCGGCGCTGACCGCGTGGCGGATGTGCGTGACGCGCGCGCGCGTGAGCGCGGGTGACGAGGTCCTGATCTGGGGCATCGGCGGCGGCGTGGCGCAGATGGCGCTGGCGATCTGCAAGGCGCGCGGCGCGCGCACGTGGGTCACATCGGGGAGCCCCTGGAAACTGGAGCGGGCGCGGGCCCTCGGCGCTGATGTGCTGCTGCGCCATGGCCCGGACGTCGACATCGGTCGCGAAGTGCGCGCGCAGACCGGAAAGCGAGGCGTCGATGTGGTGATTGATAGTGTCGGCACCGACACCTGGGCCCAGTCGTTAGGTGCACTGGGACGGCGCGGACGTCTCGTCACCTGTGGCGGCACGTCCGGGCACCTCGTGCAGACCGACATACGCCGCCTGTTCTGGAACCAGTGGACGCTGATGGGCTCGACGATGGGAAGCGATGCCGAATACGACGCCGTAGTTTCCGAGTTCGTGTCGGGACGCCTGGCGCCCGTGGTGGACTCCGTCCATTCCCTCGAGAACGGCGCCGTGGCGATGGCCAGGCTGGCCAGCGGCGCCCAGTTCGGCAAAATCGTCGTGAGGATCTCCTGAATGCGATTTCCGCTCGCTACGCGCTACTCCGATTACGACACCAAGGGGCACGTCAACAACGCGTTCTTCCTGACGTATTTCGAGGCGGCTAAGCACCTGCTCTGGCGCGAGGTGTGGAAGCGGCATCCCGATCCGCCGTTTGTTGTTGCAGAGGCGACGGTTCGTTTCCTGTCGCCGGCGATGATCGGTGACCCGCTCGAGATCGACATCTCCACGCGCGAGATCAAGACCAGGTCCTGGATCTGGCAATTCAGCATCACCGATGCGCGCGATGGTCGGGTTGTTGCCGAAGGCAGCACCGTCCAGGTCTACTATGACTACGGCACGCGGCAGGCCGTTCCCATACCCGACGATGTCAGGGCGCTGCTGGAGACAGGCAAGCCTGGGAGCGGCAAGGCTTGACCGACGCCAGCCAGTACACGGCGGATGAGGAGCGCGCCATCCGCGCCGCCGCCAAGCGCGGTGAAAAGCCGGCCTGCCCGCGTTGCGGCGTTACGCTCACTCCGCGCGACATAGGCGGCGGATCGTTCGGGCTCGGCTATGCCAGGCGACGGGAGTGGCTGATTTGTCCGTCGTGCCGGCGGAGCGTCTTGTTTGACCGAAAGCGCGGAACGCGGAACTAGCGCAAAGCGCAAAGCGCAAAGCGCAGAGCGCCGAGGGCCTGCCAGGCAGCCCTTTGCGCTTAGCGCTCGGCGCTTTGCGCTCTGCCCACCCGCCTCAGATCCGGTAGATTTCCGCTGTGGCCCAATTCCCCGAGGACCAGCCCCTGACCTTCCTTGATCGCTTGCGGGAAACCTTCTCGCAATTGGCCGAAGTGATTCCGGCCATGCTCGGCGCGCTCATCATTTTGTTCGCGGGCTACCTGCTGTCCAAGCTGATCGAACAGGGCACCGAGCGGCTGTTGCATCGAATCCGCCTGAACCAGGCGCTCGAGCGCGGTGGCGTGATGGAGGCGGTGGAGCGCGGCGGCGCCCATTTCAATCCCACGAAGGTCATCGGGAAGACGCTGTTCTGGATCATGATGTTTGCCGTGATCATGGTCGCGGCGACGGCGCTTGGTCTGGAGTCGCTGACCGGCGTGTTCACCGAGCTTGTCGGCTACTTGCCGAGCCTGATGTCGGCAATCGTGATCATGATCGTCGGCATCGTGCTGGGCCGGTTTACTGGCGGCTTGATCATGGCCTCCGCCGGCGCAGTGCAGGGTGCTCCAACGCTTGCTCGCGTGGGGCGACTGGGCGTCGTTATGCTGTCGGTCTTCATGGCCCTGCAGGAACTCGGGATCGGGACGGAGATCGTCACGACCGCCTTCGCGATATTGTTCGGCGCCGTCGCCTTTGGCTTGGCTCTCGCCTTCGGGCTCGGCAACCGCGAACTGGCGGGGCAGGTCACGCGCGAGTGGTACACCCGGTTTCGCGCTGAAAGCGAAGCCATCGAGCGTGACGTGGCCGAGCGCGAGCTGGAGGAAGACAAGGAACTGGAAGGAAACTCCGAGCAGCTGGAGATGATTCCAGTCGCTGCCGCTGGAGAAATCACTGAACGCGCGCCGGTCGCGCAGCGTCCGTAACCCAACCGCGAGACTCGTCGAATGGCCGCCACCCAGGACTTCGTGATCGAAGCGCCAACGTCGCTGGAAGAGCTGTGGATGCCGTTTACGGCGAACAAGGCGTTCAAGCAGGCCCCCCGTCTTCTCGGCGCGTCGAAAGGGATGTACTACACGTCCGTCGACGGCCGAACGATCCTCGACGGAGCGGCTGGACTCTGGTGCGTGAACGCGGGACACGGGCGTGAGCCGATTGTGCGCGCCATCGCCGAGACCGCGGCGAATCTCGATTTCGCGCCGGCCTTCCAGATGGGACATCCGCTGTCGTTCTCGCTCGCCACCGAAGTCGCGAAGCTGATGCCGGGGGACATCGACCATGTGTTCTTCACCAACTCCGGATCAGAAGCCGTCGATTCCGCGTTGAAGATCGTGCTGGCCTACTGGCGGTCGCGGGGTCAGCCGGATCGTGTGCGGTTCGTGGGACGGCAGCGCGCGTATCACGGCGTCGGGTTCGGCGGCATCTCGGTTGGGGGAATTCCCTTCACGCGAGCCGCGTTCGCTGCGCAGCTGCTGCCGCATGTCGATCACCTGCCGCATACGCACGGCATCGCCGAGAACTTCTTCAGCCGCGGACAACCGCAACATGGGGCCCACCTCGCCGACGAACTCGAGACGCTCGTGGCGCAGCATGGCGCCGAAACGATCGCGGCGGTGATCGTCGAGCCCGTGGCGGGATCAACCGGTGTGCTGGTGCCCCCGGTCGGGTATCTCGAGCGTCTGCGCGCGATCTGCGATCGTCACGGCATCCTGCTCATCTTCGATGAAGTGATCACCGGGTTCGGTCGGCTTGGCGCGGCGTTCGGCGCTCAGCACTTCGGTGTGACGCCCGACATGATGACGGTCGCGAAGGGCATTACGAACGGCGCCGTTCCGATGGGTGCGGTCGCCGTGCGGCATGAGATCTACGAGACGGTCGTGAACGCGACTCAAGCCGGGATCGAGTTCTTCCACGGCTACACGTATTCTGGTCATCCGCTGGCCAGCGCGGCCGGACTGGCGACGCTCAAGGTTTACAAGGATGAAGGGCTGTTCGAGCGCGCCGCCGAGTTGGCGCCCTACTGGGAGGACGCGGTGCACTCGCTGCGCGGTCTCCCGCACGTCATCGACATCCGCAACATCGGGCTCGTCGCGGGCATCGAGATGGAATCGCGCGAGGGGAAGCCGGGAGCGCGCGGTCTGGATGCGCTGGTCGCCTGCTTCAATGAAGGGCTGCTCGTCCGGGTGACCGGTGACATCATCGCGCTTTCACCTCCGCTCATCATTGAGAAGGGGCAGATAGATCATCTCGTCGAGGTGTTGTCTCGAGTCATTCGAGGGGTGGCGTGACTCGTGACTCGTGACCCGTGACTCGTGACTCGTGACTCGTGACTCGTGACTCGTGACT
>CAZSNV010000027.1:0-29255 GCA_964608035.1 uncultured Gemmatimonadaceae bacterium | reverse complement strand
GCAAGACGCAGCTCCGGTTCTTGAAGGAGCTCCGGCGGATTCTGAAGCCAGACGGACAGCTGTTCGTGGCGATCGAGAACCGCTGGAGCTACGAGTATTTCAAGGGCCGGCCCGATAATCACTCGGGGCTCAAGTACGCGTCCCTCTTGCCGAGATTCCTCGCCAACGTGTACTCAATCGCCCGCAAACGGAAGCCGTATCGAACCTATACGTACAGCTTTCACGAGTTCGGCCGCCTGTTCGCGGCCGCCGGCTTTCCTCACCAGGAGTGCCTGGGCCTCACGCCCGGGTACACAAGGCTCCGGGAGATCATTCCGCCCCACAACGGTCAGACGTTCTGGAGGGGCCAAGCAAGAGAGACGTGGAGCGCACGGGTCAAGCGGAGTCGCTACTTCGTGCCGGCCTTCGGGATGGCTGCGCGGGGCACCGCCGGGCCATCGACATCGTTGGTTGGCCGGCTTATCGGCGAAATCGAGAAGACTCGTCCGGACTTGGGCCAGGTCCTCCTCCACACTTGCGTGGTGACCGGCAAGGACAAATTGGTCTTCAAAGGGACCGCCGACGGGAAGTCGATCATCCTGAAGATTCCCGCCAGCTCACAGGCCCAGACCGGCGAAGCCAACAACTGGAGCATGCTCGAGCGTCTGTGGGGGCTGCCGAACTTGGCCGGCCTGCTGCCGCAGCCCCTGGCGCACGGCGTCCATCAAGGGCTGACGTATTTTCTCGAGCGGGCCGTTGACGGCCAACCCCTTCGCAAGTCGCGTGATGCCCCGACGCGTGCCGCGGCGGCCAGAAAGGTGAACGAGGTCCTGAGACGGATGCATCCGGCCGATGGCCCGCGCGTCGCGGTCGGCGAAGGCAGCGAGGCATATACGAACCTGCTGACGGTGCCTCTCGCGAAGCTGCGGGCGGCTGGTGTCGATCCCGCCCAGTGCGACAGGCTGGAAGCCCGCCTCAAGGACGCGCTCGCGGCACAGCCGTGGTCGCTCGGCCTGTACCATGGGGACTTCTCGAAGAGCAATGTCTTTGTGTCGGGAGGAGAGCTCTCGGGCGTTATCGATTGGGAGTGCGCCACGGCGCAAGGGCTGCCGGTGCTCGACGCCATCTGCTACACGGAGAGCATGCAACGTCTCGCCGACGCTCAGATCAGCGACAACATGGTGCGCCTTGCGGTCTGGGACTGGCCCTCGCCCGACGAGGTGGATCTGCTGAGGGGCCTCTACGAGTACTTTCGCATCGACGCCGCGCTGCACGGCGCCCTCTGCGAGCTGTCCTGGTTGCAGCACATGAGTGAGCAGCTGGACACCGTGGCCCGATTTAACCCGCAGGCGATCGCGAAAAATGTCGGGCGACTCTTGAGCGCCGACGAGCCCCTGGAACGGGACGAGGCGAGAGCGCGAACAGACCTAGCTAGGCCGGCTGCGACCAGCCCGGTGAGGTCGTCTGACCGGCATGCGCCTCCCGCCATGATGGCCATTCGTTACGGCGCTCGAAATCGCGTCCCGCATCTGTTCTTCGCCGCTCGCCAGAAAATCGATGACACACTCAGCAATTTCAGTCGTTGTCGTGATTTGTACAATTCTTGTTGCTGAGTCAGCATTTGCTCAGCAAGTTCGACGTCATACGCGTCCAATACCAGATCACAGGTCAACATGCGAACACCGTCTTGGCTCGCCGTGCTGCGGGACGCGGCACTCATTCGGACACTTGTCGCGCGTTCGAATCGTGGAGAATCAACTGGGGGGTTCGTGCTGTTTGCGCCGCAGCAGGGTTGCGGGTCGTCGTACGTGAAGTCGCCGAAGACCTGGCGCCTGGGTCCGTCAAGCGACATCGTTTGGTCCAACTGTAACTCGCACATCATCGGCGCTCACGTAGGCGTGCCGCCGCATTCTCGTAAGGTCGCAACGATGATTTTCACGCGTCGCATGGAAGCAGAAAAGGTGTCGAATACGACGACAAAAAGACAGCCACGACGGGCATTTCTCGGTGAGCGATTCGACGCCGGAGAGGCGGCTGGTGTCGCGAGGGCCGATCATGCTGCCGGAGACTTTCGATCCGGACAAGACGGTCGTTTCGGATCGGGAACGTTTCTCCACCTCTAGTCTGGCTTGATTCTTGTAAACTCCTGTTGGTTATCCGGCGGCAATGCCGCACGTTCTGCTCTATCTTTTTGCGATTGCGTCATTGCAGTTGAAAGGCGTTCGCGCCTCCTAGGAGCGTCCGGATCGTTCGTTAACCACCAACGTACCAGAAGATGACAACCAATGTGACCATCAATCCGGAGGACTCAAAGCGACGCTACGGCGCGCACTATGCGTACGACTATGACGTTCGCCGGTTTACCACGAGCGAAGGCTTTTTTGCACAGCAGTTCGAATTAGAGTTGTTCGCACGAGTGCTGCACGAGCACGGCGCGCGGACAGTTCTGGACATGCCCGTCGGCACAGGTCGTGTGGCTATACCGCTTGCCGGGCAGTTCTCGTTCACCGGCGGCGACATCAGTCCTGCGATGCTCTCCGCCGCAAAGGCGAGCGCCAAGGCTGAGGGAGTCAGCAACATCCGCTGGCTGGAGTGCAGTGTCGATCGTTTACCTTTTCCAGATGGCCATTTCGATGCGGTGATTACGGCCCGCCTGTTTCAACACGTTCCAAAAAACATGGCTCACGCGATTGTCTGCGAGCTCTCGCGCGTCGTAAAACCTGGGGGCATTCTCGTCGTCCAGTTTCGCAGCGGTCTGTTCGGGCTGGTGCTCAAGTTCTTGAGGTATTACGTTGTCAGGCGAACTGGCAATATCAGGCACAAGTGTATTTTCCCGGATCAAGTTGCAGGGTTGTTCGAAGGCCACGAGATCGTCGCTCGGTTCGGGTACAAATTTCCAGTGTCTGGGCGACTCTCAAAGGTACTCGGGTTTCGCTTCATGTCGCACATCGAGCGCCTCCTTGCCAGCACTCCGGGGGTTCGCTGGCTTGGCAAGTACATGACGTTCGTCGTGCGAAGACAGCCGTTGGGGGCAGCATCAACGCGTTGAGCGGAATCACCGCCTTGAGCGAGACGATCGGTCGCCACAGCCAGATACTGTTTGGAGAGGAGGTGGCGCCTTCAGCTCTCCAGGTCACTCCGGTCTCTCTAGGAACGCGCAACATCTACCGAGTGCAGGCTCGCGGTCGCCGGCCAGCGCTCATCGCAAAGCTCCGCCCGTTCAGTTCGAGCGAGGAGCGTGAAAGAGTCGCGGTTCAAACATCCCACGAATTTGCGGTTCTCTCGGCAGTCTGGACCGGCCTAAGTGGCAGCGGAGTGCCGCGGCACTACGTGCCTCGACCGCTGCTTGCGCTGCCTGAGAGTGGCCTCCTTTTCATGGAGCAGGCTGACGGTGAGCCGGTTGTGCGGTTCCTGTGGCGGTGGAACTTCGGCCTTCAGTCGCTTCGGCAGGCCTCAGAACGGCTGCTGAGCTGTGGCGAGTGGCTTCACACGTTCAGTCGCCTCGCATCCGGGATCGCATGGCCAACCGTCACTCCGGAGGCTGCTGTCATCCTCGGTGACGGACGCAGCCGTCACCACATTTATCGTTTGATTGGTTTACAGGAAAACGATTTGGTGGAGGCGGTCATCTCTGGGGCTAACAGGCGTCTTACAGCGTGGCAGATTGATTCGGTTCTGACGCGGCGAATCGAAGGAGCATTTTCCAGACAGTTCGCCGATTTCGCGCCGCCCCGTGACGTACAAGGGCCCGTTCACGGGAAGTACTCGATTGCGGATGTTCTCACTGGGGACGACAGCGTGTGCGCGGTGGACCTTGAACAAGCGGGCCGGGGTTCTCTCTACCTCGACGCCGCATACTTCCTATCCCAGACGTACATGGTTACACGGTGGAGGCCCTTCGGTGGCGACAAGGAGTCTGCTGCGCAATTGCGCCGGTCGTTTCTCAAAGGCAGGTCACCGGAAAACGATCTGGACGAGCCGCTCCTCGATGCCTTCATCGCCTACTACCTGGTCAACTCGCTTCGCCCAGGGGGCGGGCTTGCCGGCTTGCGAGCTCGCTCGTATGCACGTCGCTGGGTGGAGGATTGGCTGAAGAGGGTTTGAGCCTAACGTGCAATTTAGCGACGAAGAGATGTGAAATAGTTCGCTGATGCCTATGTGGCGAGTTTGTGGATGCTCGTGACTGTGTCCGGGATGGTTGGCAGCGGCAAGAGCACCGCGGCCCGCCACTTGGTTCAACTGTTACAAGACGAAGGCTTTTCCGTTGAGAGCTGGCGTTTTCAGTCGCTTCCGTGCTTTGGCTTCTTGCGGTCGCGCAGGAGGACCCAGCGCATGTCGGTTGAACCCGACGAGGCTTCTGGTCAGCGCTGGAGAGGATACGTGCCGAGGAGACTGACTGCGCGGGTCACCTTCGGCTACATTCTCAGGATCCTCGCGTTCCGCGTGTACTGGTGGAAGCACTCGCGTTCGCACCAGGTGTGCAGCCGCTATTTCTACGATAGCTTTGTTCACTACGAATTGAACACAAGGATCGAACGAGTCTATGCCGCGCTCGTTCACCGATTGATTCCACATCCCGACGTGGCGGTGTTGCTAGTGGCATCGCCTGAGACGATCGCGAAGCGACGTCCACACTACTCCAACGCCTACCTGACTCAGGTCTGGAAAGCTTACGAAACGTTGCCATCGCGGTTCTCCGGGCTCGTTCGAGTCTCAACGGATCCCGGACAGCCCTCGTTTGAGCGACTGGAAGACGCTCTTCGCCAGAGGATGAAATCGGGAGGTGGGCCTCACCGCAGCACGTAACCGCTATTCGCGCGTGGCGACGAAGAACGTTGTGTGCGCGAGGCTGCGGAATACGGCCAGGTTCGGCACATTGGTCCAGCGGATGAGTGGGAGCACCCCTGGAAGCGTGGATGCTGACGCGAAGCCCGCCTCGCGGACCAATCGCGCGATTTCCGACTTCGATGGGTAATTGCGCTGTTTCCGTGCCGCGCTCGATCGTAGATATTTGATCAGGTGCGTCGACAGGTTTTTCATGTCGAAGATGAAGCGACCACCAGGCCGGAGCACCCGGTGCACCTCGCGCAGGATCGCCACACGCCCTTGCGTATCAAACAAGTGGAGCACCTGTGACGCGTACACGACTTCAAGACTCTCGTTGCGCAATGGAAGGAAGAATCCGCTTGCTCGCAGCAACGTGACGTTTTCATTGGAGCAATGTGCCTTTGCCCGCGCGATACAATCGGGAGATAGATCGATCCCGACGACCCGAACGCCTTGCCGGCTCACCGCCGCGGCTACTCCGCCCTGCCCAACACCCACCTCGAGCGCCAGTGAGGGTAACTCGCCAGTTTCCTGCATGATCTGGCCGATTCGCGCCGCTTTCGCCTTTTTATAGTCGAAATGCGCAGGCCAGTACCTTCTGTGGTTGTAGCGATTCGCGATGAAAACTTCATCAGAACGCGTGCTATGCATGGGCAAACGGGCTCACGTGCTTGGGTGAGGGGGTGGACGCGGGAAGGCGCGGGAACCCAGCACCGGCAGGTTACAAGATGGTGGCCATGGCGAATCCAGGCTGGTTGGTGATGGCTAAATCGTTTATGCTTAACATTATACGGAACTAAATCAGGCATTGACGGTCATCCGGTCTTTTTTTAGGAATGTCGCCAGAACCATAACCTAAAGACTCGCGATTGGCTGAAAGATGACGTTCCGAGAGTTCAGGGCGGGCGTCAAGTAATCACCAAGAGTGTAAGACCGTGACGATTGTGCTATTGAGACTGTACCGGACGCATCGCGTTCGCGCGAAAATCGAGCGAATTCGCATCGAGGCATGTGGTTCTGTTCTTGATTAGCTGCAGACGACAGCCTCAAAATTCAACAACCGGAGTCTAGGACATCAACATGTTGCTGCGGAAACCGCTCATTACGTTTACGCTCCTCATTGGCCTATTCGCCTCCGGCGGGCTCAGCTTGATCCGTGAGGGGGTGTATGCGGCTGTCGTGGATCCGCACGCCTACTTCACTTCGTTGATCGCGCGACGCGATCACTGGAAGTCATTTAGCCTCCGGCCGCAGGCCGGGGCGCCGATCGAATCCCCGTACTACGGGAACCAGCTGCTTCGTCGAGGGCTCGGTGGGTACGCGGCGAGCAACAACATCATCCTTGGGACGTGGATTACATACGACTATGCTGGCGATACCGACCGGCGCAAGCAGGATGCGGCGAAGGTCGTCATTCCCGCACTCTCGCCAGATGGGGTAACAGGTGTGGGCACACTGACATCAAACATCACCGCTACGACGAATCCGATTCGGATCACAGATGGCGGCGGGCCACTCTATAACGCGCGGCGGGCAATCAAGCTCGATAATGAAATCCTGACTATTGTCGATCCTGACGGGCGAGAGGGGCCGCTCAGGGACTTCGATTCCACGACCGGCCTTGCCTATGTGCAGCGTGGAACTTACGGGACAACGGCAGCCGCGCACAGCGCGGGCGCGGTGGCGAGGGTATCGATTAATACGGTCCCGAATGCGGTGCGCCTGCCCCTCGGGACGTCGGATGGCCACTCGTACTTGTTCACGTGGGATGCCTACTGGACGGACTCGTATCTGCAGTCGGGCCTGACCAATCACAAAGCGTTCAACTTCATCACCGACCGCATCTGGTTGGAGCCACAGGCCAACTATGGTGGTGGGACGGGAGCAGGTCGCATCGCCACATTCAACAAAGAGACGGACGTCGCCGCGTTTCAGGTCCGTTTGTACAACAACCTGAACGGTCCAGTGGTGTGGGCGCTAGACAAACAAACGTATGCCGGCCCGCAGGTCACCGGCAACGAGCCGCTCTCGCCACAACTGGCGACGTTCACGATCAAGCCGAACCGCTGGATACGCTTCTGGGTACTTATCGATCAGCGGCTCAACGATTACGACAACGTGGATGTGTGGATCGCAGATGAAGTCACCGACCCAATCCAGACGCACAGACAGTTGCCAGTGTCTGCAAGCAAGGGTAAGATCAATGAGTTCGTTCTGGAGTTCAACACCTCTACAGACCTTTACGTGCGCGGCGACACACGGAACTTAATCGCGTATGTACGGAACTTCGTGGCATTGCAGGACGTGCGGAATCCTATCAGCCTGCTGGAGCGACCTATCGCAGGTGCTGTAAGCGAAGCTAGGACTCCTGCACCGCCGCGAAATGTTCGTATCGTTCCGCGGTAGGGACTCGATAGGGACGAAAATTCCTTTCTGCGCCCCTGGCATCGGCAAGTTCCGCGCGAACGAGCCGGTGCATGTGAAAGTGCGGCGACAAGACACCCGGTCAGGGCGACGCTGACCGCCACCAATCGATAATAGAAAAAGTAGTTGTCACCAAGCTGAAGAGCCCCGCGCAGCGGCCGCTCAGCCGAGCATTAATGTAGTTTAAGGCAGGCGCGTCCGAGCCTCGCAGGTCACACAAGAAGCTGATACGCCGCTTAGCGGAGTACTGTCTTGGCCATCAACCCTGAAACCGAGCTAGAGATGGGTAAATTCGATGTCATCGTCCGCGATGTTCTGACGCGGTCATTTCCGGGAAAGGAACTGCGCGGTCAGCGAGCTTTCACGCGCGCAGGAATGAGTCCCGAGGAGTTGGTGCGTTTGTACGAGCTGGTCGCAAACACTCAGGCCACCGAGGTGCTCGAAGTAGGCATGGGCAATGGTACTTCGAGTGTAGTGATGCTTTCAGCCCTGCCCGCCACCGGGGGGCGATTGACTTCGATCGATCCCTTCCAGACCTCGAACTTTTCAGGAGCTGGCCAGGAAATGATCCGATCTGCTGGTCACGCTCCCAGACATCGCCTTATTGAGAAGCCAGACTACCTGGCTCTTCCAGAGTTACTGGCTTCAGGAGAAAAGTTCGATCTCGTGCTCGTTGACGGATACCATTCCTTCGACTACACGCTCCTCGACATCTTTTACGCCGACCTGCTCCTCAGGCCCGAAGGAGTGCTCGCTGTTCACGATTCATCGTGGCCGGCTGTCTTGAAAGCACTCCGCTTCCTCGAAACTCACAAGGATTACCGTGCGCTCTCGCCACCACCGCTGGTCCGCTACGATAATGTGGTCCGCAAGGCACTCCGACGCCTCCGGCTGTATTTGTCGGGTCCCGGACGAGTACGGTCGTTCAACGAGCGCCGGAACAATTGGCATACGCTGGCCGCGTACCGGAAGTTGTCGGACCGGATGGCACCGGAGTTTGATGTGGGGTTCTGAATGTTGCTGAGAGCCGGCTAAAGACGAATCGAACCTGCCGTCTCATGCAGCGCGCGCTGGGACTCTTGTGTCGACAGAGCCATCTGCGAGCTCCGCGCGAACGAGCCGATGCACCGCAATACCGAGAGCCATGATCCAGTAAATCCCTTCGGAGTAGAGCCGGTCCGTAAACAGTGCGGCGACAAACCAGGCTGTCACGGCGATGATGATTGCCACCGATCGATAGTAGAAGTAGCTGTCACCGAGCTGAATAGCCCCTTGTCGCGCTTCGAGGAGCATCCGGAACACGCCGAGGTATAGCATCAGCCATAAGATTATTCCCTGCGCGCCGTACTCGGTGGCAACCATGACGACCGTGTTGTGAGGGGCTCTTTCCTGGCCTTCGTGTCGCTCCGCGAGGGCCGCGGAGTACCTGGGAATGAGGACGTGAAACCCTCGGCCCCCAACACCCAGCGGATAGTCCGAAAGGATTCTGCCGGCCTGACGCCAACCCTCGAGACGACCTTCGGACGATCCATCCTCCTGGTAGTTCGCAATCGTTTGCTGCCTTGTAAAAAACTGGGGGTCGGCCAGGAACAGGAGACAACCCACCACAGCCAGACCGACGCCAAACGACTTCGCCCGATGCCCTTTTCGTGCGAGCAGCGGGACCGTTGCGAGAGCGACCGCCAGGCCAACCATGCTGCCGCGGCTGTTACAGAGAATCAGCGTGTTCACAGTGAGCGGCAAAGCGACCAGGGCAATGATCCGCTGAATCCTGCTCTTTGAGTTCAGGATGGTAATCACAACCAGCGGGAGGATGAGGAGCAGGTGAATGGCCGCTGCGTTGTCATTCAGCGTGTCGCCGGATCCGATTCGGACGAGGCGCGATGCCTCTCGGTGTGGATCCGTGTAGGCGTCCCAGCCCCAAATCGCGACTCCTACGATATTGGCCAGGATGAACAGATCGATCGACCGGCGGGAGCGGAGGACGAGGACGAGCAGCAGTGGCATCATGAGCGCCACTTTTGACCAGTAGGTCGCGAATTCGAGCGCTCGTACGCGGTCGATCGGATTGATCAGCGCCACCAGCCAGAGGTTCACGGCAAATGCCGCCCACCAGAAGAGGGTCGACTTGTGCACCTTTGGCAGGGACGATAGATCCCCGTAACGGACAAAAACCGACGCCGCGAACGCTGCGGTGACGATGAAGTTCCATCGCAGGTTGGGGAGTTCGTTGCCCCACCACTGATAGCCGGGCCGTCTGTAATATTCCGTGAAGATCCCAATGAGACCATACATAGGATCAACCCAGGTCGCCACGAGTGATCCACAGTACAGCGCAAGCCACAACAACGCGGTTTTTGACATCTAGACTACCTGCTCAGTGCGCGAGGTGCTTCGTCGTCGTACTCGGGTCCACAAGGCCGAATGAAGTGGCCCCTATATAATATCGCCAATCATCCATGGGTTCCTTAGGCCCTTCCCTCAGCGCTACCGAGACCTCCGTCTCCGCAAACTCGCCGGTCCAGCGTCGGAACACCGCGGGTGTCGCGCCGCGAACGAACCTCCTTACCAGTGCCGGTGCGCTGTTCGCCGCCAAAATCGTGTTCGTTGCCGCCGGGTACGCCATCTATGTCGGTTTATCGCGACTGCTTGCGCCTGCGCAGTTCGGCACCTTCCTGGTTGTGAACAGCACAGTGGCTGTGCTCAACGCGGTGTTCATTTCTGGCACCATTCAGGCCGTCTCGCGGTTCGTGTCACAACATCCAGAGCGTGCAGCGGGTACGTTAAGAACAGCGCTCTGGCTGAACGTGGCACTCGCAGGCGGTCTGGCGGGCGGATACTTTCTGGCCGCCCCGCTCATCGCCTCCGCGCTGAACGATCCGCTCCTCGTTCCGTTCCTGCGCGTATCCGCCGTAATCCCACTGGCGTATGCCTTTTACGCCGCCATGATCGGCTACGCGAACGGCATGCGACGCTTCGGCCAGCAGGCCGGATTCGACATGTCGTTCTCCGTGGCCAAGGTCGCCCTGGTTGTCGGGCTGCCGTGGCTTGGGTATGGCGCCTTTGGCGCGGTCGCTGGCTTCGCCGCGGCATCGGTGGTCATCCTCCTCGCGGCATGGCACGTGATTGGGCGCCGCGCGCTGCACGATTCCGTTGCGGGCACAGCGCCGGCATCGACCCTGGCGCGGTACGAGATCGCTGTGATGGCGCATGTCGGCCTGACGAATCTGCTCATGCAGCTCGATCTGCTCATGGTGAAAGCGCTGACGGCGGGCGGCGATGCGAGTGTGGCCGCCGCGATGTACGGGTCGGCTGCAAAGCTGGCGCAGATCCCATACAGCCTCCTGGTCGCGCTCAACTTTCTGATCTTTCCCTACATTGCCCGGTCCGCGCAGGCGCACTCGGCCGAAACGGCTCAGTACATTCGGCATGCCCTGCGGCTGGGCACCGCATTGAGCGTCGGCCCGGCGATTGTGCTCGCGGTCGTCAGCCCCCAGGCGATATCGCTGGTGTACGGCTCCTCGTATATGGCCGCTGCGCCCGTCTTGGAGTTGCTGGTCTGCGGGTATGTGGCGTTCTCGCTGCTTACCATGGCTGCCACAGTCATCAACGGCTCAGGACGCCCGATGGTCTCGCTCGCGATCACCGGCGCGACGGTGACCGTGCAGGCTATACTCGGGCGGCTGCTGATTCCGACGGGAGGGATTTGGGGCGCCGCTGCCGCAAGCTCGGCCGCGTATGTGATCGGACTGATTGTAGCAATGATGTATCTTGTGACGACGTTCAGGTTGGTGTTGCCGTGGGCGAGCTTTGCCCGGATTGCCGCGGCGGGCCTGGTCGTTGTTGTCGTGTCTCGCACACCGCTGCGAGATCTTCAGGTGATCATCTCTGCGCCGGTACTCGGCGGTGTGTACTTGCTGACGCTCGTTCTCCTCCGGGAATGGAACATCGCGGAGTTGAAGGCGGCGATTGGCCGCGGGCCGAAGGCCGCCTGAGCCCGGATCGCTCCTGCTATCCGGGTCCGATGCGAATTCTCGTTCTTTCCTCTTCGTATCCAACTCGCGTCGAGACCGTGGCCTCATCGTTTCTGCAGGATTGGGTTAGCGCGCTTGCGTCGAGGGGTCATGACGTCACGGTAATCGCTCCGTGCGATCGGTATCACGCCGAATACGTCGAGCGCGCAGAACGCACGGTCGTTTCGTATTTCCGGTATCTGCCGTGGCCGCAGTTCCAGACACTCGCGTACGGCGGCGGCATGTACGACAACGTGTGCCGGAACCCGTTGCGTCTGCTTCAACTGCCGCAGTTTCTCAGGACGCTGTACGGTCAGGCGGTACGGCATGCGGCCAATGCGGACGTGTTGCACGCGCATTGGCTCTTCCCAGCGGGCTTGGTGGGTGCCATCGTCAAGCGCGAGCTTGGCATCCCGCTCGTCGTCAGCATTCACTCGACCGACTTTCATTTGCTGCGATCGATTCCGGGCGGTCTCGTGCTCGCCCGCTTCATCGTCAGGTGGGCCGATCGGCTTCACTTCATCACCGACTACCACCGACGCTGGTTCTTTGATTGGCTTGGCGACGCTTCAGCGGCAGAAGTGCCGTCCTACGTCGTGCCAATGGGCGTGTCCGACTCGATGACCCATCGCCCGGCTCGATCGTTCCGGGTGGCGCCAAAAATCGGCTTCATGGGACGCCTGATCCCGTTGAAGGGGGTCGACCGTCTCCTGGAGGCCTGTTCGCGACTCGGGCGCACGCGTGTGACAGTGGCCGGAGTCGGACCAGCGCACGACAGCCTGGTCCGGCTCGCGCGCAGGCTGCAGGTCGACGCACAGTTCCTCGGGCCCGTTCGTGGCGAGGAGAAGATCAGGTTCCTCGACTCGTGTGATGTGCTGGTCTTTCCATCCCGATGCTACCCCTCAGGACGATGTGAAGGGCTGCCGGTCAGCATGCTCGAGGCGCTCGCTCGCGGGCGCGTTGTCGTTGCATCGGATTCAGGCGGCATCCCCGAGGTGATTCGCCACGGATACAACGGGTACCTCTTTGGAGCGCGGAGTACCGACAGGCTTGGTGAGGTACTTGGGCACGTGCTGAACTCGTGGGAGACGACGAAGCAGGTAGGACTGGGCGCGATGCGCACTGGGCGTCGCTTCACTGCGTCGGTGCTCGCACGCCGCCATGAGGATGAGTATCGAACGCTTGTATCGGGCGCGGAGCAGCAGGTGGTGCTCGTGTGATCACGGTGCAGCTCGTGTCGAAGCCGGTGGCTCCGCCTTGGAACGATGCCACGAAGGTGCTCGTGCATGGAATCCTCTCGAATCGAGCGTCGTGTGCCTATCGCTTCTTTGGAACGCCCTCGAGCCACGTTCTGGCAAGTCCGCACGTCCGTTGTGATGTCGTCTCGCGAGCTCACAAGTTCCAGCCTTCGGCGAGCGTTCATGTCAAGACGCTGCTGCGCCTCATCGGCTCGAGCTCGAAGGTGGACGTTTACCACTGCCTGTTCACTCCGAATCCACGCACGTCGCTGACGCTCAAGGTGGCGCTTCGCACCATGCGCAAACCGATCGTGCACACGCTGTGCAGTTCACCCAGCGACTGGGCGGAGGTCGTTCGACTGCTCTTTGCGGATCGAGTCGTGACCGTCTCTGAGTGGGCCAGGCGCAGCCTCGAGCAGCTTGGTGTGCAGAACGTTACGCATATTCGCCCTGGTATCGCAACGCCGCACACCAGCGACACTGCGATCGCGAGGCTCCGGCAGGAACTCGACCTCCCACCTGAGAGGCCATGTCTCCTCTTTCCCGGCGACTACGAGTACTCCGCTGCCCATTCGGTGATTCTTCGAGCGTTGCCCGATGTGGTCCGGGACAATCCAACAGCGGTTGTGGTCTTTGCCTGTCGAACGAAAACAGCGCGTGCGCTGGAGGTGGAAGCCGAGGTCCGGAAAGCGGTTGAGGCCGCCGGACTCGTAGCTCACGTGAGATTTCTGCGCGAGGTCGACGATTTCGAAAGCCTGCTGGCGCTTGCGACGATTGTAGTGTTTCCGGTGCAGTCGCTATATCGGAAGATGGACATTCCGGTGACGCTGCTGCAGGCGCTCGCGCTGGGCCGGCCGATCATCGCGAGCACGCTTCCACCATTACGGGAGCTGCTGGCGAAGCCGGTCGGGCTTGGTGTGGCACCGGGCGATGCCGGCGCGTTCGCCGGCGCGGTCTCAACGCTCCTCGCCGATCGAGATCGCCGGGCCGCAATGGGCGGCGCAGGACGCGAGCTGGTCACGGAACAGTACTCCGCCGCGCAGATGGCGCGCGCCTACGAAGAGCTGTACCTGTTGCTGTCGAGCCGACGCACGTGAATGACATGACTGTCGATCCCCGCGCGTACTACGACAAGTTCAGTCGTTCGTACAATCGTCGTCGCGGCCGTGGCTACCATGCACTCATCGATGAGCTCGAGGTGCAGGCCGTCCCGCGTGGACCCTCGTTGCGGATTCTCGAAGCCGGCTGCGGAACGGGGCTGGTGATGGAACGGGTACGGAGAGAAGGTTCCGCCCACCTGTTCGGAATCGATCTTTCGGCGGGCATGCTCGCGGCCGCGCGCCAACACGGCAACAACGTCGCGCAGGCATCGATCATCGCGCTGCCATTTCGCGATGAGTCGTTCGACGTCGCGTATTCGTTCAAGGTCCTGGCGCACGTTCCCGATATCAGCGGCGCTCTGGCAGAAATGGCTCGTATCGTCCGACCCGGTGGAACATTGGTCGTGGAATTTTATAACCGGCACAGCATCAGGGGGCTGCGGTGGCGGTTCAAGAACGCGTTCGGTGGAGAGTCGACCGGCGAGCACCAGCGGGAGACGGAGCTATTCACGCGCTACGACTCAGTCAACGAGATGATTGGCTACCTGCCCGCCAACACGTCGCTTCAGGCGATCAGAGGCGCTATTGTCGTGACGCCGGCCGCGGCGGTGATGCGTGTTCCCGGGATCGCCGCGCTCCTGCAGTGGATCGAACGGCGTGTCACGGCGTCATTCCTCGCGAGATACGCCGGGTTTGTCATTCTGGTCGCGCGACGCTGGTGAATTGGCGTTTCGCAGATAGCTGGCGATCCTGGCTCGCAGCGCCGGTTCGAACGCATTGGCGCTCATGGCCTGAACCACGTTCGTGATCACCCGCTGCGGTGCCCGAAGACGGGACGCAGCGGTAAACAGGTAGTTCCGAAACGCGCCCGACTCGCTCTGGACGAACAGCTTCACGAGGTGGTCCGCCTCTTCCGTGACGTTCCAGGTCGCAATAAGCTGCGCCCGGTCGTAGTCGCTCAACATCGGGTGACCGATATCGTTTCGAAGCGCCGCAAGCCCCTTCTCCCGGTCCAGGCCAAGCAGTCCGTCGAGGATGACCCTTACGACCGAAGGGCTTTTCTCGATTCCCCGAAGCTCCTCCAGAAACGGCACGGCACGCGCCTTCTCCTGAAGGATCACGCCCATCAATGCCGCCACCCGGACGTCAACGTCTCCATGGGCGACAAAGGAGCGAAATACGCCTCGGGAGACGTCAGCGGGACGCGTCGCGAGCCCTTTGAGCAGACCACGGAGTATGGCGGTATCGGCATGAGGCCCTGTCAAGGCCTCGGCGGCTGCTGAAGGCTCAGTCAGCGCCAGTTGCTCCGCTGCACGGGCCCTAACGGCCGAAATCGGGTGGGCCATTGCGGACCGAATGAACCGGGGCGGATCCACAGCGATTTCAGGGTGACGCAGCATTTCAATGAGCAGCCCGGAATCCCGGCCATCGAGGGGTGGCACGGCCACGCGATTCTGCAACTTCACGGGACCGACGCTGTCCATCAGGGCGAGTTTCAGCGCCGGCTCCTGCTCCATCTGGAGCGCCTTCTCCAGGAGCGCTCGGGATCCGCTGTCGGAGGCGTGTGTGGTGGCGATCTGAAAACCGGCCCAACGTCCGAGACTGCTGGAGCGTCCGTTACGCTCGACCACACCTTGGAGCCACTGGGTGTACTCGGCACTACCTGCGTTTCGAAGGCGCGGAAGAATGTGCCACGGCAGCTCGAACAGCGTGACGAGCGCACGGCCCGGAGCCATAACGTGTTCCTGGTCGGCCAGGTTTCGAAGCTCGCGAGGATCGCTCTTGAGGTCGTATGCCTCCCATAGGTCGAAATCGGTCCAATGAATCCATTTCCACTGGTCTCGAAGAGCGGCTACTCCGTTTGTCACGGTTTCGGAGTAGACGACCCGATCCCCTGGGGCCACCGAGGCGCGACCCAGCAAGTCGTAGCCTTCATACTCGTCTGGAACAGGAATGCCGAGCGCCGCCAGAATTGTGGGTGCGATATCGACGTTTCCCACGAGCTCCCGACGGTTCATTGCTCCGACGCCTGGAGCTGTGATGGCCAGAGGGACCCGTATGGTTTCGTCATACGCGGTGCGCCCGTGCAGCGTGCCGCCATGCTCCCCGAATTCTTCGCCGTGATCGGCGCCAAACATCACGATGTCAGACGGTGCGGATGCCACAGACACGATATCCGCGAAATCCGAGTCCACCCATCGCACCTCGCCCTCATAGAGCTCCCTGGAGCTGGTTCCGGACCCAAACTCAGTCGGTGGCTCGTACGGATCGTGTGGTTGATACAGATGAACCCAGACGAACCGTCGTTCAGCCGGAACATCCCCGATCAAGGTGTTCAGCACAGGAATAATCGTCGTTGGGTCCTCGTAAAACGCAACCGTGCTGAAGTTGTAGCGCTCCACGTTCACGAAAATCTTCATGTCAGTGGGCAGCACCGCGATCACCTGGAAGCCGTAATCCCTCAACCGGTTTATCAGATCGTTGCCCTGCTGCCGCTGATCGCGGAAACGTGACTCGAGGATGGCTCGGACGGAGTTTCGCGTCGAGGCATACTGTGAATACGCGCGCTCGAACACCTGACCGTGGGCGAAGAACGCGTCGATATGTGGTGTAAGGTTCCGACTGGAACCGTTTACCCCGAGGGTATCGAACCGAAGCGCGTCAACTGTGACGAGGAGGCCGTTCGATGCGAGGGCAGGGGGCACTCCAGTAACGGCCGGATGAGGGACAAGGTCTCGGCTGTTTGCGCTCGGCAGCGTATCGAGGTCGCGAATTGCCAGAGGCTGCGTACTCAGGCGCAATGTGGGAAAGATGACACGCGACGCAAACAGTGTTCCCGTCGCTACCCGCCATTGCACGGTCTGATTACTCCAGACAGTGGCAACTGGAAGAGCCGCTATCACGGCAACGCCGACGAATCCAGTAGCGATGCGTGAAACGACCCGAGCCTGTGGCCACCTGAGCAACGTGAGCACCAGCAGTACGTGCGCGATCAAGAGCGAGGCGGCGCTCAGCACCGTGTGAACGAGCGGATACCATCCGGCATACCAAAGGCTATCCGCGATGACCAAGGCGACGAAGGCGGCGACAAGCACCGAACCGAGCCCCCAACGTCCAAGTCGCTGCGAGTTGGGCGACGACACGAACCACGAAAGCAGTCGCGCGCCAAGCCAGAGGCCTGCTATGACGACCAGCATCAGCATGACGAGAACGACCCAGGGCCCATAGGTCGCGACCGGAGTGTCCCTGTACCGGTTGCCGATGAATGGTTGGCGCGCCAGCAGCATGAGCAACGGCGACCCGGCGGCCGCTGCGAGGATGGGCGCGACGAGCCCTGCGAATCGGCCGCGCACACGCGTTGTCACCAACGTGGAGGCCCATACGGCAACCGCTTCAAACATGGTCGCTATCATTACTGCTGCACACACGAGAAGCATCGCCAAGGCGGTTGACACGGTTGCTTCCCAGCCGGGCAGCAACGCACGTCTGATGACCAGCGAGTGGACGATGTCACACGCCACGAGCAGCAGCACGAGAGGCCCGCTGCTGAGTACCAGCATCCTTGTGGCTGAGGCAGCTACCATGTGACTCCTCGATACTCGAAGCCGTGATCGGCATCGATTCCGGGGACTCTCACCAGGTCGACGACGATCTGCGACGATGAACAGAGCTCGTTCAGGCGCGCGAACTCCGGCGACTGGTTTCCGACGACCAGGACTTCGCCGTGCGCCACTGCCTTCTCGAGATCGTCGACAAGGAGCGAGGAGATGTGCGGGATCTCCTTCTCGATGTAGTCCTTGTTGGCGCCGGTCAGCCGCGCGAGCGAGATGTTGCTGTCGTAAATCTTCACATCGAGCCCCTTGCCGATCAGCGTCTCGGTGACCGTCACGAGCGGGCTCTCGCGCAGGTCGTCGGTGCCGGCCTTGAACGTGATCCCGAGCATCGAGATCTTGCGCTTCTTCAACCCGAGGATCAGCGCGATCGCGTGATCCACCTGCGCGCGGTTTGTTTCGAGAATGGCGCGCGTGAGCGGCGTGTCTACATCCATCTCCCGCGCCTTGTGCAGGAGCGCGCGCACGTCCTTCGGGAGGCACGAACCGCCGAACGCAAAGCCGGGCTTCATGTAGCGCGGCGAGATATTCAGCTTGGTGTCGCGGCACACGAGATCCATCACTTCGTGGCTGTCCACGCGAAGGCTTTGCGCGATCATCCCCATCTCGTTCGCAAATGAAATCTTCAGTGCATGGAACGCATTGCAGACGTACTTGACCATCTCCGCGGTCTCGATGCTGGTGTAGTAGGTCTCCGCGGACACCTTCGCGTACAAGCTTGCCGCAACGCGCCCGTCCTCATCGTTACACCGCCCGATCAGCGTATACGGCGGATTGTAGTGATCGCGCACGGAGCTTCCCTCGCGCAAGAACTCGGGGTTGAAGCAGATGCCGAATCCCTCGCCGGCCCTCTTGCCGGACTCCCGCTCGATGATGGGGACGACCACCCCCCGCACAGTTCCTGGCGTCACCGTACTTCGGACGACGACGACATGGCGTCGGTCCTTGTGTGCGAGCGCCTGGCCGATCTGCTCGCTGACGCGCTGGACGGCTGTGAGATTCAGGCTGCCGTTCGCGTTGCTTGGCGTGCCGACGGAGACGACGGAGATGTCGCTCCCGAGCACGGCTTCGGCCGGGTCGGTGGTCGCCCGCAGCCGACGCGCGCGCACCGCGTCTGCGATCATGTCGCCGATCTGCTCCTCGACGATTGGCGCGCGGCCGTTGTTGAGCAGGGCCACTTTGTCGGCGTTCACGTCGACGCCGATGACGTCCATGCCGTCCTGTGCAAAGCATCCACACGATACGGCTCCCACATACCCCAACCCGAAGATGCTGACCTTCATCGCTGATGTGCCCTGACGTGACGGACGACGGCGACGCAGATATCTGAAAACCTCTGTGCTGCGGCGTCCCACGTGTAGTGTTCCGAGACGAGGCGTCGCCCTGCATCGCCCAGCCGGCCGCGCAGCCCGACGTCCTTCAACAAACAGACAACTGCGGTCGCAAAGTCGCCTGGGTCGTCGGCAAGAAGGATGTCCTTGCCGTGTGTCACCGGCAGCCCCTCGGCCCCGATTGTGGTCGAGACGATAGCCTTGCCCATGGCCATCGCCTCGAAGATCTTGATCCTGGTGCCGCCCCCAATCCGTATCGGCACGACGCAGACCTGAGCGCTACCGACGTACGGACGGACGTCGTCCACGGTACCGGTGACTTGCACGCCGTTTCCTGTCATGTTCCGGATTGACGCCGGGGGGTTGCGGCCAACGACAATAAACGACGCGGGGAGTTCCCGGCGTATTCGCGGCAGGATCTGGGCGACGAAGAATTCGACAGCGTCCTGGTTCGGCAGCCAGTCTATCGATCCGACGAACACGAGGGACGGATCAGCCGATTCCTCCCCGAGCGGGCGAAAGTAGTCCAGGTCCACGCCAGTCGGAATCGTCGACGTGTTGTGCGCGCCGTATTCGGCGGCCATCGTTCGACAGTCTTCCTCCGACACCATGATGCAGTGGTCGAACACAGCCGCAGCGCGCTGCTCGAACCGGCGGACTTTTTGTGCTTCCTGCCGAAGGTACGCACGGGCGATCGGATTGGAGGCGTGCTCCACTTGGCGCGCCACGATGACGGCCTCGACGTTGTGCTCAAACAGGACTTTGGGTCGAAACGGGTTGTCCAGACAGTTCACGCTCGGCTGCAGGAAATCACACAGCAGCAGATCGTATTGCCCCGACGCGAGGAGGGTCCGGATGCGCCGCGACATCTCGGCACTGCGGTACTTGATTGCCGTATACGGCAGCGCCGAGAACAAGGCACCCGCGAGCTCCGCGTAGAATCGTGGCGTAAACTTGGGAGTCTCTTCCCAATCCACCGTCTCGAGGGTCGAGCAGCACGCGCGCATCATCTCGATGTGTTCCGCGCGATCGTCGCTGGTGCGGAAACAGAGGGTCGTCACATGATGCACCCGGGACAGGCGTTCAAAGAGCTTCGACGATCGAATCCGCCCGCCGGTATCGGCCGGGTAGAGCGGGCGCGCCATTACCGTGAGAATGCGCAGAGGTGTTCCATCTGGTGCCGCTAAAGCCAACCTATATCTCCTGGGCTCCCTATTGCAGTCGAAGTGACAACACCGCTCGCGAGCTCGGTGGAACGTCGCACATGGTGTACCGCGGCTCGCTTGGAAGCCGGCCGGCCACCGCCTGGCTGAAATACCTCTGGCAAGCTGTCGACACGTTCGGCGTGCTCTCAACCGAGCGCCCCAATGCCATCTTCGTGATGTCGCCGCCGGTGTTTGCGGTCATGACCGTCTGGTTGTGGAGCCGCGTTCACGGCGTGCCGTACGTGGTGGACGCCCACACCGCAGCGTTCCTGCATCCGCGGTGGAGGTACCTGCAATGGCTGCACTATGCGCTCTGCCGCCGGGCAGCGACCACCATCGTCACCAATGAGCATCTCGCCGACGGGCTGCAGACCGCCGGGGCCCACGCGACGATCATCCGCGACGTGCCGGTCGTGTACCGCGTCACGAACACGTTTCAGCCCGAAGGGCCGTTCTCCATCGCCGTCGTCTGCTCGTTTAACTACGACGAGCCGATCGCGGAGATCCTGTGTGCGGCGGCGGAGGTTCCGGACGTGCGTTTCTACATGACCGGCAACCCCAAGGACCTCGATTCCTCGGCGCTGCCGCCGGTTCCGCCGAATGTCACGCTGACCGGCTTTCTCTCGGACGAAGCTTACGGGAGTCTGCTCACCAATGCTGACGCGGTCCTCACGCTGACAACGCGCGATCACACCATGTTGCGCGGGGCGTACGAAGCCGTGTACCAAGGCACACCGGTGATCGTCTCCAACTGGCCGCTGCTGCGAGACGCCTTCAATCGGGGCGCTATACACGTGGACAACACGGTTCACGGGATTGTCGAGGCGGTCCGCGAGATGCGCGCGCGCCATGCGCAGTACAAGGCCGACGTGCTGGAGCTGCGCCGCGCCAAGTTCGCCACTTGGGAAAAGGCGAAGGCGTCGCTGCTGGCGCGGTTGGGTCAGCGGTTGTAGCACCAATCCTCGCATCTTAGGCCGTCAGCAGCCGCGCCTCGTCCGTGAGCGTATCTGCGATCATCGGCATCGGGATTGCTGCGGCAATGCGGTCGCGGTCGTCGAGCACCTGCAGGACGGCATCGGCCAGCGCATCGCCGCTCATGCTGTCGTAGGTAACGACGCCCGCCGGGCGCGTTCCATTTTCGGCCGCAACGACAGGCACACGCAGCGCCAGCGCCTCCAGCACGGACGACGAGACCCCGTCGGCTGGCGGCGTGCGCACGTACATCGCTGACCGTGTGAGCGCCGTTAGGAACTGGTCGTGGTCGAAGTCGTCGACCATGCAAAGGCGATCAGCGAGCCTGTAGCACACGATCCGATTCTGGAAGTCGGTCCACGCCGGCGGATCCCTATGGCCCATCAGGCCGCAGACGAGCAACCCGACGTCCGGCCGCTTCTGCGCGATCGTGGCGAACGCGTCAATCAGCACGTCGGGATGGTAGCCGGTCTGGATGTGCATATAGCTGAACAGCACGTAAGGAAAGCGCTGCAGGAAGCGTTCGGCGGCTGCTCCCAGTGAGACACGATTGAACTCGAGGTACTGGCGGCTGAACGCCTGGATAGGCCAGATCTTCCCGCCGGCGACGCCATACCCCTCAATCCGTGCCTTCACTCCGCGGTTGTTGCAGATGATGGCGCGCGGGATCGCAAACATCAGCCGGAAGACGGGCGCCAAAAAGGGCGCGCGCGAACGAGGGAAGTACTTCTGCTCCTCGCCAGCATGGAAGGTGAGGAAGCACCGGTGCCCCCAGCACAGGTTCACGATCTCGGCTACGAGCGTCAGGACGAGCCCCTGCGGCGACTTGCCGTTCACGTGCGCGTGACACACGAACCCGGCGCGCGAGAAGCGCCAGACCTTGCGCACGTAGTCGATGGCGCCGAGCACGGTCTCGTACTCGGCGCTCGGGACCCGGCGGCTCGGGCCGGTGTTCAGAACGATACACTCGTGCCCGTGAGCCTCGAGGTGGCGTTTGAGGAACTGTACCCGGACGCCCCACCCTGCGCGCGGCGGCGGATACGATGTGATCTGAAGGATCTTGCGGCGCGGCATCATCGCGCAAACCCATACGGGTGCAGCCGCGCGCGGCGAAGGCCGTGCTCGGCGACCGGTTCTGGTGCGCCAAGCGCCTCGCGCACGTACGTGCCGCCCATCTGGACGGCATCGACGTTCCTGTCCTCGCGAAACCGCCAGATCGCGACCGGCGCGTCGGTGGCTCCCAGGAGATCGTGGCGCGCAATCGACGGCGCGCCGATGTAGTCGGTGAAGTCCGGACCCGTCACCCGGATCAGGCCGTTCGCGCCCCGGCGCTCCTGTGACGAAAGCACGGCGATGCGGCTGCTCGCCGTCGCTCCTGGCTGCGCGTCCTCCGCGGGGACGTGCGCAGCAATCACCGTCAAGGCTGCCGAAGGGGCGGCGCCCACGCGGCCGGAAAGCGTCAGGCGCGGCGCCGCGACGAGCACGCCCAGGCTCGGTGCAACCCACCCCTGGTCCGGCTCGGGGCCGCCGCAGTGCGCGTCGGCGCGCAGCTCCCCTGAGCCGGTCCACCCCACCTCCACGTCATCGTTGAACGTGGCGAGCCACGGGTAAACGATGTGCAAGTCCCCGGGGGCGAACTGAAAGTTCAGCTCGAGGTCGTGCTCTCGGCGGCATTCGAACTCGTCATAGACGACCACGTACCCACCAGGCCGAAGCCAGACAAGTCGACGGTGAATTGTGTCGCCGCCGCAACGCGTGTAGCCGTCGTGCGATGCGATGATCGCGGCCTGGTCCGCCGCCGCCATCCAGTGCTCCTGTGTGACGCGATAGCTGTACGACCACGCCATTTTTCCAAGGTGCAGGGCCTGGTCGGCGCCGTCGATTCGAGCCGTGTTGTGCGCACCGGTCCGCCGGAAATGCGCTTCCCACTTCGGGTCGCCGTTGTAGCAGAACAGTCCCGAATCGACGAGCACAGGACGGCCGCGAAGCGACACGATTACTGACAGGGCGTCGGCGTGGCCGTGTACGGAGTTCGGGACGGCATCGGTTCTGAGCTCGCCTGCCTGGTCGCCGCAGTCGACGCAGACGTAGTCTGCAGTGGAGGACCAGTCGATTCGCAGCACCGCATAGCCGCTGTCGCGCAACAGCACCGACTTCCATTCTGGTGGAGTCGCCGGTAGCTCGTTGAAGGCGGTCAGCCCCTCAGGGCCCAGCAGCCACAGCGCGTCTTCGTGAAAGCGTCCCGCGACGTACTTGAAGTCGCCCCGCCCGAACATCACTGCGCCGATCGCCTGGTACGGCCGGAAGTCCCACAAGGGGAGGTGCTCCATTCGTAGTGGCTTTCCGTCATCTGCGCCGCCGATCGACGGCACCTTCGAGTTCGGCTGCAAGAGGGCCATCGAAAACGCGATCCCTCGCTCGACCGCCGCCCGCACTGCGGCGGAGAAGTTCTCGCCGTTCCGCGCGCCGAGTACCACGGCGAGCGTGTAAAAGCCGAGGGTCGCGTGATGATAGAAGGTCGACTGTTCGAGTGTGCCGCCGTCTGCGTAGAACTGGCCTTCAAGGCGCGATTCGAGGACGCGCCGGCCGCGCTTCCGCCACGCCGGCGCGTCGGCAAACTCGGGAAAGAGCACGCCGAGCATGTAGAGTGCTGCCGCCTCGCCGATCAGGTGATTGAACGGGCTCGAGTAGTATTCGAGGTGTCGATGCAGGAAACGCCCGTGGTCGTAGAACGACGTGAGCCAAGACAGATGGTGCTCAGGGTGCGAGGCCTCCTGATCGAGACACAGGTAATAGGTCCAGAGCCACGAGAGCACCCGGAAAGCCGGCTCCATCGCGCACGCCCAGTTCACCCCAGTGGCGTACGGGTTGTCGGCGATCCACTCTGTCACGAGCGCACGTGCCGCTGCGGCATACTCGGACGATCCGGTCAGAAACGAGGCACGGCCGAGATCGATCAGAAACTGATGGCGGTTCACCTCCCACACGTATTTCACGTCGCCAAAATCGCGGTTTCCGCCGTGGATTGGCACGTCGCGGTGATAGCGGCGCGGCCACTCCGCCCCGCTGACCGGGTCACGGTTCCACGTGACCGGCGAGCCGAGCTCGAATGTCTGTCCGAAGAAGTCGAGGCGCCGCTCCAACACGCGACCGGCTACAGCGAGCGCGGCATCGCGCTCACCCCGGTACTCAGATTCGAACAGCGCACGCATGCGAGACCGGTCGGCAGCACCCGCAAAGAAGTGCGCTCGCGGCTCGTGACGGGACGCCAGCAGCCGATGGTGCCAATCGCTGTTCTCGCGTAGGTCGGGAACAAGCGCCCGCCGAAGGCGATCCGCAGGCGCGACGCGCCCCTGGTGATGCTGTCGACGCTCGGCGTGGCAGAACGCTGCGTACCGCACGCGCTCCGCCACCTCGCGCGATGACATCGCGCGGATCTTGCTGAGACGTGTGGCCAGTGTGGGTCCTGCCTGCGCCCGCGCGCTACTGTCCCGGTCTGGATGCATGGGGCGCAGGGGTCATGGGTAGCCCGAGATCACTCCGGCGGCGCAGGGGGACATGCTCCCCACGGACGACCGCCTCGAGAATATCCACCGTTTCCGCAGCTCGCGACATCCCGTCGAACAGCTCGCGCGCCGGCCGCGGCACATCGGTTTTCGCCATCGCGATGACCGACGCCAGGGCATCAACAATCCTGGCTTCATCATCAGGCCTCACGGAGACGCCGATGCCGCTGCTGCGCACGATCTCCGCGGTCTCGCTCTCCTCTGCGATCGCGAGGATCGGCCGCCCCGCCGCCAGGTACTCGTACAGCTTGCCCGGCACCGATACCGTGTGTCCCGGCTGGAGCAACAGGAGCGCGTGCGCCGACGCGATGGCGGTGAGGCTCTGCTGCCGGGGGACGCGCGCGATAACCTCGATTACCCGCTCGATTCCGAGCTGTCGTGCCGCGTCGCGGACGTCGAACGCGCCGACTTGGCCGAGGAATCGAAGCCTGAATCGATCCGGATCGATAATCCCGCGGCGCGCCGCCTCGGCCACGGCGCGGATGACCGGCATTGGCGTTCGACCCGCGTACAGAGATCCTGCGTGAAGGAGCACGAACGTGTCGTTTGGATCGACGTGCGGCCGCTCGATGGAATCAAACTCGGATGGATCGCAGCCGTTGGGCACCACGTGCAGTTTGGCGCCGATCTCGGGGCCGTAATGCGATGCGAAATCGTCGCGGTTCGCCTGTGCTACGAAGAGGATGTGGTCGGCGCGTCGAATGACATGCCGCTCGAGCACGGCAGCTGCCCTCATCTCGAATCGGTACTTGTCGCCGCGCCAGGGCGCGCGCGACCACGGGTCGCGAAAGTCGGCCACCCACGGCCGCTTGAGCATCGCGTGCAGACCTGCAGCGACGAGCTGGCCGGTCCACGGCGGCGCCGACGAATAGATCACATCGGGTGGCGCGGTGCGCAGCCGGTGCAGCGCCGCCTTCGACAGCGCCGGAAGCATCCACCCCACCTGGCGATCGGGTATCGAGAGCGTCGCGTCGACAACGTCCTTCATGCGCGCGACCATGGCGAGCGGCCATGCGGGGGAGCCGGCGTCCCCGGTATCACCTGGAACGGCTGGCTCCAGCTGGCGCGATTCCGGCCGACTCCCCCTGAACCGTCGCAGCGGCTGCCGTAGCATCTGCTCCGTGCGGCTCCATCCGCGAAGCGCACCGGCCCGAATGACGCGTACGGATGACGGCACCTGGCTGAGGAGTGCCGGGTCCACCGGGGTTTGCGGAAGATCGCTATCGGGATCGGCGGTAAGAACCGTCACGTCCCACCCGCGCGCATCGAGCTGCCGCACGACGCGCAACGTACGCATGGTGCCGATGGCCGCGTGCGGCGGGAAGTCGTAGGCAACGACCAACACACGCGGTCGGGTGGTGTGCACCATTCGTTCCTACTCCACCTCACCCGGCCGCGGCTTCGGCCTGAAGGCGAACCGCTCGATCTCGAGCGCGAAGATCAGATCGTCCAGCCGCTCCGCTACCTGCACCCGTTCGAGCGCGAACAGATCGCTGTTCGGTCCTGCGAACGCGTTGCGCGACGTGGTTGCCGCCTCGAAGCCCGCTTCGCGGACCAGCCGCGCGATCTCTGGCGTCATATAGCGTTCCGCGCCGCCGTTCGGATACGAAAACATGGTCACCGGCGCGCCGATCGCCTCCTCGAGCCTGGCCTTCGATTTGATGATTTCCCGGCGTGCGTCCTCCATCCCTGCATTTGGGAGGTTTGGATGCGTCATCGTATGTGAGCCGATCACCATTCCCACCCGGTGCATTTCGCGGAGGTCGTCCCACGTCAGCATCGGTGATGGGACGGTCGAGATACCCCCCAACTGCCGCAGTTCTTCGCGCAGAGCCTCGCGCACGGCGATTCGATTCGCCTTGAACACCTTCGTCAGCTTCGCAACTGCCGCCCGGCGCTCCGCAGGCGTCGAGACCTGCAGGCTGAAGCGCTCTTCCGTGGCAGTCAGCTCGAACGACGGCCCCGGTATCGCCTTGATGAGCTGCCGCAGCTCGGATGGCCAGAACGGGCTGTCGCCGGCCAGGCAGCCGGCCGTGATGTAGAAGGTCGCGGCCAACCCAAATCGCGCGAGTGTCCGGGCGGCGTCGAGGTTGTCCGCATAACCGTCGTCGAACGTGATAGCCACAGCGTTGGATGGCAGGGTGGCGCCACGTTTCAGCGTCGCAACCGCATCGGGCAGCGAAAGAACGCGATAATGTCCGGCGAGGTACTCGACATGCCGTTCAAACGCCCGCGGAGAGATGCAGATGCCCGGGTCCGCGTAACCGGCGTTCGGATCGCACACGGCGTGGTACCTGAGAATCGCCAATTGACGGCTCGGAAGCAGCTTCCGAAAACCTGAGTAGAAGCCGGTTGTCAACAGTACTGTTTTGGCCAGCGGTGCCGCACTCGCGCGGGGAGATCGGCTCTGCATCACGCAGTCCCCGATGCGGCAAGTTCAGTCGCTTTGCCGCGCACCCACGCCCGATCCCGCCGGGCAAGGTGCCAGTTGTAGATCTTCGACAGCACCCCGTCATTCCGCTCGACGACCCCGAGGAAATGGTTGATCCGGTGCTGCAGCACCATGACCTTGAACAGCGGTGCGTCGACTGTGAGCTGGGGATCGAAACCAGCGAGCAACGCCTGCTGCAATGCGCGAATTGTGCCGAGTCGAAATTTCGGTTTGGCCGCGAACCATTCGAGCTGCGTGTACATCCGGGCCACGTCGTTCAGAACCATTCCTTCGCGGGCCATCGCAAAGTCGAGGACTGTAACCTGCCCGTCATGCACCAGAACGTTTGATGGACCGAAGTCCGCGTGAGTCCACACTTCGCGCAGATCCTCATCTCGCACCTGCCGGCATTTTGCTTCGCAGTACTCGAGCAGACGGGTACGATCGGCTTCTGAGAACCTCGCTCTGGGGTGGCGCACGAGTCGCTTGAGTCTGATGTCCAGGTATTCGGTCATCTCGTCGCGACATACGGTGCCTGTGCTCGGCTTCAGCGCTTGAAACCGCCTGACCCATGCCCCAATTTTCGCGTGCACCGACCGCAGCGCAGCCAGACGCTCGCGGCTTGGATGCCATGCGGCCTCCCGCTCGAGCAGGTGCACCAACGGCTCACCGGGCGCCTCGGCTGTGACCGATGCCAGGTGTTCGGGAAGGCATCCCAGCGGCCAAACGGCGGCCGGCTCGGACTCGCCGGCAAAGCCCCTGTATACGACTGCCGCCGCCTCGAACTCGTTGACGACCCGCCTGCGCATCGCGTCAAGGTGGTCTGCAGAACCGCTCTTCAAGCGGAGGATCTTCACATAAGCTGTGATGGCGCCGCCGGCGTGGTGAATGCGGACGCGAGCCGTGTTCGAGTACGGATGCCTGCGATACTCAACCGGCTCGATTTTGAGGGGAGGAGGAAGCTCGGCAAGCCCGTGGCTCCCGATTGCGTGAAATACCGCCTCGAACCTGAGCTCTGGATTGGCTTGCGGGTTCATAACGATAGTCGCGCCACAGGGGCGACGGGTACACGTACGAACCGGCGCCACAGCACCGACTGGCGTCCACCGAGACCACGCAGAAAACCGATCGCCGCCGCCGCCTGCACCAGGCAGAAGTAGTGCACCAGCGCGACGATGTTCACCCGACGCAGCACCGGGACGCATCCCGCGATCCCCAAGAGGAGAACGACGCTCTGCGCGCCCGCCACCGCGGCGTAAGCGTTCGACGAGCTGGCCAGGAGCAGGGACGCGACAAATGCGCAGGCGCCGAACACCGGCGACAGCCACCGGAGCGCCTTGTGCGAGAGCAGCGAGAAGATGATCTGGCGCGCGCCGCAGGGCACGGCGCTATCGGTGCGTACGAGGAACTGGACTGCTCCGGCGGTGACACGGCACTTGCGCGCGAACTCTTCACGTGCACTGGTGGAGCCCTGCTCGTACGCTCGGGCGTCAGGCTCAAAAACGACGCGGTATCCTGCTCGGATCACGCCCATCGGAATCGCCATGTCATCCAGGATCGTGTCGGCGGGTGGCGCCACGAACAGCCGGCGGCGCATGGCGTACAGGGCCCCGTCAACGCCGACCATCGACCCGATCTCCGACTCCGCGTGCTGTGCCCTGCGCTCGTATCGATAGTACAGATCTTCGGAGCGGCCAAGGGCCGCACGGTTGCCGACGAGCCTCACATCACCGCTGACAGCGCCGACGGTCAAGTCTGCGAAGCTCCGGACCAGCGCACGAATGGCATCTGGTTCGAGGAACGTATTCGCGTCCGAAAAAACGACGATCTCGCTTGTAACCGACTTGATGCCGTCATTGATCACCGCTACCTTTCCGCGCCGCGGAGAGAACTCCAGCAGCCTCACGCGCGGTGCGAAGCGACCCACAATCGCGTCGGTCTCGTCGATCGAGCCGTCTGACGCCACCACGATGTCAAGGCGCCCGGACGGGTAGTCGAGCGCCAACGCGTTCTGCAGCTTCGCCTCGATCACGTCCCTCTCATCATTGGCCGCAATGAAGAGGCAAACCGAGGGCTCTATAGAGTCGCGGAGTACGGGGTTTGGGACGACTGTCTTCAGGACCACGAGGGACAGGGGATACCCGATGTAGATGTAGGCCAGTACCGCCACGGAGCCCCAAAAAAGAAACTCAGCCGGAGCGCCGACGGCTTCGAGCCTCCATGCGATCGTGACCGCGGACACCGCAAGCACGCCCAGCAACACGAGCAGGCGGCCGGCGGGCATCATTGTTTGGGTTGCCCCGAGCGTTGCGGCTCTGGTCTGTTCGCGCGGCGTCGACCATACACCCGACACTTGGCCGATGCTTCCCTTGACCATGCCCACCAGCGACGCTGCGTTGATCACCGCGAAGTACCCGAGCATGGCTGCGGCGCGGCGGACCGCGCGTATCGACATCAGGGCCCCGGCCGTAAGCAGAAGAACGCTGACGGCAGCCACTGGCCGGCGCTGAACCACCTCGAGGTACAACCCGAGGGCGGAGAGCACCGCAGTGACGGCA
>CAZSNV010000026.1:0-29456 GCA_964608035.1 uncultured Gemmatimonadaceae bacterium | reverse complement strand
GGCGCGATGCCGATCCCGCCGACCTGCGCGGCGAGCGCGTCGGAGATGTAGTCGCCGTTCAGGTTGGGCGTCGCGATCACGCTGTAGTCGCGGGGACGCATCAGGATCTGCTGCAGGAACGCGTCGGCGATGGAATCCTTGATGACGATCCCGTTAGGCAGCTTCAGCCACGGGCCGCCGTCGAGGTCCACCGCTCCGAATTCGTCCTTCGCCAGCCCGTATCCCCAGTCACGGAACGCCCCTTCCGTGTACTTCTGGATATTGCCCTTATGTACCAGCGTCACGCTCGTGACCCCGTGCTCGATCGCGTAGCGGATGGCGCTGCGCACCAGCCGCTTCGTACCCTCGGCAGACATCGGCTTGATGCCGATACCGCTTGAGTCGGGGAACCGGATCATCTTCACGCCCATCTGGTCGCGAAGGAAGGCGATGACCCGCTTCACTTCCTCGGTGCCTTCCTCCCATTCGATGCCGGCGTAGATGTCCTCCGTGTTCTCGCGGAAAATCACCATGTTCACGTCTTCCGGGCGCTTCACGGGCGACGGTACGCCCTCGAAGTACCGCACCGGCCGGACGCAGGCGTACAGATCGAGCTGTTGGCGCAGCGCGACGTTGAGCGAGCGGAATCCGCCGCCCACGGGCGTTGACAGCGGGCCCTTGATGGCCACCAGGTGGGTTGAGATCGACTGCAGTGTCTCGTCAGGCAGCCAGGTGTCGAGCTTGGCCTTGGACTTCTCGCCGGCCAGGACTTCGAGCCATTGAATGCTCCGGCGTCCGTCATAAGCCTTCCTGACGGCGGCGTCGAAGACGAGCTGCGAAGCGCGCCAGATGTCAGGTCCGGTGCCGTCCCCTTCGATGAAGGGAATGATCGGGTGATCGGGGACGTCGATGCCACCGGCCGTCTTGGTAATACGTTCGCCTGCAGTTGTCGTCATGATTCCGGAAGTGAGATTCGTGATGCCTGATGCCTGCCGCGCGAAACCGTCATGCATTGGAGATGACTCTTGACCGTATGCCAACCCAGTCGCGGTTGACCGTTTTACGCACTTCGGAACGCGGACTCTTGCCCGCTGTCTCAGTCTTTACCTATGGCGCTGTGCCCTTGAGAACATGAACAGCGGCATAAGTAAAGACAGATAACTGCGGGAAACGGTCCGCGTTCCGAACGGCGTAAAACGGTCAACGGCGTAATAGGGTTACTACCATCGCCGGGTGGCGTTCCCACGATTGGTCCTGCGTTCGAATGATGCCTACCGTACTTCAAACACTCCGGCCGCCCCCATCCCGCCCCCGATACACATCGTCACCAGGCCGTGCCCACCGCCGCGACGACCCAGCTCATGAATGAGTTGCGTCACCAGCTTTGCGCCCGTTGCCCCCAACGGATGGCCTAACGCGATGGCCCCGCCATTCACGTTGAGGCGGTCGTCCGGAAATCCGAGCTCGCGTTTGACCGCCAGCGCCTGCGAAGCAAACGCCTCGTTGAACTCGATGAGCTTGAGGTCAGACACCGTGAGGCTGGCGCGCTTCAGTGCCTTCGGCACGGCCGCCACCGGGCCGACGCCCATGATGTCCGGCTCAACGCCGGCCGCGGCGAACGTGACGAATTTCGCCAGCACGTTGAGCCCATGCGCGCGCGCGTACTCGTCGCTCACGACCACAACCGCGGCCGCGCCATCTGAGTACGGGCTCGCGTTGCCGGCGGTGACGCTGCCACCCTGCTTGAAGGCCGGCTTGAGCTTGGCGAGTCGCTCCAGGCTCGTATCGGTGCGCACCAACTCGTCCACCGCAAAGTGTCCGTGTTCGACACTCTTCGCTGCGCCGCTCCACGTCACCCGCTGGACGGGGACCGGAACGATCTGCTCATTGAAGCGCCCCTCGGCCAGCGCCGCGGCCGCCTTGCGATGACTGTCGAGCGCGTACGCGTCCTGATCGGCCCGCGACACGCTCCACCGCTCAGCGACGCGCTCGGCAGTATGGCCCATAGAAATCATGGTTTCCGTCATGTCGGGATGCAGTCGCGTGTGCCACCCCGACATCGGCACCTGGCTCATCATCTCGACGCCACCGGCGATCACCACGTCAGCCATGCCAGACATGATCGCCTGCGCGGCACCGGCAACGCTCTGCAATCCCGACGAGCAGAACCGGTTCACTGTCGCCGCCGGCACCTCCACCGGCAGCTTGGCGCGCAGCACGGCCAGTCGAGCGATGTTCAACCCCTGTGAACCCTCAGGCATCGCACATCCCCACAGCACGTCGTCGATGTCACGAGGGTCCACGTCCGCGCGCTTGACGGCTTCCTGGATCACGAGCGCTGACAGGTCGATCGGGTGAACATTGGCCAGCGAACCGTCGGCCTTCCCGCGTCCGACCGCCGTGCGGACGGCACTGACAATCACGGCATCAGGCATGGTCAGTTCCGCAGAGGTTTGCCGTTCTCGAGCATGTACAGGATCCGGGCCCGGGTTTCCTGCGTTCCCAGCAGCGAGAGGAAGGCCTCGCGCTCGAGATCGAGTATGTCCTGCTCCGTGACCATGCGCGGTGGGCCGTCTCCTCCGCACAATACGTGCGCGATCTTCCGCCCGATGGTCACCTCGTGATCCGTGATGTAGCCGCCTTCACGCATCGCCCAGATCCCGTACGACAGGTTGCCCAACCCTTCCGCGCCCAGCGCGCGGACGGTTCGCGGTACCGGTGGCGTGTAATCCGGCGCCAACTCGACCACGCGTGCTTTCGCATCGTTCAGGACGCGATCACGATTCATCGTTATGCGATCACCGGCGCGGAGCAGGCCAATGCGGCGGGCGTCGAGCGCGCTCGCGCTCATCGTCCCCATCGAGATCAGCTTGAAGGCGCGCTTGACGGCTTCGAAGGGATCCGCTTCCTCGTACGGTTCGAGTTCATGTGTGAACCGAAAGAGCAGTTGCTTAGTGCCGCCGCCCGCCGGGAGAAGCCCCACGCCGACTTCGACGAGGCCGATATACAGCTCCGACCCGACCTGCATCCGCGCCGCGTGGAGCGCGAACTCGGCCCCGCCGCCCAACGTCAGTCCGTTTGGTGCGACGACAACGGGGAACGGAACGGTTCGCAGGCGCGCCACCGTGTTCTGGAAGCGGCGCACCACGGCATCGAGCGCGTCCCAGTGCCCCGCATCGACCTCCGTCAGCAGTTCAACCAGGTTCGCGCCGGCGGAGAAGGTGGTGGTGTTTGCGCTGCCGATCACGAGACCCGCGAACCCACTCCGGTCCACGAGGTCGAGCGCCTGATTGATGAGGTCCAGCGCTTTGCTCCCCAACGTGTTCATCTTGCCGTGGAGCTTCAGCAATGCCACGCCATCGCCGATGTCGAGCAGCGTCGCCTCGCGATTCGACGCCAGCGAACCAAGTCGCAGTTCGACGAGATCGAGGTCGATCGAATGTGGAATGGGCTCGATGGGCGCGTATTCGCCGACGAACGAGAGCTGTCGTGGTCCGCTACCCAACCGGCGATAGAAGCCCTCGCGCGCGGTGGCGAGCAGCGCGGGTTCGCCCATGTTGCGTTCAGCGAACGCCGCGCGGAGCCAATCGACGCCGATCGCGTCGAAGACGCCGAACGGTCCCATCTCCCAGGCGAACCCCCACTCGAGCGCGCGATCCACGGACGCAATGTCGTACGCGATCTCTGGAGTCTTCGACAACGTGTACGCAGCGGTTTCCAGCAGCAGCGCCCGCAGGAACTCGGCATACGTTCCCCCGGCTCGCGTTATTCCCCTGAGCCGGCCGCTCAGCGGCTCCAGCTGGAGGAAAGCCAGTTCCGCGAGATTGGGCGTGGCCTGCGGGCGATACTCGCCGGTACGCCAGTCGAGCGTCAGGATCTGCGCGCCTTCCTTCCGATAGAACCCAGCGCCCGTCTTGGCGCCGAGTTTTCCCTGCTTCACGAGATCGTGAATCCACGACGGAAGCGAGAAGTCCTCTCCCGTCGTGCTGGAAAGACCGTTGGAAACGTCGACCAGCACGTCGAGGCCGGAGATATCCGCGGTTCGGAAGGTGGCAGACTTCGGCCGGCCGAAGAACGGGCCTGTAAGAGCATCGACCTCGTCGATCGTGAGGCCGAAGTGCTGCATGAGGTGAATCGTGCGGAACAGTCCGTGAAGCCCGAGCCGATTCGCGACAAACCCGGGCACATCGCGCGCCAGGATCACTCCCTTGCCGAGCATGCGCTCAGCGAAGTCACGAACCCGCGCGACCACATCTGGTAACGTGTCACCCGTCGGAATGAGCTCGAGCAGGTGCAGATGCCGGACCGGATTGAAGAAATGTGTGCCGAGGAATTGCTGCCTGAACCGTTCGCTCCGGCCCTCGCACAGCGTGTGGATGGGAATACCGGACGTATTCGACGTGACGATCGCATCGGATCGAACGAGCGGTTCGATGCGCGCGAAAAGTTCGCGCTTGGGTTCAGGCCGCTCGATGATGGCCTCGATGATCCAGTCGCACTCACCGAGCCGGTCGAGATGGTCCTCGGAGTTGCCGACCATGATGCGGGCGGCACATTCCGGGTCCATGAAGCCTGCCGGTCGCGACTTCAGGGCCTTGTCAACGCCGCTCCTGGCGCGCCCATCGCGATCCGGCGAGTCGGGAACGTCGAGCAGCACGACAGGGAAGCCGGCGGAAGCGGCCAATGCCGCGATTCCCGAGCCCATCGCCCCAGCACCAACCACGCCCACCCTGGCGATTCGCATGCCCGCCCTCGTTTCAGGAATGTGCCGCGAACAAGATCGAATGACGCCGTCGCTGCGACAAGGGACGCGTCAACAGATAGTCTTGAGACTCGAGGCTTGAGGCTTGAGGTGCATATCCCGTTCTCTCGAGCCTCAAGCCTAGAGCCAGCTACCGCGAGCGTACGAGCGCGACTAGGCTCCGGCCATGGTGTTGATAGACCCCCGCCGACCGCCCGAACGGTGCCTGGTCGCGCATGACTGATCCCCGGGCACTCCTGATCGACCTGCCGGCGTGGGCAGCGGCGCGCGAGGATGACTCTCGTCGTTATGCGACCGATGAGGATCGCATGCGCCTCGCGATCGAGATGGCCGCGGCCAATGTCGCGCAGGGCACCGGCGGCCCGTTCGGAGCCGCCATCTTCGACTCAGAGAGCGGACGCCTCGTTTCGCTCGGGGTGAACTCGGTCGTCCGGCTCCGGAATTCGGTGCTCCACGCCGAGATCGTCGCCTTCATGCGCGCCCAGGCGAAGGTCGGGACATACTCGTTGGCGACGCCGGGCCTTCCCCCGCACACGCTCTACTCGTCGTGCGATCCATGCGCCATGTGCCTTGGCGCCGCGCTGTGGGCGGGTGTGACGCGCATTGTGTGCGGCGCGACGCGGCAGGACGCCATCGCCCTCCACTTCGATGAAGGGCCGGTGTTCCCGGAGTCCTATGACTATCTCGTCAGGCGCGGCATCTCGGTGGAGCACGGGGTGCGGCGCGACGAGGCGCGGGCCACGCTCGAACGATACCGCGCTCGCGGTGGCGTGATTTACAACGCGTGAAGACGCACCCGGTGAGCGCGGCCCGACGGAGCCTGGTCGTGGTACTGGCCGCGGCGGTCGCCGCCTGCGACGTCTCGGTGTCGGAAGAGGATGAACTCGGCGACCAGTACGCCGCGGCGATCGAGTCGCAGCTCGCCGTCCTTCATGATTCGGCCGCGAGCGCCTGGTTGTCGACGCTCGGCGCGCGCCTGACGAGCGTGGCCGACACCGCCAACCGCGACTGGCACTTCTATCTCGTCGATGACAGCACGGTGAACGCGTTCGCCGTGCCGGGTGGCCACATCTTTGTCCACCGCGGGCTCATCGAGCGCGCCGCGACGTACTCCGAGCTGGCTGGTGTCATGGGCCACGAGGTCGCCCATGTGACGTTGCGTCACAGCGTGGACCAGATGCGGTCTCGCGCTCGCACGAGCGTCCTGGTGACGGTGTTCTGCGCGATCGTCAACGTGTGCAGCTCGACCGCGGCGCAGGTTGCCATTGACGTCGGTGGCCAGGCGCTGTTTGCCAAATACAGTCGCGATGATGAAGCGCAGGCGGATTCCGCGGCGATCGGCTATCTGATCGCGGCTGGGATAGACCCGCGCGGCATTCCAGCAATGTTCTCGCGACTGGCCGCGGAGCGGCGGACCGACCCGGGCGCGCTTGATGCGTGGTTCGGAAGCCATCCTCTTGAGGAGTCGCGCATCGCCCGGACGACTGCGCTGATTTCCACGATCGGTCCGTTCGTTCTCGGCCCGCTCGTTGCAGACGATCCGTCGTTCGCCGCGTTCAAGGAGATTGTGCGGGGGCTTGCAACCGCGCGGTGACGCATAACAAGCGATTCCATTGCCCCGCGGTGCGTTACCAGTAACGGCCCTTGCGCTCGCCAATCAGCGCCGTACTGTCAGATGGTCAACAGGCTCGGCGTGATTGGGCGGGAAGGGTGGCAGCGGCGGCATCGTTTTCCGCCCTGTGGGAGGCCGCCCACCTCACGCAACGGGCCGGTCATCCTTCATCCGTCCGCGCTCATGTTAGCTCCGGAAGCCCCGCTCGACGCCTACCGCTCGGATATCGCGCGAGACAAGTCCCGCGAAGACTTCGGCGGAGCCGACACGGTGTGGCTGCTGACCGCGCACTGTCTCTCGCGCATCGCCCGCGCCAGCGCGCCGGATCTTCCCGCGCTTGGCAATCAGTGTGCGTTGGCGCTGCGCGATTTCACCGAACCTTCGACGGAGGGCACGCCGATTCCCGCCGTGGAGATCAGCGACTTGCTGCTCGTCGTGGACGGGTTCGCGAACCTGCTCACGCGCGTGGGAGCCGACACGCTCACGAAAGGCGTCCGCGGCATGGCGAACCGCATGGCCGAGTGCGGAGCACTGTCGATGGCATACACGACCGTCAGCCTAACGCGACGTGTCGCGGAACACGCCAGCGACCAGGAACGCGGGTTGGTGACGGCCGACCAGGCCTTGTTCGCGCGGTTGCTCGGCGACCTCGAAGCGGCCGAAGAGCTGTATCGAGCGACGGAATCCATTGGCGAACGCTCCGGCGACATGACGGTGCTGGCCCGCGCCTATGTGGGACGCGGCGTGGTTGACCGCGTCCGCGGGAATTACCCGCGATCGCGCGTCTTCTTCGAGCGGGCCCTCGAGCTGGCCGAAACCGTTCACGCGCGCGAACTCATGCGCCTGGCGCATCAGGGGCTGACCATCTGCCACGCCGTTGCGCGCAACTTCGATCGTGGACTGCAGCACGGGTGGGCCACGCTGCAGCTGGCGGACGGCGACAAGGGCCGTGAAGCCGAGGCGTTGGCCAACCTCGCTCAACTCTGCCTGGACGCCGGATGCCCCACCGCGGCGCTCCGTGGTTACGCCGCAATCCTCGGCAGGGGGCTCTCGCCTCACAAGGTGCTCGGCGCGTTGGGCGGTGCCGCGATCGCGGCGGCGCAGGCGGGCGATGCCGCGGTGCTGGCGCGCGCCGCCACAGAAATCAACGCGCGCGTTCGCGGCTCGGGTCTCCCCTACGAAAACGCGCAGGCGCTGTACCATCTGGCCACCGCCTACGCGGCCGTCGGGAACAACCGGCTTCGCGATGAATACCTGGGCCGCGCGCGCGAGTTGGCCACGGCGCGCGGCTTTTTCGAATTGCTCCACAAGACCGATCCGGAGCTGGTGGAGAAGGCGGCCAATCTGCGGACCGCCTCCACCAACCTAACGCGGCATTCTCAGGACGTGGTCGCGTCGCTCAGCGACCTGGACGTTGGAGAAGCCGGCGGACTGCTGGCGCTCAGTCGCCTTGCTTGACGACTTGATTGCCCCAGGGATTGATGTAATCGCCCCATGGGTTGATGTAGTCTCCCCACGGGTTGACGTAATCGCGATTCGCGCAGGTCGCGTAGGGCACTTTCCCGGCGAGGCAAGGCTCAGTCTCCGGGGCAGGTGCCAGTGGTGAAACACAAGCCGCAAGCGCGGCAACGGGAATGATGGTGCTGACTACGCGAAGGACTCGGCGCATGCCCAACTCCGGCGGTTTGAGGTCGACACCAACCTGTGCAGCGGCACGTCACCCCACCGTCACGCCATGTGAAGTCGTGATACATGGTGTAACCTCGGAGCGTGATCGCGCGTGATTGTCGCTGCCCTGGTTCGTGATCCGATTGCGAAGGCGCGGCTGACCGACGCTCTCCGGACCGAGGCGTCCGTCCGGTATTGCGATCGCCTGAGCGAAGTCCTGGCCCTCGTCGAGGCTGGACTGGCGACACTGGTCATCGTCGGCCATCGCGACTACGACGGCGCTGCAACCCTGCCGACGGTCCGCCGACTCCGCGCCGAGTTTCCTTCCGTTCCGATTGTCATGTATTTGCCGATGTCGGCGGTCGTCTCCAGTGCCGTTATGGAGTACGCCAAGGCCGGCGTCAGCCAGCTGGTCTTCCAGGGGGTCGATGACCTGAAGGCGTCACTCCGATCCGCGGTGAATGCAGCGCTCGATCAGGTCTCCGCCGTGGCGCTTAGCGCGGACCTCGAGCCACTCATCCCTGCGACAATTGTGCCATTCCTGCGCTACTGCCTCGAACACGCCCGCAGGAACATCACGGTGGAGGAAGTGGCTGCGGCCATGGGAGTTCACCGAAAGACGCTGGTCGACCGGCTCAAGGCGGCCCACCTTCCGTCGCCGAGGGCCATGATCGGCTGGTGCAGGCTCTTTATCGCCGCCCGCATGCTGGATGACCCCGGCCGCACCGTCGATCAGGTCGCGCTCAAGCTCGATTTTCCGTCAGGCGCGGCCCTTCGGAACATGTTCAAGCGGTACACGGGCCTGCGCACGACTGAGGTCCGGCAGAACGGCGGGGCGCGATGCCTGGTTCACGCGTTCAAGCGCGAACTGGCGGCCGTCAGTGCGGGAAAACCGCCGGTCGCATAACGCGGCCTTAGAGCCGTCTAAGGAACCGCTCGGGATCGGCCAGGAACTCCCGCGTCAACCGGACGTGCTCCAGGTCCTCGTATGGAGCCCACTGAATGGGCTGCGAGTCAAAATCCAGTATCCGCGCCTCCGGCAGCGCGAGCAGAATGGGCGAATGCGTGGCGATGATGAACTGGGCATCCTGGCTGATCATCTCCTTCAGCATCGTGATCAACGCGAGTTGACTGAGCGGCGATAACGGAGTCTCCGGTTCATCGAGCAGGTAGAGACCACCCGGAACGAAGCGGCTGCGGAAAAGCTGGAAGAACGCCTGGCCATGCGAGTTGGCGTCGAGATCCGCGCCATAACGTTTCTCCATTTCTGCCAACGAAGCGTGCGCTGGTCCCTGCGCAAGCCCGCGCGCCAGCGCGCTCCGGTCCTTGTACTCCACCTCGACATCAGCCACGCGCTGTCGCAACTCATCGCGTGAGCGCGAGAGTGCCCTCGCAAACCCGAAGAAGTCCTCGGCGCGCAGGAAGAAGCCCCGGTGCGTCCGATGGCTCCAGGAGAGTCGCAGCGCAGCCGCGAGCATGCGTTGCGGCGCCAGCGTTTCATCGTCGCGGGGAGCAGTTGCTGCCACCGCAGGCAACCTGGTCGCGATTGCGAGCGCCTCGAGCAAGGTCGACTTGCCCGAACCATTCTCGCCCACGAAAAACGTCACCGGCGACTCGAACTCGATATCCGGGAGCGTGCTGATCGAGGGCACGCTGAACGGGAAGCCGCTGCCTCTCTGTCCGACGGGCAGAGCGAGCGAACGGAGGTGGATCACGCCAACGGTGGGCCGGACGGCGCGTTGAACGGGCTTGAGGATCGCGAGCACTCAGGGCCTATTTGATCTGACCCGGACGATCCACCACGCTTCATCGGAGCGAAGGACATATGCGCAGGATGATCGCACTCATCGCGCTCGGCGCGCCACTCCATGTCATGGCAGCCCAGGCACCGCGCGCGTTCACACCGACGGATTGGTATCGCCTCACCACGCTCAGCGCCCCGGCACTGTCGCCCGATGGTCGCCTGATCGCGTTTACGGTCACCACGGTGAAAGAGGCGGATAATCGCCGGCACCAGGAGGTGTGGGTCGTCCCCAGCGCGGGCGGGGCATCCACGCGTTACACGGCGCCTGGCTACGAGAGTTCAAACCCTCGTTGGTCGCCCGACGGGCGGTGGCTGCTCTTCACCTCGACGCGCCAGGGATCCCGTGGTCGCACGTGGGGACTCCGGATGGACCAGCCCGGCGGTGAAGCGGTGGAGATCGACAGCTTCCCAACCGGGTCGGCGCCGGCCACCAAAGCGTTTGTGGTCACGTCAGAGCCTGTTCCGATAGACACGACGAAAGCGCGCACGCCGGACACCTGGACTGCAATGCAACCGATGGCGCGTCCGCCATTCGGGTCGATTACCCAACCGCTCGATCCCAAGCGATTCGACGGCAGGCACATCTCCGACCTCCGTTACAAGGCCAACGGGCAGGGATTCCTGCCGGGGCCGCGTGAGGCTCGCGCCTTTCGTGCGGCACAACTGTGGATGCAGGGCGCCGACGGATCACCGAAGAGGATCATCGATACGACGCGCTACTCGCGCCGCGGCCCCGCGGTTTCGCCCGATGGCCAGTGGGTGGCCTACGTCGCCGATCCCGGCATGCGTCCCGACTCAGTCGTCCAGGCCGTCACCGATTCCATCGCCCTTCTGCCGTACGATGCCAAGCGCGACGAAGCGCCGCGCAACGATGCCGACATCTTCATCGTGGCGGTGGGCGGCGGAACGCCGCGCCGCCTGACGAGTCAGGTCGGTGCGGAAGCCGACCTGGCGTGGTCGCCGGATGGTCGTTCCCTTACGTTCACGTCGGCTGCGGCGCGCACCGGCTCAGAGCGCCTATTCATGGTGGCCGCGTCAGGCGGCACGCCCGTGAGCCTACTGGGCACGTGGCAGTACGAGCCGCAGCAACACTGGTGGACGCCGGCCGGTCAGATCATGGTCGCGGCGGCAGTCGGAGGCCGCACGGGTCTCTTCCGTCTCGATCCAGCGACGAAGCAGATGGCAGAAATACTCGGCGGTCGCCGGCGGATCTCCGGTTTTTCGACCGACGCCAGGCAGGGGAAGATCGCGTATGTGTCGACGAGCATCACCAAGCCGACTGAACTCTATGTCGCCAACGCCGATGGAACGGGCGAGGTGAAAGTCACGAGCTTCAACGACAAGCTCAACGCCGAAATCGAATGGCCGGACGCCGAACGCTTCACGTACAAGTCGGTCGGCGGCCTGGAAATCGAGGCGTGGCTGCAGAAACCGGCCGGTTATCAGCCCGGAAGGAAGTATCCCGTTGTGCTCTACATCCATGGTGGTCCGCACAGCGCCTACGGTGAGGGCTGGTTCGACGAGTTCCACAACATCACGGGCGCCGGAATGTGGGTGCTGTCCACGAATCCCCGCGGCTCGAGCGGCTACGGTGGTGAGTTCACGTATTCGACACGCGGCCGCTGGGGCCTCGAGGATTTCCAGGACCTGATGAAGGCGGTGGACATCGTTTCCACGCGCGCCGACGTCGACTCCACGCGCATGGGCGTGACCGGCGGGTCCTATGGCGGATTCATGACGGCGTGGATCACCACGAAGACGAATCGCTTCAAGGCGGCGCAGGCCGACCGCATGATCTCCAACTGGTGGTCGTGGTACGGAACTACTGACGTGCCCGGGCTCACCGAGTTCGAGTTTTTCGGCAAGCCGTGGGAGAATGAGAAAGTCTACGACGAGCTTTCGCCGATCCGGTTTGTCGACAAGGTGCGCACGCCGACACTGATTGTGCAGTCGGAGGAGGACCACCGGACGCCAATGGCGGACGCCGAGCAGTGGTTCATGGCGCTGAAGAAGCAGGGCGTCGCGGTTGAACTCGTCCGGTATCCGCGTTCGACGCACGACCTGTCGCGTAACGGCGAGCCGTGGCTCCTGGTAGACCGGTTGGGAAGGTTGCGTCAATGGTTTGCCCATTGGCTTAAGCCCACCGGCGCAGCCGCAACGTCGTTCGATCGGCGATAAGCTAGATGTGAGATGGGAGATGTGAGAAAAACTGCAACATCCGATCAAATCAGATTGGATCGGAAAGCAGTCTTTCTCACGTCTCACATCTCCCATCTCCAATGAATTCCGGCCTCGCATCTCTCGGAGTCCTTCAAGGCGCCGCGGCGATGGTATTGCTGTGGCGCCTTCTTCCCGGCATGCGACGAACGCCCCCGGTCGCGCCAGTGGTGCAGGGGTCGATGACGGACACCTCGGTCTCGGTCATCGTGCCGACGCTGAACGAGGGCGAGCGACTCGGTCCGTGTCTCCACGGACTCGCGCTCCAGAACTCTCCTCTTCTGGAAGTGATCGTCGTCGACAGCGGATCGACGGATCGAACAGTCGCGCTGGTGGAGGACGCGGCGAAACAGGACCCCCGTATCCGGCTCGAGCGCGATCCCCCGCTCCCGGCGGGGTGGATCGGCAAGGTGTGGGCGCTGCAGCACGGACTCTCTCGAGCGCGGGGTGAGTGGATCCTCGGCATGGATGCCGACACCGAAGCGAACGAAGGAATGGTGGCCGGCGTCATCGCCGCGGCCCGCGAGCATCGACTCGACCTCGTTTCCTTCGCGCCGATGTTCGCGGGTCAGACCGCGTGGGAGCGCTGGTTGCAACCTGCGCTGCTGGTGACGCTCGTGTATCGCACCGGACCGCCGCAATCCGAGCCGCCTCCGGATCGCCTGCTTGCCAACGGGCAATGCTTTCTCGTCAGGCGTGAGACGCTGCGTGCGCACGGTGGCTTTGCGCCCGCGCGCGCGTCGTTCGCGGATGACGTCTGGCTGGCGCGGCATTACGCGCGCGCTGGAGTCCGGTGCGGATTCCTCGACGGCCGAAAGTTGTTCAGGGTTCGTTCGTATCGCTCGGCGCGCGAGATGTGGCGCGAGTGGGGTCGATCGCTCGACCTCTCGGATGCCACAACGCGCGACCGCCAATGGCTCGACATGCTGCTTCTGCTGCTGGTACAGGCGCTACCGCTGCCTCTGCTCGCCTTGAGCCTTGTAATTCCGGTACCGCTGCCGATCATCGCCATCAACCTCGTCCTCATCGTTATCAGGATCGTGGTGCTCGTTGCGATCGCGCGTTCCTATGAGCGACGCGGCATCGGATACTCTTTCAGCTGGCTTGCCGATCCAGTCGCATTCCTTCGAGTGCTGGTCTCGACCGTGCGTCGCCCGGTCTCGTGGCGCGGCCGCGCGTACCGCGATCTCGTCTAGCGTCGTTGGGGCTCGCCCTATCCCTGCAACCTTGCGTAGGGCCAGGCTCACGAGGACCTTACGGCGGCGCTGCAGGGTACGCCCTGTCGTCCCAACATCACAATTCACGCACATGAAAATGGCCTTCTTTTTTCGTTCGGCGCCGCTTGTGGCAGCCGCATTTTCCAGTCTTGCGATGACGGCTCAAGCGCAGCGCGCCGCGCCGCTTCCTCGCAAATACATAGGACCGCCCACGGTCGCCGAGATTACCGCCGGGGACCTGATGACGCGGGTTTACAAGTTCGCCGATGACTCGATGATGGGTCGTCCCGTCGGGTCGATCCACAGCGACATGGGCACGGCGTACATCGAGAGCGAAGTGCGGCGTCTCGGTCTCGAGCCCGGTGGCGATAACGGAACGTTCTTCCAGAAGTTGCCCCTGTACACGCGCCTGCTCGATTCAGCGTCGACGGTGACCGTCGGCGAGGCGACTTTCAAGGCCGGAACCGACTTCACGGCCAGCGCGCCTGGCTTCGTGCGTGAATTCTCCGGCGCCCAAGTGGTCTTCGTCGGCGCCGCGCTCGATACCACCGCGAACATCCCGTTGGACTCGGTGAAGGGAAAGACTCTCGTGTTTACTCCAGGCGGACTGCCACTGGGCACCGATTTCCAGAAGTTCGGCAACTCAAACGGCTACCATCACTACCTCGCCATGCGTGCCGAAGCTGCAGCGAACGTGCTAGTCGTTGGTGAAGCACTTAGGCCTCAGGACCTGCGGGCGGCGTTTGCGAGCACCGGTACGGTGTTTCTGCAGGACACCGTAACAATGACCCTGACCGTCACGCGAGCGATGGCCGAAGCAATGCTCGGCACGCCGGCAACGTCGTGGAAGAATCGTCTCGCGGGAAAGGGCTTCACCGCGAACGTGCGGTTTACGGATACGTCGAAGCCGGGCAGAAATGTCGTCGCAATCCTGCCAGGGTCGGATCCGAAACTGAAGGGCCAATACGTCGCGATAGGGGCGCATAACGATCACATCCCGCTGCGTCAGCCGCCGGTGGACCACGACTCGCTCAAGGCGTACATGCAAGTCGTGCGGCCCCAGGGCGCGGATTCTCCCAATCGGCCGGCGACGACCGAGGAAATGGCACGCGTGAAGGCTATCCTGGACAGCCTGCGCGCCATCAGTCCTGCGCGACTCGATTCAATCAACAATGGCGCTGACGACGACGGTTCCGGCTCGATGACCGTGCTCGAAATCGCGGAGCTGTTCGCCAAGGGTCCTCAGAAACCGAAGCGATCAATCCTGTTCGTCTGGCACACGGGTGAGGAGATGGGGCTTTGGGGAGCGAGCTATTACACGGCGCATCCCACCGTCCCGCGCGATTCCATCATCGGCCAGCTGAACATGGACATGGTCGGCCGGGGCGCCGCCAACGACGTCACCGGCGAGGATCTCGAGAAGAAGCCGTTGATGGGTGGGGAAGGATACGTGCAGCTCATCGGATCGCGACGGCTGTCCACGGAGATGGGCGATCTGCTCGAAAAGGTGAATACGGAGAAGAAACTCGGCCTTCGATTCGACTACGCAATGGACGCAAACGGTCACCAGCAGAACATCTATTGCCGGAGCGACCACTACGAATACGCCAAGTTCGGAATCCCGGTCACGTTCATCTCGACCGGCGGTCATGCGGATTACCATCAAGTGACCGACGAACCTCAGTACATCGAGTATCCCCACATGGCGCAGATCGCGCAGTTCGTCTTCGAATCGGCGCTGCGAATCGGCAACCTCGATCACCGGTTGGTGGTGGACAAGCCGAAGCCGGATCCCAAGGGGAATTGCGTGCAGTAGGGGCAGCGAGCCGCGATCCGCGATCAGCGAAAGCAAGCGAAAGCCAGAGCCGGCTTGATACTTGACAGCGTTTCTCGACCGATGCTGCGTATCTTGATAGCTCGCCGGGCTGATCGCTTGTCGCTGATCGCTAATCGCTAATCCTTCTCCAATGCGAATTCTCATCCTCGCCGCCGCTACTCTAGCCGCCGCCGGCGGCTACTTCGCCGCACAGGTCAGAACGACGGTCGTGCCTGACGAGCACGCTGGCCATGGCGATCATTCTGGTTCCGGTACCGTTGCGTTGGTCATTCCGCAAGGAACCGCAATCCCCGCGGGCGCGACGACCGCGGTGCAGCGCGTCAGCGCCTCCCCACGGCACGGTGAATGGGTCGCCATCAAGGTTGGTGCATCCGACAGCGTGATGGCCTGGGTCGTCTTTCCGGAGCGCTCGCAGAAAGCCCCGGTCGTCATCGCCATCCACGAGAACACCGGTCTCAACACGTGGACGCGAGGCGTGGCGGACCAACTTGCCGCCGAGGGATTCATCGGCATCGCGCCTGATATGACGACGATGGGGAAGACGGGTTCGCTGACCGAGGATGCGCCGGCGGATGTCGGTCGCCAACTCATCCAGCGGGCAACGCCGGAATTCGTCAATGCCGCGCTGGACGCCGTGGCGAAGTACGCCATGAGCCTGCCGGCCGCGCTGCCAAAGTATGGCGTGATCGGCTTCTGCTGGGGTGGGGGGCGGTCGTTCCTGCATGCCACGCACGCGCCGGCGCTCGGCGCATCGGTCGTCTTCTACGGATCACCGCCTAACGCCGAACAGATGGCGGCAATCAAGGCGCCCGTTCTTGGGCTGTATGGTGGCGCCGACGCCCGCATCAACGCCACGATTCCCGCCACCGACTCAGCCATGAAACGGCTGGGCAAGGCGTATGAGTATCACATCTTCGATGGCGCGGGCCACGGGTTCCTGCGTGGACAGGAAAACAGCGAGGCGAACGCCAAGGCGGCGCAGGAAGCTTGGCCGAAGACGGTGGCGTTCCTGAAGGCAAAGTTGGGAACGTAAAGGAAACAGGAAACAGGAAACAGGAAACAGGAAACAGGAAAGGAACGAAACGTAAATGTTGAGGGCCCGAGTGTTTCCGGGCCCTCGGTCATTCCCTGGTTTCCCGTTTCCTATTTCCTGTTTCCTGTTTCCTGTTTCCTGTTTCCTGTTTCCTGTTTCCTCGTTCATCGCTACCTTGCTCGCGCGGGTTCCGACTCCTCACCACACTACCGCGACGCGAGGACCAATCAGTGGAACGACAGGCTTCGGCCGTATGGAACGGCACGCTGAAGGAAGGCAACGGCACCATGACGGCGCCAAGCGGCGTCCTCAAGGATGCGAACTACACGTGGGGTCAGCGGTTTGCTGATGATCCGGGAACGAATCCAGAGGAACTGGTCGCGGCCGCCCACGCCGGCTGCTTCTCGATGGCGCTCGCCGGGAAGCTCACGACCGCCGGACATCCGCCAGAGCGGATAGCTACCACGGCGAGCGTCACGCTCGAAAAGACGGACGCCGGCATGACGGTCACCAAGGTTCACCTGAGCACACGCGCCCGCGTGCCTGGTGCTTCGCCGCAGGTCTTCGCGGAGCAAGCGGAAAGCGCGCGTGCTACGTGTCCGATCTCGCGATTGCTCAACGCGAAGATCACGCTGGACGCCGCTCTCGAGTAGTCCGCCGAGTCACGAGTCACGAGTCACGAGTCACGAGTCACGAGTCCGAGTCACGAGAACCATGCTCCGGGTTTCAGCCATACTTCTGCTTGCCGCGACGGCCGCCGCTGCCGGTGCGCAAACAACGTACACGGGCGCGGACGGGCGTCTCCGCGTCGCGCTGTCTCAGCAGCCGTTTTCGCCTAACGGCACCTCGCGGGGGCCCGCCACGATGGCCGGTGGCGGCATCCGCGACACGCTCTCCCGCCTGAATGCCGTCGTGCGAGCAGCGGAGGCGACGCTGACCGCGGAGGAAACGACCGAGTACGGTGGCTGGAAGCGGCTCGGCATGGCGTTAGGCCACTTCGCTGACATCATCCGGAAGAACGAGGCCGACGGCTACTTCACCGTGGGGCTGCTGGCGACATGTCCGTCGATGCCCGGACTGGTCGCCGGCCTGCAGCGCTCCGGACCGGGCCGCGATCCGCTGCGGATCGGCATGCTCTGGCTCGACGCACATCCCGACATCAACACGCCCGAAACAACGCGCAGCGGATCGCTCGGCGGAATGCCGGTTGCCGTTGCCACCGGCCGCGCGTTGCAGCGCATGCGCCTTGACGCCGGACTCGAGCCCGCCTTGTCGGACCAGCACGTCGTGATGGGAGGCGTTCGGCTGACCGATCCGCTCGAGCAGGAGATCCTGGACCACTCGCGCATCGAGCAGGTCAGCGTTGATGATTTGCGGCGCGCCACTCCAGCCGTGTTCGCGCAGCTGGATCGGCTGAATCGCATCAGCGACAAGCTGTACATCCACATCGACCTCGATGTGCTCGATCCCGCCGAGGTGCCTGGGCATGGCAACAAGGTGCCGGGCGGTCCCTCGAGCAGGGAACTTGCGACTCTCTTCGAGCAGATCTTCGCCCGTTATCCCAAGGCCTCGGCGATTGGATTTGCGACCATCCCTTCGGAGGATCCTGGCGGCGTTTCCATCTCGGCGGTGAACCGGATGATCACGGGCGCCGTGAAAGGCGTCCTTGCTCGAGAAGGGAAGAAGTAACTCGCAAGGGGGATGTGAGATGTGGGATGTCAGATAAACTGCCAAACCGATTATCAGATTTGATCGGAAAGCAGTGTATCCCACATCCCACATCTCACATCCGCCCTGTGTCACGACTCAAAGCTGTTTGATCTCCGCAATCACTCTGATCAGGCTCTGTTTCGCGTCACCGAACAGCATCGAGGTTTTCGGATTGTAGAACAGCTCGTTCTCGATGCCCGCGAAGCCCGCCGCCATGGAGCGCTTGAGCACGACGATGCTTTTCGCGTGATCGGCATTGATGATCGGCATGCCGAAGATCGGACTCGACGCATCGGTGCGCGCACCCGGATTCACGACGTCGTTCGCGCCGATGACCACGGCCACATCGCACCGGTCCATTTCGGAATTGATGTCGTCCATCTCGCGAAGCTTGTCGTACGGCACGTTGGCTTCGGCCAGGAGCACGTTCATGTGTCCCGGCATGCGTCCGGCCACCGGGTGAATCGCGTACTTCACTTCGCCGCCGCGCTTCTCGATTAGTTCCTGAAGCTCACGGACCGCGTGCTGTGCCTGTGCAACCGCCATTCCGTATCCAGGGACGATGACCACGTTCTGGGCATAGCCGAGCTGGATTGCCGCATCTTCCGGTGTGACTGACCGGACCGACAACCCCTCCGCGCTCTTCGCCGATCCCTTCGGACCAGCGGCGCCAAACGCGCCAAACAACACGTTGACCAGTGACCGGTTCATCGCCTTGCACATGATCCGCGAGAGGATGATGCCTGACGACCCGACGAGCGCGCCCGAGATGATCAGGACGCTGTTGTCGATCACGAAGCCGGTCATGGCAGCCGCGATGCCCGAATACGAATTGAGCAGCGAGATCACCACCGGCATGTCCGCGCCGCCGATTGGAATGACCAGCAGGACCCCGAGCAGGAGGCTGAGCACGCACACGGCATAGAACGGCCACAGCAGCGATTCCGGCGTCATCAACTGGTAGGTCGAGAGTCCGATGATGACGAGCAGGATCAGGGCGCTGATCGTCTTCTGACCGGGAAAGACCATCGGCTTTCCGGACAGGACTTCCTGAAGCTTGGCCCAGGCGATGAGACTGCCCGTAAACGTGATCGCGCCAACCAGGAGCGAAAGCTGGATGGTGATTCCCGTGTCGAGGGGAATCTGCTCCCCCAGCAGCTCCGACTTCAGGAACTCCGCGCCACCCACGAGAAGTGATGCCGCACCGCCGAACCCGTTCAGGAGCGCGACCATCTGCGGCATCGACGTCATCCTGACGGTGCGCGCCATCCAGTAGCCGATCGCCGAACCGACCAGCAGCCCCGCCGCGATCACAGCCGGCGAAATGATGTCGCCAACCAGGAGCGTCGCGACGATCGCGATGAGCATGCCTACACCGGACAGCGCGTTACCACCCCGCGCCGTCGCCGGGCTTTGCAGGCGCTGCAAGCCGACGATGAAGAGGACCGCTGCAACCAGGTACACGAGTTGCTCGGTCGCGCGGCTCATCGGTTCTCTTCCTTCCTGAACATCTGGAGCATACGGTCCGTCACCGCATAGCCACCGACGACGTTGATCATGGCAAGAACGACCGCCAGAAAGCCGAGCACCGTTGATATCCACCCCAGACCGGCGCCGGCAACGAGCAGCGCACCGACCACCGTGATGCCGGAGATCGCGTTCGCGCCTGACATCAGCGGTGTGTGCAACGTGGGTGGAACGCGACCGATGAGCGCCGCGCCGAGAAATGTCGCCAGGACGAAGATGACCAGGCCCGCGATGAGAGATTCAGACATGGGTCGGGAATCGGGAATCGGGAATCGGGAATCGATTTGTCAAACGCGCACTGCCCCCGCGTGAACTACGCACATCGGTCCCGTGATCTCATCATCGATGTTCAACGTGATGTTTCCGTCTTTGATGAGGTGCTGCAACAGCGTGAAGACGTTCTTGCTGAACATGAGACTCGCATGGTGCGGCACGGAGCTGGCGAGGTTCATCGCCCCGATGATGGTGACGCCGTTGTGGACGGTCGTCTCCCCGGCGCGCGTGAGCTCGCAGTTCCCGCCGGTTTCCGCGGCCAGGTCGACGATCACCGCGCCCGGCCTCATGGTCGCCACCATCGCCGCGCTGATCAGGCGGGGCGCGGCGCGGCCGGGGATCTGCGCCGTCGTGAGGACGAGATCCTGATCCTTCAGGTGCGTCGCCATGGCGTCCATCGTTCGACGCTGCTCTTCCTCAGTTTGCGCGCGCGCGTAACCACCCGCGGCTTCCGCGTCGGCAGACGGCTCGGGACCGACGAACGTGGCGCCGAGCGACATGACCTGTTCCCGGGCCGCGGCGCGGATGTCGAATCCCGAAACAATCGCGCCCAGTCGGCGGGCCGTCGATATCGCCATCAGTCCCGCTACACCCGCACCCAGAACGAATGCTTTCGCCGGCGGAATGTTGCCGGCCGCCGTCGTGAGCATGGGGAGGATTTTTCCCATCTCGGCGGCTCCAACCAGGACGGCTTTGTAACCAGCGATGGTTGCTTGTGAAGACAGGACGTCCATCGATTGCGCGCGGGTGATTCGCGGGACGCGCTCGAGGCCGAGCGCTGATACGCCGGCAGTGGCCAGCACCTCGAGCAGGTCGCTGCTCGTCGCGGTGGGGAGAAGCGAAATGAGAACGGAACCCTTTGTGAGGCGACGTGCTTCTTCAAGCGTCGGCTTCTGAACCTTTGCCACCACGCCGGAGTTCCACGGGTCACCAAGGCTTGCCCCGGCTTTTTCGTAAAGCGCGTCGGGAAAGTTGGCCAATGCGCCGGCCTCGCGTTCAACGGCCACCTCGACGCCCGACTTCACCAGGCGAGCAACGCCTTCCGGGGCAAGGGCGACCCGGCGTTCGCCGGTGGTCACTTCTCGAGGGACTCCGATTCGCATGGGCCGTTCTTCTCCAGGGAAAAAGCTCGCGGATACTGACCACCGCGCGTCGCTTATTCAAGGGAATGCGGCATCACAACGGAACGGAGAAAGCCCAACCAGGGTAGGGGACGCGCGCGGAACGCGTTCGGCCTCTTCTGGTGGCCGTTCAAAGTGCACAGGACTAGACTGCCGAAGCGGCAAGTGGCGGGCGCCCGGGTCGCGGTGGCCATCACGACCGCTCTCACGTCGAGACCACGGGATGACAATGATTCGACGGAATGTTCGTGCGACGGGCGCATTCAGCGCCGCGGGGCTGCTCATGCTTGGCGGGGTGTTCGCCGCCTGCGGGGGTTCAACAGAGCCGCCGGTGACGGTCGCCACCGTCGAAGTGACTCCCAACGAGGCAACGCGACAGGTTGGCGAAGCCGTGCAACTCAGCGTGGCTGTCAAGGACGCCAGCGGGAACCTGCTGTCCGGTCAGTCCGTCCTCTGGTCGTCGTCGGCAACCACGGTCGCATCAGTATCGTCGTCAGGCCTCGTGACCACCCACGCTCTCGGTAGCGCTTTTATCACCGCGGCAGTGGGGGACAAGAGCGGCGTGTCGACGATCACCGTCAGTCCGCCACCTATCGCCAGCATCGCGGTGGCGCCCACCAACGACACGGTGTTCATTCGCGAGACCGTGACGCTCACGGCAACGCTGCGCGACGCGAATAACACCGTGATCACCGGTCGTACCGTGACGTGGGTCTCGACGAGTCCCAACATCGCCACCGTCAGTGGCGCGGGGCTCGTGACCGGGGTGGTCGACGGGACCGCGACAATTACCGCGAGCGCTGATGGCCGTTCCGCCACAGCCACCATCCGCGTGGTCAATCCCTGCTTGATCTCCACCGTGCCGCCAATTGCGGTCGGACAGACCATAAACGGCGCCCTCGCGGCGATTGACTGCAAACTGACCGATGACACATATGCGGATGCTTACGCCATCCAGGTGACGACGACCACAAGTGTCCAGATCGACCTTACGGCGTCGTCGTTTGACACCTACCTGGTGCTGCTCGAGCTACTAGCGAACGGAACCCTGGAAGAACGGTCCGTCAACGATGACATTGACCCGGACGATCCCGCGAATCCTAACGATCCTGTCGATACGAACTCGCGGATCACCTTCACGCTGGTGGCGGGCGCACAGTACCTCATTCTCGCGAATTCGTTCGATCCCAACGTCTTTGGCGACTACACGCTCAGGGTGACAGCGGTCGGTGCGTTCATCGCCGGTCGGGACGGATACACCAAGCCGGGGAAGGCACCCATTGCCTCCCTGCTCAAATCACTTCGGGTCCCGTAGCTCACGGTGTGAACGTCAGGCTCGCGTACGCGCGGGCCCGGGACTCGTAGGGCGCGTCGAACGAGTACGACGCGCCCGCGCGCGCGCGGACGCCCGGCAGTCGAGCGAACCCAAGCGAGGAAATGGCGAAGGTGCGTTCCACGCCCGCGATCCGCTGGTAATGACCGGAGTCACCGGCCCTGACCCACACGAAATGCGGCTCCCAGGCATTCCCGCCTAACGTTCCGCGCAGGAGCTGCACGGTTGGTCCGCCGGCGAAACCGGCCGGAACCGCGGGCAACGCGATTCGCTGGGCCAGGAAGGCGGGATCGATGAGCGGACTGCTCGCGCCACCAACGACGAATTGCTCGAGCGCCACGCCCGGACCACCCGGCGCCGTCACCGAGCCACCGAGCCACTCCCCGCGTACGTGATACCCGGTGGTCGCGCCAACCGTCAGGCCCCCGCTTCCAATTGTCCGCTGCCAACCCGCACCGTCGGTCTCACCGACTTCAGCGAACACGCCCGCCGTCGCATTCACGGTGACGGGACCGAACGACCAGGTCAGTCGTCCCCGCGTCTCGACGGACGATGACAGACGCGTTGCGCCCGTCATCGTCGTATTGCGCACCTGTCCTGCGCTCGCGGTGGCGCGCACGAGCCAGGCGTAACTGCTGCCGGCGGAATTCAGCCGCGCCTGCAACCCGCCTCCGGCGAATCGGACGTCAGACGAGGGTGGCGCAAGGTGATCACGCGCCCTGGACGGTTCATGCTCGACATACCACGCGGAGGCGTCGATTCCCACGCGCGTGCGGCGAAGCGCGGCTGAAGTCGATCCACCCCGCCACGAGCCACCGGACCCGTACGCGGCCTGTGTGATGATGCTCAGGCGACCGATCGGATCGATGTTGGCGCCCATGAGCGTCATCGTCTGCCCGTCAGGCCCGGCGGTTCCTCCAGGAAGAACGCGCCACCGGCGTGGGCCGAGTCCGTAGTCGCGAACGACGAGCGAACCCGTATCAGTCATTGGAGGAAGCCCTGCCACTGAAATCGTTGGAGGGGCGGCCGGAACGAGCGGTCCCTGGATGGACACCACCTCTCCAACGATGTCCGCGTTAGTCCGTTCCAGCCGGCGAACGTCGTACCCGCCGCTGCGCATCGAAAGAAACCAGATGCTGCTGTCCGATCGACTCACCTCCGGTCCAATGACTGCGCCGGTGACGCGGGTCAGTGCGCGTGGCACGCCACCTTCTATCGGAACGAGCTCAAGGTTCGCTATCCCACCATGCTCGCTCACCACCACGACTTCGTGGCCGGCCGGGGTGAATGTCGGCGAGTAGCGCGAAGCCGCATCGTCAGTGGTGAGCCGTCGCACGGAACCGGTGCGGGGGTCGATGACCGCAACGCCCCACTGTCTGCCCGCGTGGTAGCTGGCAGCGATGCGCGAACCGTCGGGGCTGTAGCGCGGCCGGTGCCAGACCAGGTCCGGGTTTCCGGCGACGAGCACGCGCCAGGCGCCGTTCTGGAGCTGGATCGAGACAACGCTGCATATGCCCGCATGACAGCGGATGCCGACCGCCTCACGCCCGTTCGGCGATGGATCCACGTGCCGCACGCCGGCGCCACGGGTCACACGGCGCAGGGCGCTGGACCGGGTATTCCACACAAAGAGGTCCGGCCTGGTCACGCCGTTAGGCGCCGGCTCATCGCGCGTCACCAGGATATTGACACCATCGGGCATCCAGCGCGGCTGCTCATGCGAGCGTCCGCCGAAGGGATGCAGCGTCGCGAGCGCGCGCCGGGGCCTTGGGAACGAATCGAACGGGGCGACATCCAGCGGATCCAGGCGCAGCATCCGCTCCCTGGCGCGGCGGAGCGCGGAGTCCGGATCGGGTCGCGCATTCCACACGACGAGTCGTGAGGACCCACTGAGGGAGCGCAGGACGATCGCGACGCGGCTTCCGTCTGGCGAGAGCGCGGGTTCTCCGGTACCCCCGGCCACGCGCTGCACCAGTTCTCCCTCCACCGATCCCGCTTCACCCAGCCGCGCGCGGATGTGGAGCGAGCGCTCCATGACGTCTACCGTAAAGGCTCCGTACAGATCGGCAGGACCTGCACCAAACACGCCGGCAAAGGCCTCCTCAAACGAGCGGTCCTGGCGCGCGCTCATCCGCCGCCAAAGGTGCACGAGACTCGAATCGCCTTTGCGCTGCTCGAGCCACTCGAGGAAAGCCGAGCCGACCAGGTAGCGCATGTTGCCGCCGAAGAACGATCCCGAGCCATTCAGCTGCGCGTACGTCGGGAATCGTCCCTCGAGCGCCCACTGTCTGAGTACGGCGGCCCGGCCCGCCGAGTGCGGCCGACCACTTCCGGTCAGCCGACCCTCGATCAGTGTTGCGTATCCCTCGATGACCCAGGCTGGTGACTTGCGAGTCACTGGACTGACCTGCACCGGCAGCAACCTCCAGAGCAGGCGCTCACGAGGGTTGCGCGAAGGAAACGTCAGGTGCGCAATGTGGCCGTACTCGTGCACCGCGAGCGTTTCTCCCCAGCCCCTGTGCGTTCCGAATGTCGGCGACGGCGCCGGAGGGGTCGGCCAGAGGAAGATGACCGGGCCTTCCATAAACGGCAGCGCAAAGCCGTTCGCGATGTTCGACGGATCCTCGACGATCACCGTCACGCGCGACGCCGGCTTGTTTCCGACGACCGCATTCACCGCATCAGCGACGGTCTCCATCCGCGCGGCGACGTCGCGCGTCCACTCCTCCATTTCCGCGGGGAAGTGGATGTCGAAGCGCGCGGTGGTGATGGTGCGCCAGGGGATCTGCGGGCGAGTGAGGTACTGCCCTTGCACCAGCGCTGGCGAGAGCAGACAGGCAAGCGCGAACGCGAGAGCTGACGGGAGACGGGAGACGGGGGACGGGCGAGACCCCGTACGCAGCCTAACGTGTCCAGGGAGGCACCCCCACGAGGAATGGCTGCTATGCCGTGTTCGCACTCCCGTCTCCCGTCACCCGTCCCCCGTCACGTTCGTACGCCATCGCCTTCAACTTCGCCACGCGGATCGCCATTGGTGGATGCGTACCGAGCAGTTCCGCGAGAAACCCTTCGCGATTGGTGAGTCGGAGTCCCAGTGGGTCGGCGATGCACAGGTGGGCGCTGCCACGCTTCATGCTCGACGTTGGCGCTGCCGCGTGCTCGATCTTGTGCAGCGCGCTGGCCAGGGCGCCCGGATTGCGCGTGAACTGGGCGCTCATCGCGTCCGCCAGGTACTCGCGCTTCCGGCTCACCCCGAGCGCAAGGAGTCGAGTAACCAGCGGAGCCAGCAGCCAGCTCAGGATCCACAGGACAAGAACGACAATGAGCACCGGATTTCCACCCTTCTTTCCCCCGCCGCGACTGCGTCCCCCGCCTGACGAGCCGCCCAGGCGCACACCGCCGCGCATCATGCGGCTCGTGAAGTCACTCACCAGCGCCACGGCGCCGACCAGGGCGGCCAGCAGCGTCATGAGTCGCATGTCCAGGTTCTTCACATGACCCAGTTCGTGCGCGATGACCGCCTGCAGCTCGTCACGATCCAGCAGGGTCAGCAGGCCCGCCGTGACCGCCACATGCGCGCCTATCGGATCGCGGCCGGTGGCGAAGGCGTTAGGGTCCTCATCGGGGACGATCCAGATCCGCGGACGGGGAACGCCACCAGCGATCGCCATTTCCTCGACGACGTTCACCAGGCGGCGCTCGTCCTCGTTGACGGGATCGGTCACCTCAAACGCATTGGTCGACCAGAGGACTCGATCAGGTCCGCGGCGCCAGGCGACGATCGTAGCAATCGTGGCGCCGAGCGTCATCGCCACTCCGAGCCAGGGAAAGACGTGCCGGTAGCCGCTCTCCGCCTCACGCGTGAACTGCCACGCCAGCCAATCGCCACCGAAGCCGAGCCACGCGAAGAACGCGATGAAACCGACGATCAGTAGCCGGGATCGGACGCGGTTCGACTGCTGCTGCGTGAAGAGGTCGACCGCTTCGTCCATCAGGCTGTGACTCGTGACTCGTGACTCGTGACTCGGGAGGGGACCCGTGAATCACGAGTCACGAGTCACAACTCCACCTTGGGGACGGCCCGCTCCGCATCGTCGGTGATTTCCCACAACGGGGCCGGTGTCGCGCCAGCCATGCCCGCGACGAACACGGTCGGCACTTGTCGCTGCTTCGTGTTGTACTGCGTCGTAACGTCGTTATAGAGCTGCCGGGCAAACGCGATCTTGTTCTCCGTCGAGGTCAGCTCCTCCTGGAGCTGCCCAATGTTCGTCGTCGCTTTCAGGTCGGGATAACTCTCGACGACCGCAAGCAGACGGTGCAGCGCGCCCGTCAACTGTCCTTCGACGGCGGCGATCTTGGCCACGTCGCCTCCGCTCGAGACCTGGATCGCCTGATTGCGCGCCGCGACCACGGCCTCCAGCGTCGCTCGCTCAAAATTCATCGCGCCCTTCACCGCCGCGATCAGATTCGGCACCAGGTCATGACGCCGCTTCAGCTGCACATCGATCTGCTTCCAGGCGTTCGCTACCTGGTTCTTGAGCGATATGAGGGTGTTGTACGCGCCGACGCCCCAGACGACGATGAGGGCAGTGAGGATCAGCAGCACGATGAACATTGCTTCTCTCGGAAATGGGTAATCCGGAATGAGCATCAGCTACGTCGCGGTCCCTGAATAACAAACGGGAATCAGGCTGAGCTTCGTTGAAGGCTCCCCCCGATTCCCGCTCCCGATCCGAATCCGGACTTACTTCGCCTTCCGCCTCGCCATCGAATCCTGAAGCCACGTCAGAGGGAGAATGAACAATGGCGTGAGCATGTGTCCCAGCAGGAGATTCACCCAGATCAGCGCCGTGTAAAAGGCGCCCAGACCCAGTCCAGCCCACAAGGTGCCCAACGGTCCATGCGTCTCCAACTTCCTCTCCTCCGCGGTCGTCTGAAACCAAGGTAAACAAGCGTGAGGAGAGCGGGTAGGGCGGTCGCCTCCAGCGATGAGTAGTTTCCACTAATGCGTGACGGCGCTGTGCGCGCGATCGAGTCATCCGTCCGGGAATTGCTGGCGTCGCGAAGCCGACTGGTGCTGGCCGTTTCCGGAGGCGTCGACTCGACCGTGCTCCTCGATGCGATCGCGCGATTGCGGACTTCAAAGCATCGCATCATCGTCGCGAGCGTCGATCACGGCACGGGCGACGCGGCCACGGAAGCCACCGCCCAGGCCATCGCTACCGCGGCGCGCTACGGCATGCCGGCAATCTCGGAGCGGCTGATTCTGGAACGTCCCGGTGAGGCTGCGTGGCGCGCGGGCCGGTGGGCATTCCTTCATCGCGTTGCCGCCGCCGAAGGAGCCAACGTCGTCACCGGCCACACGCTTGATGATCACATCGAAACTGTGGTCATGCGTTTGCTGCGCGACGCCGGCGCGCGCGGGCTTGCCGGACTCCTCGCGCCCTCCACCGTCGAACGACCACTTCTGGAACACCGCCGCGCGACCATCCTGGCGTATGCCGCCGGTCGAACGGTCTCGTTCACGGAAGACCCCAGCAACACGTCCCTGGCTTTCTTGCGGAATCGAGTGCGCCTCCAACTGCTGCCTGCACTGCGTCGTGTGTCTCCCGGGTTTGAGCACGAGCTACTGCGGCTTTCGAAAGAGGCAGCGGATCTCAGGGCCAGCGTCGACGCGATTGCCGAGGATTTCACCGTGACACCGCTGGAGGGGGCCCTGATGGCGCTCGACGCAGGAAGTCTCGGCGAACTACCTGACGAGTCCATCCGACTTCTGCTGCCTTCTCTTCTTGCGCGCGCGGGCATCACCCTGGACCGACGAGGGGTCCTTCGGCTGACAGCACTGGTTCGGTCGTCGGCGGGATCGAGTGGACAGATCTCCGGTGGGTACGAGGCGGTCCGCAGTCGATCCGAGGTGACGATCGTCAGGCTCTCGCGGAAAGTCGATGTGGCGATTCGACTACGGAATTCGGGGGAAACGAGATTTGGTGGCTTCCGTTTTCTGGCTGAGCCGGGCGCTAGTATTCATGGAACCACCGCTCACGCGAATTCGGACCCTTGGAGAATCTACATTCCCAAGTCAGCAGAACCTGTTGTCAGGCAATGGCATCCGGGCGATCGCCTCACAACTAACTTGACAGGGGAACGGCGCCGGGTGAAGCGGTTCTTCGCGGATGCGGGCATTGTGGGACCGCTCCGGACTGGCTGGCCGGTCGTGGTTTGCCGCGACGAGGTGATCTGGATTCCCGGCGTGAAGGCCAGCCAGGATGCCATTCATCGAGACGGAGGAATGATCCGCTACACGTGCGAGCGTATTCGTGACTGATCCGCGCCTGCAGGGACGCACGCTCAAGCGAGTGGCGTTCAGCGAGGAACAGATATCACAGCGAGTGCGGGAGCTTGGTGCCGAGCTGACCTCGGCGTATCCCGACGGCGATCTGCTCGTCCTCGGGCTGCTGAAGGGCAGCTTCATATTTGTGAGCGACCTCGTCCGACAGATGCGGAGGGCGCTGCAGGTCGACTTCCTGGTCGTCTCCAGTTACGGGACAGAGAAGGTGTCCAGCGGACATGTACGGCTTGTCTATGATCCACAGGCTGAACTCACGGGCCGTCACATCCTTCTCGTCGAAGATATTGTCGATTCTGGACGAACCCTCAGCAGGGTGATCGAGGTATTAGGCGAGAGGCAGCCGGCCTCCATCGAGATCTGTGCCCTGCTGGATAAACACCATGCCACGCACCTGACGCATCCTCCGCGCTTTGTCGGCTTCAACGCCCCCGATGAATTTCTGGTGGGCTATGGGCTGGATCACGCGGAGAACTTCAGGCACCTCCCTTATATTGCAAGTTTGGAGTAACCCGAGACTCAGTAGAATGCCGCCAACCCCGCCACAATCTCCGTTCAAATGGGGTCGCCTTTCCAAGACCCTTTCGTTCTGGCTGCTGGTCATACTCGTCCCCGTCGCGATTCTGCAGCTGTCGAATTCGCGCTCCGAGCCGACGGTCGAGATGGATTACAGCGCCTACCGCGAGCAGCTCGATTCGAACAACGTCGCCCGCGTCACCATCCAGGACGGCAGTGTCGTCCAGGGTACGTTCAAACAGCCCGTCCAGGTTCGGGACCGTGCGGTCCGGGCCTTCACCACGCGCCTGCCGGTCAAGGACAGCGAGGGAGAGGTCGCGTTGCTGCAGTCTCGCGGCGTCCACATCAAGGCCCAGGGAGCGCGGCCGTCATTCGGGACGTTCCTGCTCAACTACCTGCCGCTCCTGCTGCTCTTCGGATTCTGGATTTTCCTCTTCCGACAGATGCAGTCGGGAGGCAACAAGGCGTTCTCCTTTGGCAAGTCGAAGGCCAAGCTGCTGA
>CAZSNV010000025.1:0-29468 GCA_964608035.1 uncultured Gemmatimonadaceae bacterium | reverse complement strand
CGAACTTGTCGCCGACTTCCTTCATGGCCGGGAGGAGCACTTCGTTCAGCACGCGCACGGGCTGCTCGCGCACCGCTGCCGCGTCGAGGGCGTCCTCGATCCCCTCCTTCTTCCGGTGCACGATCATCCAATGCACGCGCTGCTCGGCGGTCATGCCGAGTGTGGGGTCTTCGCGGGTTGTTTCGCCCGACTCCCGTCCCCCGTCCCCCGTCGCGAAGTGCTCTATGTACCGCTGCAGCGCATCGGGACGCTTGTTGAACACCAGGTCATCGGCGAGCGCGCGCTCGTCAGGCGATATCTCCGCGTACGGCGTGACGTGCGCGGGGTTCACGATGGCGGCGTCAAGCCCGGCCTGGACGCAATGGTGAAGGAACACCGAGTTGAGAACGGCCCTGGCGGGAGGCGTCAGTCCGAAACTGACGTTCGAAACGCCAAGAATGGTGAACACGCCGGGCAGTTCGCGCTTGATGAGCCGGATGCCCTCGATGGTTTCGCGCGCCGAGTCGATCCATTCCGCATCGCCGGTCGCGAGGGTGAACGTCAGCGCGTCGAAGACGAGATCGCCCGGCGCCAGTCCGTACTCGTCCACGACGATGTCATGGATCTTCCGCGCGATCTCGAGCTTGCGGTCCCGCGTCTTCGCCATGCCCACTTCATCGATCGTCAGCGCAACCAGGGCGGCGCCGTGCTTGCGGGCGAGCGGCACCACGGCATCGATGCGCTTGCGGCCGTTCTCCATGTTGATCGAGTTGATGATCGCGCGCCCTGGGACGTGCTCCAGCGCCGCCTCGATCACCGGGGCCTCGGTGGAGTCGATCATGAGCGGCGTCTCGACACTCATCGACAGGAGCTTCACCACCTTCGCCATCTGGTCCGCTTCGTCGGCGCGTTCCGTCAGCGCCACGCAGACGTCGAGCACGTGGGCGCCCGACTCCGATTGCTCCCGCGCCACGTTGAGAATGCCGTCGTAGTCGTCGGCGAGGAGCAGCCGCTTGACCTTGCGCGAGCCCTGCGAGTTCACGCGCTCTCCCACCAGGAGGGGTGGTGGATCCTGGTGCATGGTGATCGCGCGCATCGCACTCGAGAGACGGGAAACGACCGAAGGGCGACGGAGACGTCGTGATTCGTGATTCGTGACTCGTGACTCGGCACTCCCTGCCTCTGAGCTCTGAGCTCTGACCTCTGACCTCACCCCAAGAGCATCGATCTCGCGACAAACCGCCTTGAGGTGTTCCGGCGTGGTGCCACAACAACCACCGACAATCCGAACTCCGAAGTCGCGAACGAACTCGGCCAGCATCTTCGCCATCGGTTCCGGTTCGAGCGGATACACCGCGTCGCCGGTTCCCGTGTTCAGCGGCAGGCCCGCGTTAGGGATACAGGACACTGGACGCGTCGCGTGCTCGGTGAGGAACCTGATCGGTTCGCGCATGTGCTCAGGGCCAGTCGAGCAATTCAGCCCCAGCACATCGACCCGCAGCGACTCGAGCGTCGTCATTGAGCTGGCGATGTCGGTGCCAAGCAGCATGCGCCCGCTGGTGTCCAGTGTGACTTGCGCCTGCACCGGCACACGGTGACCGAGTTCCACAAAGAGCCGCTCGAAGCCGGCCAGCGCCGCTTTTACCTCGAGAATGTCCTGCGCGGTCTCGACCAGCAGCACATCGACCCCGCCTTCGACCAGGTACTTCGCCTGCTGGTAGTACTGGTCGGAGAGCTCGCCGTATGTGGTGGCGGAAAGGACCGGGTCGCTGCTCGACGGGAGCAAGCCGGTTGGACCGATCGAACCGGCGACGAAGCGTGGCCACTCGGGGGTCGAATACCGATCCGCTGCTTCGCGCGCGAGTCGCGCCGCGCCAACGTTGATGTCACGGACCTTGTCGCCGATTCCCCACTCCTCGAGCCGGCGCGGTGTCGACTGGAAGGTGCAGGTCTCCAGCACGTCGCAACCCACCGCCATGAACGACTCATGGATCTCCCGGATCACGTCGGGGCGGGTCAGCACGAGGTTATCGTTGCACCCCTCGAGAGCCTTCCCGCCGAAGTCATCGGCCGAGAGGTGGTACCGCTGGATGCTCGTGCCCATTGCCCCGTCGAAAACCAGAACCCGCCGCGCCAGGGCGTCGAGGTAAGCCGATACGGGGCCTGCAGTTACTGAAGGTGTGGTCAATGGGATCCTGGAACGAAATCGGCCCGACGCACAGGCGCCAGGCCGGCGCTTTAGCGGATTTTTTTACGTGGCCGCAAGTTGCCTGAAATCGCCACGAATCGGTTGTCTACGCGAGTCCGCATTCACTGCACGACTCGCGCCACTGGAGGAATAACGGGCCTCGAGGGCCCCGGCAAGCGGTCCTGCCTTACGACGCCGGCGAGTCCGGAAGCGTCACGTCTGGTTGACGGCCGACCGCCCTGGCTCGGGTCACGAGATGATCGGCGAGAGCGACGAGTCGGTTGCGTTCGAGCGGAAGCACGAGGTCAGCAAGAACGTGGCGGGCCTGCACGGCTGGCAAGGAGCGCGAAGTGTCCCCGGCCTCCCGATACGTAACCAGTGCCCCACCTCCAGCCAGCGTTGTGTGGAGGAACGACTTCCCCGATTCCGAGTCGGACAAGAGGCCGCGCTCGGCAACCGTCAGGATGGCAGGGTGGCCGGCCTGAAGCTCCCGGGCTTCGTCGAGCGAATGCGCGACGATCACTCGCTGCCCGGTATTCGCGAATGCCTGGGCCAGACCTTCGAGCAGAGCCGTATTACCACCGGCGAGGAGGATCATGATCTATCGTTAGGTAGAAGCGACGATCCGGTCAAGGGCGTGGCGCGCACCCGCGTCAAGCTCGACAACTTTGTTCCGTGATCCAAATCCTGAGACGATTCGCACCAATCGCGGCGACACGCCGAGCTGGTCAGCAAGGAATTCAACCAGTGCCTCATTCGCAGCGCCGTCCACAGGAGGGGCCTGAAGCCTCACGCGTAGCGCGCCATTTTGTACACCGGCGAATTCATTTCTGGATGCGCGTGGCTGGACTCTAACGTCGAAGCGGACAACGCCCGCTCCCTCCCGCAGTGTCAGCGAAGCCATTCGCGAACCAGGCTCTCCAGTATGCCCAGTGCGAAGAAGGCGATGATCGGCGTGATGTCGATCGAGCGGAACGGGGGAATGACGCGGCGCAGGGGCCGGAGGATCGGCTCGGACAGCGTGAATGACCAACGGACCCAGGGTGAAAACGGCCCGATCGGCAGCCACGATGCGATCACGCGAACGAGGATGGCGATGCGCAAGATCGTGAAGGCCCAGTAGACCACCAGCCGAAGCACACCGCCGGGACCACTGGTCACGCCGAGAATCAGGTCCGCCAGCAGGCCGCCAACAAAGTCCACCAGCGCCAGCAGGACGATGCCGATGATGACGATCGCAGCGAGGGCCCACCACGGCGCGGAAGCCGGCAGCCCACCTGCCCGCACCACGCGACGTTCGACCGGCTCGAGCAAAGGGTCAATGTGTTGCCGGAAGAATCGCGCGACAGGACTGAATGGGCTGAGGCGGCGAGTTCGAACCAGCCAGTCAACCACCGCGATAGCAGCCATGAGTACCGCGGCCCACAGCAGAACGACCTGGAGGATCTCGCGCAGCGCCTGAAAAGCGGACAGCACGGAGGTCACGTAGGTATGGTGCCGTGATGCGCCCGGGCCTTCAAGTCTCGGCGATCTATCCACGCGCTCCAGCGCTCGAGCAGCCATCCGGCAGAAATCCCGGCCAGGACGCCGACCCATTCGCCTAACCCCAACGCGCTCAATCCGGTCCCGGGTGTCGCGACCAGCGTGGCCAGAGCCAGCGGGAGTGGCCACCAGGAAATTCCACGGCCGGAATCAGCGTCAGCCCTGACTCCGGAGCGGATCGTGAAAAAGGAGACCGGAAGCACCAAAGCCCCAAGCCAGAACGCGTTGACCACCCACCACGGGGGGCGGAGGGCGACGTCCCATGGCAGCAACAAAGCCCACGCCAGGCCAACTGTTCGCCGAAGAGTCACGCTGGCTTCATGGCCGGGTCGTTGGCGACGGAGCCCGATGGCTTGGGGATTGCTACTGCCTTCTATCGTGAATTCACCGGCCGCTACGGCCTCCACCGAGTCAGGAAACGCATCATCCAGCCCAACCAGGATAGGGCGGAGCTTGAGCCGGACAGCGGCGATATGGGTCCGAAATACCACGGCCTCATTCCACTGCGCCAGGAAGAACCCCTCTTCGAGATCATTCGCGATGCGCACGATGATTGCCTGTCGTCCTGTTGGGGGAGCCGGGGCGCCGATTCTTGCACGCACCGACACACCGCGGGTCAACGAGTCCATCGCTTGGTTTGCAGGGAGGATCTCCGTGGGATGAATGAGTCTGTCGTTCAATTCGACTGCCAGCAGTCGTCCCTGGAACCGGTCCATGTTCGGCCGTGGGGGAGTCCATTGCACCCACTGCGGATACCTCAGCCGGACTGGTTGCAGGAGCCAGGCCGAGCCGCCCACGACGACCGCTGCGATGATCCCGAAGGCCGCGGCATACCTGCGCGCCGCCGCACTGGTGGCGTTCAACCATCGAAGGCCTTCCATCGCGATCCAGGTGCCGAGCATCGTGCCGAGTGTGTTCGCCACGAGATCGCCGAGCGAGGCGTCACGTCCGGGAATCAGCCGCCACTGAAGGGTCTCTATGACCAGCGTGGTGACGGCGCCGGTGATCGCCGCGGCTTTCCACTGCCCAAGGACCCAGCGCAGTCCGATGCCCAGCGGAACGAACAGGACAACATTGAGCGCGAAGTCGACGCCACCGAGCGTCCCACAGAAGATGCAGAAGGTCGGCGTCACGACGAGCGTCTGCACCGGTCGAAGCGTCATGAACAACACCAGCCCGAGCGATGCAGCGACGAGCGCGGCTGTCGGTCCGCGGCGTGGCTGGGTTACCATCTTGGGTGTCGACGTGCCATCATGAGTCCCGCTGGATCCCGTGTTCTCCCGATGGCCGCGGCTTCGAAGCTCACCTCGTGGAAGTTAGGCTCCCGCTCACCGATATGACGTTGTCGCCAGGATCCCGCCGCACGCCTTGTTCAATGCTCTTGTGCAACACGTCGATTCGTGTCGCGGCGTGGGTCGTACGCGGGCTGAGCCTGTGAGTGGCATACGATGAGCATCCCCACGGTGCCGGAAGCGCCGCGCGGCGAGGCGGTGGCCACACTGACGGCGACGTTTGATTTTCTGCGCACTCGCGAGTTCCGGCTCGATCGGCTCCTGTCGACGCTCGGAAGCGGATGCAACGAGTTCGTGTTCACTCGCGAGTCCGGCGGAAGGCAGGTGGTCCACCAGGTGGCATCAGGCTCACGCGCGCTGTTATGACACCGTCAGACTGGGGTCCGCCACCTCGCCTGGTCAGGTGGTTGTTGTTGGCGGCGGTGGTTCCATTCGCCGCCGTGGTCCTGGTGCGCTGGGCCGATCCCCCGTCAGCGACCGACGGCGACTACGCACAGTACCTGCTCCACGCCAAAGCGCTGGTCGAGTCGCGCCCGTATTCCGACATCGGATACATCTACACGGACATGAACCTGGTTGGGCCTGGCGTCCAGCCACCTGGATGGCCGCTGGTCCTGGCGCCGTTCGTAGCCGCATTCGGAACACACTGGCCGGGTTTCAAGCTCCTCGTGTCCCTGCTGGTCGCAGCCTTCGGCGTCACAGCCGGCGTGTACATGTCGCGTCGCGGCGAGACGTTGACCGGGATCGCCGTGGCGATGGCGGCTCCGATTGCCCTCGAAACGCAGTATGCGACCGGCTCGGCGCTGTCCGATCCCCTGTTCTGCGTACTTGTCTGGCTCACGCTCCTGATTGCCGATGCCGATAAGCCGAGCGGCTGGCGTCGCGGAGTGGTGCTCGTGCTCCTGAGTTTGGCGGCGCTTTCAGTCCGTGTCGCCGCGGTGGCGCTGATTCCCGCGCTCCTGCTGCATGCCTTTCTGAACCGGCGTAACGATCGCGCAAAAGCGATAGCGCCGTTCGCCGCCCTCCTGCTGCTCGCGGCGCCCCTGGCGTATCTGGGAATCGATCACATCCCGTTCCTACGCCAGACAGTTGAGAACCTGCCGCGCCTGAAGCTGGGGGAGTTCTGGTACGTGTACCGGCAGGCTGTCAGCACCGGCGCGCTGTATCCCTTCGGTTCCAACCTGGCCAACGATGTCTATCACGCGCTGGTGGCCGTACCTCTCGTAGCGGGTGGCGTCTTGTTCTTCCGCAAGGAGTTCAAGAGCGTGCTTGCCTGCTTCGCAGTCGCGTACGCGGGCGTTCTTCTGTTCTCCCCTGTTCGTGAAGCACGCTACGCCTGGCCGTTGATCCCGCTGGTGATGATGTGGATCGTCACCGGGTTGTCCTGGATGGGCAACCGGTTCCTGACGGTCTCCGCCAGACCTGCCGTGTCGCGACTCATCCTTGCGTTCGTGGCGGCGGTGACCATCGGAGCCGCGGTGCAGCTGGCCCGGACGCCGGCGCGACCGGCGCTGCTGGACGACGCGGATACCGTTGCACTGTTCGAGTGGGTACGCTCCACCGGGGACACGACGAACATACGCGTGGTGTTCACGAACCCGCGGGTCCTCACGCTCGAGACCAACGTTCCCGCGATGGGTATTCCCTTCGGCGACGCGGAAGCCGTCATTGCGGAGTTTGACCGGCAGCACATCACGCATGTCGTGGTGCCGATCCGCCTGGCCACGCGCGAGTCGGAACGGTGGCTGCTTACGTTCGTCTCCGAGCGGCCGGCCCAGTTCCCGGCAGTGTTCTCGAACGGCACGCATGGCGTCCGCCGCTTCGTGGCGCATCCGCCGCCGGCCACCGACAGCGGCGCACTCCCGGTGCTCCGTTCGCAGTGAGCGTACCAGGCAAGTCGGCGCTTTCGGAGGTCGTCGGTCTGGTCCGCTCGCGCCTCGCCCAGGACCGGATGGGCGGTCGGGTGGCTCGTCGCTCCCTGGGCCCGATCATGGTGAGTGGGGCAGGGGCCGCTGTTTCCTTTCTCATTCAGCTCGCTCTTGCCCGGCTGATCGGGGCTGAAGGATACGGGACGTACCTGCTGGTGATGGGCTGGCTTACGGTCGCGCAGTTGTTCGGGAAGATGGAGCTCGACCTCGCATCGGTGCGCTTCGTGGGCAGCTACATCGCCACGGGACGCTGGGGCCTGCTGCACGGATTCCTGCGAACCAGCCGGATGGTGGTCGTCGCGACCTCTTTCGCCATCGCGATCGGTGGCGCGTTAGGCATTCTCCTGTTTGTCGACCCGCTTAGTGCCAAGCATTCCGACTTCCCAGCGGCGCTCCTGGTGGCTTGCGGACTGCTCCCGCTTGCCACTCTCCTCCTGATGGAGGGAGCGGTGCTCCAGGGACTCCACCGGTATGTGGAATCGCAGTTGCCGCCGAGCCTCTTCCGTCCCCTGGGGTTCGGCCTGCTCGTTCTGCTTGCGTACTTCGTGGCGGGGATCAGGCCGACGGCGCCTCTGGCAGTGGGCGGAAATCTCGTGAGCACGTGCCTGGCGCTTGCGGTCACCTTCATCTGGCGGAGGCGTGCGCTCCCGCCGGAAGTGCGGGCGGCCGAACCGGCATTCGACCGGGGAACGTGGGCCCGCACGGCTGCCCCGCTGTTCGCGGTTTCGTTAGGTCAGGTGGTCATCTCGCATCAGATGAATCTCATCGTCATCGGCGTGATGCTGACGACGACACAGGCTGCGGTGTATGGCGCGGCGTCGCAGCTCACGATGCCCCTCACGCTGGCGGCCGCGTCGGTCACCTATGTCGCCCAGTCGATGATCGCCGACCTCTATTCACGCGATCCCGCACGCCTGCAGTCCCTGATCCGCGCGGTGACGTGGTTGTCGGTGGCCATCGTGCTCCCCATTGCGACCGTCCTGATCGCGTTCGGACCGTTTCTGCTCCGGTTGTACGGACCTGGTTTCGACGCCGGATACGTACCCCTCATCATGCTGACGATTGCTGAAATGGTCGTCGGCCTCATTGGCTCGCTGGCCGGGTACTTGCTGACGATGACGGCGCACGAACGGCAGGCGGCGTGGATTATCGGCCTCACCGCGGCGTTGAACCTCGGACTTGCCATCGTCCTGACGCCGAGATTCGGGATGGTCGGCACGGCGTCAGCCACGCTGGCGGCGGCTGTCGTGCGTGCCGCGGTGCTCAGAGTCTACATCCGTCGGGCGATGGGACTGCGGGTCCCGGCGTGGAACGCCTGACCTTCCTGGCAGGACCGCGTCAGTCGATCGCGGCCGACTGGGTTCGACGCGGATTCTGAGGAATCGCCTGCGCGACGCCGGTCAGCCATCCCTCGAATTCGAGTTTGCTGAGGCGCCACGAGTCCACCAGGCGAGGCAGAAGTAGCAGGTCCGATTTCGCCGAAGCGAGTCCGGGTTGACATGTCGTGGCCACGCGAATGCCCAGCTCGCGCAGCCACGGCAGGAAGCGCTCGTTCGTGATTCCGCTGGGATAACAGAATCCATCCATGACCTTATTGCCGCGCAACGGTTCGAGGTAGCGCCGATTGTCCTCCAGCTCTCGATGAAAAAGCGCGCGGTCGAGCGGGACGCGGTGACGGTGCGTGTGAAGCTGCACGTCAACCAGATCGGCGGGCAGCGACCGGAGTTCATCCGCGGTCATGATCTGCAACCGCCGGCTCCGCAGGAACTCGTCGAAGTCGGTGCCGACCCGTTCAGCGATCAGCCGAAGCGTCTCCATTTCGCGGTCGATTCCGGCGCCGCTGCCGCGGACGAAGTCGTCGATGGCGCTGGCCACCGCCGACCGCTCCCGCGAATCCGTCAGGTTCAACCGCGCGCCCTGCTGGGCGACGAGACCGTCGCCGGAGATCACCTGGTCGCGTCCCCTCCACAGCAGGTACTGCGAGGCGATCCGGAACACCGGCACTTCTTTCGCTGAGTAGTAGCTGGTGACGTAAACCGTAGCCGGGAATCCGAATTCCTTGAGCAGCGGCAGGGCAATGTTGTGAAAGTCGTGCATGCCATCGTCGAACGTGAGGGCGACGGCGCGCGGTGGCAGTGTTCCCGCCGCCAGGCGTTCGACGCCGTCCTGCAACGACACCACCGAATAGCCTTCATCCCTCAGAATCTCGAAGCGACCGCGCAGCGCATGCGGCGGCAGGTACAGCTCCGCATTCCAGTCATGCTCGTCGAGGCTGGACACGCCGTGATAGGCGAGAACAAGGAGTCGTCCCGTCCTCCACGCGCTATCGCCCACCTGACGAGCGAATCCGGATGCCTGCGCCGCGCGCAGGACGGCCAGCTTGGCCGTCTTCAGCGCCGACTTCGGCGGCGTCCGGAAGGCCGACTCGCGGCTCGTCTGCTGCCCCAAGCTTGAGCCATCGCCGTGCGCCGGAACCTTGGACACGGGATCCACTCAGTTCGTGACGGTCGTCGGCGCCGCGTCGGCGCGTGCCGCTAACCAATCCCAGACGCGCTCGATGCCGTCACGCACGGTGACCGTGGGACTGTAACCCAGCACCGACGCCGCGCGTTCGAGGCTTGCCTGCGAATCCCGAACGTCGCCCGGGCGCGGTTCCGCATGCTGCCTCGGGATCGTGCGGCCCGTGACTTCCTCGACCAGCGACGCCAGCTGCAACAACGAGGTCCGGGCGCCCGCGCCGACGTTGACCACCTGGCCGCTGACCCGGCTGGCCGTCCCGGTCGCCGCCAGGAGGTTCGCGTCCACCACATTCGTTATGTACGTGAAGTCCCGCGTCTGATTTCCGTCGCCGTATATCGTCACCGGCGTGCCCGTGAGTGCGGCGCGAAACAGGATGGGGACGATCGCCGCGTACGGCCCGTTAGGGTCCTGGCGCGGCCCGAAGACGTTGAAGTAGCGAAGGGCGGTGCCCTCCAGCAGTCCGGCGCGCGCGTACGCCAGCGTGTAGGATTCGCCGGCCAGTTTGGCGGCGGCGTAGGGAGAGCGTGGTAGCGGCTCCGCCGTTTCGGCCTTGGGCAGATCGGGCGTGTCACCGTACGCGGAACTCGAACCGGAGTACACGAAGCGGCGAACCCCGGCGTTGCGCGCCGCTTCGAGCAGATTTAAGGTGCCCGTTGCATTCACGTTGTGCGTTTCCATGGGGTTCTGCATGGAACGGGATACACTCGGCAGCGCGGCGACGTGAAATACGACGTCAATCCCGGTAACGACCTGGGAGCAGGCTCGAGCATCCCGGATGTCAGCCTCGGAGAAATCGATCCGGTCCATCACATGCTGCAGGTTGCCCCTGGAACCGGTCGACAGGTTGTCCATGACTCGAACACTGTACCCTTCATCGACCAACCGTCCGACAAGATGCGATCCGATGAATCCAGCGCCGCCGGTCACAAGAATGCCTTTTCGAGTCATTCGCGAGGAATGTGAGGGGCGTGGGTCGCCGGACGACAGCGATGCTGTTCCTGCCGAGTGGCCGAGGGCGTCGTGAGAACAGGTGAAAAACTAATATCGCACCGAGTTTTCCGGGGCAGAGGACGGCTGGAGCTGTCTTCACGCATACCAGCTCAATCAGCACGGTTCCCCCGACGCCCCGTAGCCGGTACCCAGGTGTTGCGGCGCTTCCACAGTGGGGTTGGATCGTCATCGCGCAACCCAGCGAGGATTCTGTCCCGCGCTCCCGTGCCCTCGTTGGAATCGTGAGGCACGCGCAGGACGCGCCTGTGGTGAGAGTCTGCCTGGTTGGTCCCTCGATGGACATTCTGGGTGGCCAGTCGGTGCAGCTGGCGCGATTGCTGCACCGGCTCGAAACCACTCCGGGCGTTCAGGTCGCGTTCCTTGCGATGAACCCGAGGTTGCCCGGACCGCTACGACAATTGCAGCGGATCAAGTTCGTTCGCACGGTCGTCACGTCATTTGCGTTCTGGCTTCTTCTCGTGCGCAGGGTCCCGAGGTACGACGTCATCCATGTTTTTTCGCCATCGTACTGGGCGTTCCTCCTCGGACCGGTGCCCGCCATCGCCGTCGCGCGGTTGTTTCGCCGAGCGGCGCTTCTCAACTATCACAGCGGTGAAGCAGAGGACCATCTCGCGCACTGGCGGACGGCCATCCCGTTCTGCCGTGCTGCCGATCGCATCGTCGTGCCTTCAGGATACCTGCGCGACGTGTTCGCGAAATTCGGACTGAGCGCGGAAGTGGTTCCGAATTTTGTCGACGCCGAGCCATTGCCGTACCGGAAGCGATCCGTGCTCCGCCCGCGCTTCCTGAGTAATCGCAACCTCGAACGACACTACAACGTCAGTTGCTGCATCAGGGCCTTTGCGCGCATCCAGCAGAAAGTGGCGTCGGCGGAACTCGTTGTGGCGGGATTCGGCAGCGAGCGCGCGAAGCTCGAGTCCCTGGTGCGGGACCTCGGCGTGCAGCACGTGCGCTTTGCGGGGAAGGTGACGCCGGAGGAAATGGCCGGTCTGCTGGACGCTTCCGATGTGCTCCTGAACAGCTCGAACATCGACAACATGCCACTGTCGTTGATCGAAGCGCAGGCGGCGGGCCTGCCGGTCGTCAGCACGCGGAGTGGCGGCATTCCCTGGATCGTCGTGGACGGCGAAACGGGACTGCTCGTTCCGCCTGACGACGACGAGGCACTTGCTGCCGCCGCCCTCCGGCTCCTCGACGACCCGGTGCTCGTGTCGCGGATCACCGAGGCGGCGCGTGAAGCGTGCCTGACGCGGTACACCTGGCCGGCGGTCGAGGCCGGGTGGGTCAGCACATACCGTGAGATGACTGCCGCGCGGCGGGCGCCATGAGGCGATTGGTTTCTGCGCGCGAGATGCTCGATCGGAGTCGTCAGGCGGCCTCACGGTGGTTGGAGCGTCGTGGGCTCGGCGACCTGGGCGAGCCATGGGGCGCGCGCCTCCTGGCGCAATTCAGCTCCCCTCCGGATTCCGGTCGCCTGGTGCAGGGTCCCTTCTACGCGGCGTTCGATGACCCGCAGGCCACGCGAGACGCCCTGCGTCAGGTGGATCCGGGATTCGAGGCGTCGCTGCGCATGCGCGCTGATCGTATCCTCGCCGGCCGCTATGACCTCCTTGGTTTCAGGGACCTGTCTTTCGGCAATCCGGTGGATTGGCGGCTCGATCCCACGACGGGCGTTCGCGCGCCCGAGGGTCATTGGAGCGAAATCGACTTCCTGGATCCCCGGGTTGTCGGGGACCACAAGGTGATCTGGGAACTGGGACGACATCAGCCGCTGCTGGTTCTCGCGCAGGCGTGGTTCTGCACCGGAGAATCTCGTTATGCGGACGGCTGTCTGGCGCAGCTGAGGAGCTTTCTCGATGCGAATCCTCCCAAGCGTTCCGTGCACTGGGCCAGCAGCCTCGAAGTCGCGTTTCGCTCAATCACGTGGATCTGGGTATTGGCGCTCGCCGGAGACCGGTTTCCGGAGGAACTGCGGCTGCGAGTCCTCGCTCACCTCGCCGTTGCCGGACGCCACGTCGAAAACCATCTCTCGCGCTGGTTCAGTCCGAACACGCACCTGACGGGTGAAGCGCTCGGGTTGTTCGTGCTTGGCACCGCGCTGCCCCAGCTTCGTGGCGCTGATCGGTGGAGGGAGACCGGGTCGACCATCCTGCTCGAGTGGCTGCGTCGGCACGTGCGCGACGACGGTACCTACGTGGAGCAATCGACCTGGTACCATCGGTACACCACCGACTTCTACCTTCATTTTCTCATTCTTACAGGTCGGTCGTCGTGGAATGTCCGAGGCGACCTGGGTCAACCCATCACGGGACTGCTCGAAACGCTCGCCTGGCTGACGCGGCCCGATGGCACGATGCCCCTCATCGGCGACGATGATGGTGGACGCCTGCTGTTCCTCGACGAGGGCACGGCTCACCAGACCCGAACTCCACTCGCGATCGGTGCGACCCTCTTCAACCGATGCGATCTCGCCGGAGTGGCCGGTGGGCCGACGACGGAACTGGTCTGGCTGCTCGGACCCGAAGGATTGCAACGGTTCAGGGGTCTGCCGCCGGCATTACCACGGCAGTTGTCCAGGAGCTTTCCTCACGGCGGGCTTCATGTGATTCGAAGCGGGTGGACTGCCGGATCGAGCGTGATGTTCATCGATGCCGGTCCGCACGGGTTCATGAACGGCGGTCACGCTCACGCCGATGCACTTTCGATTGACCTTTCCCTCCAGGGTCAACAGGTGTTCGTAGATCCGGGCACGTTCACCTACACAGCCTCACCGCAGAAGCGCGATCATTTCCGAGGGACGTCATCGCACTCCGCAGCCATCATCGACGGACGGGATTCCGCGGCACCGGCCGGACCCTTTCAATGGGCGTCGCAAGTCACCGCCCGCGGTGAGGCGTGGTACGACACGGATGAAGTCGCGCTGTTCACCGGCAGGCACGATGGTTTCGAAGCCGCAGGAATCAGGTACGCTCGCAGCGTTGTTTTCATTCGCCCCGATCTGTGGATCGTTCGCGATGAGGTGCATGGCGCAGGCGAGCACGAACTGGCCGTTCACTGGCAATGCGCGCCCGGAGTCCGCGCGATCGATGGGCGCGACCATGTGACTTTGCAGCTCACCCATGGCACAGTCGACATGCGCGTCGTCGAGAACGAGGGACAGTGGGCGATCACCGAAGGCGCCATCTCACCGACCTACGGCGACGTCCGCGAGGCGCCACTGCTGAAGTACCGGTGCCGGCGAGAAGCGCCGTTCGCGGTGACTACTGTTATCGGGGACGGTGTGACCTCCAGGGTCGCCTCCATTCGAGATGGGAACCGACTAGCGGCGGCCGACGTGTCCTGGGGACATCGCCGCGGCATCCTGGTCGCGGCGCAGTCATCGAGTCCTGACTGGGTCGAAACCGATGCGGCGCTGGCCTGGATCGAGGCTCGCAACTCGAGCCCCCGCCTCATCAGCATCGCAGCCGCCCTGGTCAGCAGAGTTACCGTCCAGGGCGACACTGTCCTTAGCACGCAGACACGATTGCCCGGGTTCAGCACCACCCATCAGTCTTCATTGCGCGAGACTCGGACCAAGGATTGATCGTCTTTTCCGGGATCGTCGTTCAACGGTCCGCCACGCATCCACGCACTTACCTCACTCCTCATGTCAACCGGGGTCTCGGTCTTCGGTCTCGGCTATGTCGGTTGCGTCACCGCGGCCTGTCTGGCCAATCGCGGGCATCACGTGATTGGTGTAGACGTCGCCGTATCGAAAGTCGACCTGCTCAATGCCGGTCAGGCGACGATCGTCGAAGAGGGCATCGGCGAGCTCGTTCGGGATATGCGCGCCAGCGGGCGACTTCGCGCGACAACGTCCGTTGCTGAGGCGATAACCGCAACCGACGTCTCGCTCGTCTGCGTGGGAACGCCGTCATCTGCCAACGGGAACCTGGACCTCACGTACGTGGAGCGGGTTTGCGCGCAGATTGGCGAAGCGCTTGCCACGAAGTCCGGTCGCCACACGGTGGTCATTCGCAGCACCGTGTTCCCGGGGACCACCGACACCTTGGCGCGCACCGCGCTCGAAGGAGCAAGCGGCAAGGTCGCCGGACGCGATTTCGGGCTGGCGATGAACCCGGAGTTCCTGCGGGAAGGATCGTCGATTCGTGACTTCAACGCGCCGCCGTTCACCGTGATCGGCAGCGAGGACGAGATCACTGGCCAGGCCGTTGCGAACCTGTACGCTGGTATCGATGCGCCAGTCCACCTTGTCGCCACGCGCGTTGCGGAGATGCTCAAGTACGCGTGCAACGCCTATCACGGCCTCAAGGTCGGATTCGCCAACGAGATCGGGAACATCTGCAAGGCGTTAGGCGTGGATTCGCACGAGGTGATGCGGCTGTTCGTTCAGGACACGAAGCTGAACGTGTCCAGGGCCTACCTGATGCCGGGGTTCGCGTTCGGGGGTTCATGCCTCCCGAAGGATCTCCGGGCCATCACCTACCGCGCGCGACAGCTGGATGTTGCAACGCCGATTCTCAGCGGCACGTTGGAGAGCAACGCTGCCCAGGTCGAGCGCGCGTTCAACATGGTGATGTCCGCGGGGCATCGCCGCGTGGGAGTGCTCGGGCTGTCCTTCAAGGAGGGCACTGACGACTTGCGCGAGTCGCCCATGGTGTCACTGGTGGAGCGGCTGATCGGCAAGGGTCTCGATGTCGCGATCTACGATCGCGAGGTGTCGCAGGCGAGGCTGATTGGCGCGAACAAGGATTACATCGAGCGCGAGATCCCCCATGTCTGGACCCTGTTCCGTCCGACCGTCGCCGACGTCCTGGCGCACGGTGAGACGGTGATCATCGGCAACGGCTCGAAGGAGTTCCGGGAACTGGGAGACCGCATCAGGCCGGGCCAATACATCGTCGATCTCGTGCGAGCGTTCGCGTCCCGGCGCAGCGACGGCCATTCATACGATGGCATCTGCTGGTAGGCCATCGGTGCCCGGCAAACTCCGCATCATCCACGTTCTCGACAACCTGAACACGGGCGGCACCGAGCTAAACGCCGTCAGGACGGCGGAGCGACTGGATCGGGACCGGTTCGACGTTCAATTCCTCTGTCTGCAGCCTGATGGCCCGCTGCGCGCCCGGCTTGACGCGGCGGGGATACGGGTGCGAGGGATCCCGATCACCAGCCTCCTGAGTGCATCGGCACTGCGGCGCGTCCTCGAGATAGGCACGCTTGTCAGGCAGGAGCGGATCGACGTCGTTCACGCGCACGACCCCTATGCGAACGTGCTCGCCGCACCGGCAGTACGGCTTGCCGGACGTGGGGCGGTGATCGCCAGTCACCGGTGGTGGCGCAACGTCCACCGCGCGCGCGTTCGTGTTGCGAACCGGATGTCCTACCGGTTGGCGCACCGGGTCCTCGCCAACAGCCCGGCAGTGGGGGAGCTGGTCGTTCGCGAAGAGGGTGTGCGACGCAACCAGCTGGAAATGATCCCGAACTTCGTTGACGAGCAGGCGTTTACGCCCCTTCCAGCGGATCGGCGTGAGGCACTGAAGCAGCAGGTCGGGCTCTCGAGCAGCGACATCGCCATTGGCGTTGTGGCCAACCTCTATCCGGTAAAGGACCACCGCACCCTGATCCGCGCGGCTGCGAGGCTTGCCACACGCTGGCCGGCGGTCCGCTACGTGCTGGTTGGTGAAGGAAGTGAGCGAAAGACGCTGGTCCAATTGGCGTCAGAACTTGGCATTGCAGACAAGGTGTTGATGCCGGGCAGAATCCCGCCGCAGTCCGGGATTGCGGGGATCTTCGACATCGCGGTGTTGACGTCGCGCGAAGAGGGCTTTCCCAACTGGGTTGTCGAAGCCATGGCGGCCGCCCGTGCCGTCGTCGCAACAAACGTCGGCGGTGTGCCGGATGCCATCGTCGACGGTGAAACCGGAATCCTGGTGGAAGCTGGTGACGATGAACGACTTGCGGATGCTTTGGAACGGTTGCTTGGCAACGCGCAGCTCAGGGATCGTATGGGCAATGAAGGCACATTGCGAGCACGCCGACTGTATCACGAGAGCAGCGTGATAGCGTCCCTCGAATCTCTATATGAACGTCTTGCAAGTCATCATGGACACTGAAGGTGGTCGCCAGTACTTTGGCGCCGCATGTTGCTCCGAAATTTTCGATGCGGCCGTCGCTCGCCATCTCATCCCGTTCCTCGGCCTGAATTCCGCGGAGTCGGCATGATGCTCGCGCTTCTTCTCCTCTGCTCGCCGGTGTCCTGCGGGGATTCGTTTGTGACTTTGCCGGTGCCGGTTGCCGTCGAATCATCGATTGCCGATTCGCGGGACCTGTCCAGCGCGAATTCTGACGCGAAGGGTGAAAAGACGCAGTCAAAGGCGCGTCCGGAATTGCCGAGAATCGCTCTCGACTTCACTTATCCGGTGCTGCGCGGACGGACGATCCGCGTCGGTGCGGGAGATAATCTGCAGTGGGCGCTGAACCGCGCGCGTCGCGGAGACGAAATCGTCCTCGCTGCAGCAGCGCAGTTCACCGGCAACTTCACGCTGCCGGCCCTCAAAGGCACTCCCGCGGATGGCTGGGTCGTGATCCGGGGCGAAAAGTCCGATCGCCTGCCGGTGCCAGGGACGCGCGTGACACCGTCCGACGGTGCGCTCATGCCAGCCATCATCACGACCAATACGGCGCCGGCGATACGATTTCAGGCCGGCGCGAGCGGTTGGTGGCTGTCCGGGTTGGAGGTCACCGTCTCGCCAGCGCTCACTCACCAGCAGTACGGTCTGATTTTCGCCGGAGAAAGTGATCAATCGACGATGGAAAGCGTGCCTTCAGACATCGTCATCGAGCGCATGTACGTGCACGGCCAGTCGACCTCGAACATGAGCCGTTGCATTGCACTGAATTCAGCCCGCACAGTGATTGTCGACAGTCACCTTGGCGACTGCCACGGGCGAGGTTTCGATTCCCAGGCGATCGCCGGCTGGGCCGGGCCCGGACCATACAGGATCGAGAACAACCATCTCGAAGGTGCCGGTGAAAACCTCCTCTTCGGCGGCGCCGATCCCCTGATCCAGGGGCTGATTCCGAGCGACATCGTGATTCGTCGCAACTACATCGTCACGCCGCTTTCCTGGAAGGGAGTGTGGCTGAAGAAGAACCTGTTCGAGCTCAAGAATGCCGTCCGCGTCCTCGTCGAAGGCAACGTCATGGACGGATCCTGGACGCACGGCCAGACCGGATTTGCCGTCGTGCTGAAGTCCGGCAATCAGTCCGGTGGTTGCCGGTGGTGCAGAACCACCGACGTGACATTCCGCCGCAACCTGATCCGGAACTCCGGTGCCGGTTTCAACGTGGCGGCCAGGGACGACAATCCGAACACCGATACGACGGCGCGACGCATCCTGATCACCGAAAATGTGCTCGAGAGAATTGGCATTGCCCCGTACGAGGGCGAGCAGAGAGGGTTCCAGTTGCTGCGGGAAACTGCCGATATCACGATTGAACGCAGCGTGCTTTCCGGTGACCTGATAGCGCCACTGGTTCTCGAAGGGAGCCCTGGAACGTTGCGGGCGGTTTTTCGCGACAACGTTTGGGCAGAAGGCAGGTATGGTGTCGTCGCGACCGACCGAGCCCCGGGGGGCCCATCAATCGCGACGGGCGCCCCAGGTACCACGTGGGCGAACATCACGCTCATCGGTCCGATGCAGTCCGGCTATCCGCCCGGCACGCAGTTTCGAAGCGCTGAAAGCGGCGCGCCGTTGGCGAGCGAGATCCGACGCATAGTCAAGCAGGCCACCCAGGGAGTTGTCCTTCCCAGGTAATCGCTCACGCGGAAAGCGCGACCGTTTGCCCGGGCGCCGGCTGTGAGATCAGGTGCGAGCGCCGTAGATCACGACTACGCCGGCCAGGCGCTGAACGACCGGCAGGGAAAGCGCCACGGAATCGACAACGGCGAGCGCATTGACTGCCGCTCTGGTTCCGAGTCCGGCCGACTCGTAGACCACGGGTCCATCCGTCAGGAAAAGGCGCTCGAGTCGCGACAGCATCCGGAAATACCGGAACCTCGCTTCAGGGAACACGCGCGTTACCTGATCCAGCTCCCCGCGCTGCAGCGGCCGCTCGTCCGATGTGCCGCCCGTCTCGACAGCCGTTAGGCGCTCACGAAGTCTGCGCAGCGCGAGGAACAGGTCGACGGGCTCCGCGAACACGAACCTGCCACCGGCCGCCAGGCACTCGCGAGCCCGCGTCAGGACCGACGCAAGGTCGGGTATGATGTGGTGGAGAATGGCATCTCCCCATACAACGTCGAATTGCGAACCCAGGTCCGCCTGCTCCACAGGCGAGCAGACAAACCTCGTGCGGTCGGCGACGTTGTTCGCGACCGCCCTTTGGCGGCACACATCAATCGCACCCGGCGAGATGTCGACGCCAACGACGGTAGCGCCAAGTTTCGCCAGCGTCATCGCGTTTTCACCGTCTCCGCAGCCGAGATCGAGGATGCGCAGTCCGGCAGGATTCCCGATTACGCGAAACCGGAACTCCTTGCTGAAGCGTCGACGGCGACGGGATGCATATCGCGCAATAACTCGAGGGTCGACCGGGCCGACTTCGGCGTTTTGCGCCGCCTCGTCAAAAAAGGACGCTTCTTCGGACCAGCGTCGCTCGCGTTCATTGACCGGCGGCTCAGCGTGCGCCATCGACAACGCTCCGGTCCGCCCATGAAACGGATATGTCCATGATCTGATCGATGTCGGACGCGTCGTTCGTGGTCAACGGAGCACCTGTTCGCCAGCGCGTGAAATGTCGCTATCCCGTCCCGCTCGCGGCAAGGTGACTCGCCATCCAGCGGACACGTCGCACGTTCGCTCCGGGCGATTGAACAACGCAACGCCCCAATGTGTTTCGCGAGGCATCACTTCACGCCGCTCCGGCGCCTAACGGCGGCCGCACTCCTGCCGCCGTCGCGGCGGCAGGAGCACGGTGACTTTCCGGTCACGGTATGATCACGCCCGACGTGGCCTGGGCGACCAGCGCCCTCAGCTGCGAAGCGAGCGCCACGCTGCTTTCAGAGGCAGCGAAGAGAGTACCCGGGGGATAGACGCTCTGGCTGGGACCGAGAAACGTCATGTTCGTCCAGACTGCCCCGGGCGCGCCATTGTTCAGCGAAACCGTTCCAGGTGACGTGCCCTGGGCGATGGCGCCGTACATCCCGTGTTCCCAGACATTCTCGCGGAACGCGGCTCGCGACGTGCCCGGTGAATCCTCGAGCATCATGGATGCCACGATAGGGCCGGTCAGCAGCGTGCGCTCGATGGTGATGTCGGCCGTTCCCTTCAGCAGCTGGAAGCCACGCGATTCTCCCGGATACGACGACGTTGCGATGTTATCCAGCACGTTTTCCGTGATCAGGATGCGACGCGCTGTCGTATCGGTGTTCGGATTGTCGTCCCTGGCCGCCACGTTGAAACCGGCACCGGAGTTCCGGATCAGGTTGCGGCGGAATGTCACGTCGGTGGTTCTGCACCACCGGCAACCACCGGACTGATTGCCGGACTTCAGCACGACGGCAAATCCGGTCTGGCCGTGCGTCCAGGATCCGTCCATGACGTTGCCTTCGACGAGGACGCGGACGGCATTCTTGAGCTCGAACAGGTTCTTCTTCAGCCACACTCCCTTCCAGGAAAGCGGCGTGAAGATGTAGTTGCGACGAATCTCGATGTCGCTCGGAACCAGGCCCGCGATCCCCGGGTCGCTGCCGCCAAACAGGATGTTCTCGGCGGCACCGATCAGGGTGTTGTTCACGATCTTGTACGGACCGGGACCATTCCAACCGGCTATCGCCTGGGCATCGAAATCCCTGCCGTGGCATTCCGACAGGTAGCTGTCGGTGACTTGCGTTCGCGCCGAGTTGAGCGCAACGCACCGGCTGAGGTCAGTCGTTGTCTGGCCGTGCACGTACGTCCGATCCAGGACGAGGTCACTTGGCACGCTGGCGAGCGTGGTCTGAGTGCCACCCGACTCGCCGAACGTGATCAGGCCGTACTGTTGATGGGTCAGCGACGCAGAAACCGTCACCTCGATGCCGGCGAGCCACCACCCACTGGTCCCGCTGCCTGTTGCGATGGCTGCCGACACGTCGGGCGTAACGATCTTCGGCATCAGCGCGGCATGTTGCGGTGTGACGCGCGTACCGATAGGCGGCAGTTGAGAGAGCTTGTCGCTTCGGATCGTGATCCAGCCATTCGCCGCAGTGCCCGACTTTGCGGGAAGTATGAAGTTCCCGGTGAACGTCGCCCCTGCCGCCAGCACGATCTCGTCACCGCGCTGCGCGGTGTTCAACGCCGCCTGCAGGTCGCCGCCCGCGGCGAGCGTAATCGTCTGCCCGGTCTTCACCGGGTACGAGAAATTCAGATAAGTGCGCGGCAGCTCCACCGTGGTCGTCGCCGGCGGTGGTAGCGGCGCGGAAATCGTCAGGTTGGCCGAGTTGCTGATGCCGTCGATCCTGGCCGTTACGGGCACGACCCCGGCAACCAGTCCCGTGACGAGACCGGACGATGAGATCGATGCGAGCGAGCTGCCCACGGACCATGTGACGGGCCGGCCCGTGATGGTGTTGCCCTGTGCGTCCTTTGCGATCGCGGACGCCTGGGCCGAGCCGCCGATAAGAATGCTGCTGGCGGAGAGGCTCAGCGTTACCGACGCGACTGTCGCGGGGGCCGACGTGACGGTCATCAGCATGCTGCCTGTGATTCCAGAGGCAGCGGCGCGGATCGTCGCGGAACCACCGCCCACCGCGGAGACCAGGCCGTTGGTGGACACCGTCGCCACCGCAGGGTTGGTCGTCGTCCACGTGAAGAGTGTTCCGGCGATCGCGTTCGACTGCGCGTCCCGTGCAACCGCGGACTCCTGGGAGGTTTGTCCGATCGAGAGCGTGGCCGTGGCGGGGGTGACCGTGATCGAGGCCACCGGTGCGGTGGACGTCGAACCGGTGACAGTGAAGCCTTCGGAGCCTGTGACGCCACCACTCGTCGCGCGAATTCTCGCGTAGCCGGCGCCAACCCCTCTGATCACACCAGACGCCGTCACCGTGACGATCGCCGAGTTGTCAGTGGAGTAGGTGATCGTGCGTCCCGTCAGGATGTTGCCCTGGGCGTCTTTCAGCGTGACAACCGACTGGACCTGCTGCCCGGCTGTGAGATCCTGCGTCGGAACGTCCAGCGTAACCGAGGCAACGGACGACGGCGAAGGAGTACCGACGGTCAGCGAAGCCGAACCCGACACACCCTCGCTTCTCGCCATGATGGCAACGGTGCCGCCGGCATGGGACGTGACCAGCCCGGACGCGTTGACCTTGGCGACCGCCGTATCCAGGCTGCTCCAGGTGATCGGGCGACTCAGCGCATTCCCCTGCGCATCCATCAAGACGGCGAAGGCCTGCGTCTGCTGTCCGACGTTGAGCGTTGCGCTTCCAAGCGTAACCGTCACCGAAGCAACGGGAGCTGCCGGCGCATTGCCTACCGTGACCGTGACGCTGGCGCTTCTCCCTTCAATGTTCGCGGTTACCGTCGTTGAACCGGATCCGACCGCGCTCAGAGCGCCGGACGAGCTCACCGACGCGACAGTCGGGTTCTGGCTCGACCAGGTTGCAACGCGACCCGAAAGCAGGTTTCCGTCTGCATCGAAGGCGGCGGCGGTCAACGTGATGGGGCTACCACCAATGACGACAGACGCCGTTGCCGGCGTAACCTGCACCGACGCGACGGGGGCGGAGACTACCGTGAGCACGACGCTGGCGGAGAGACCGCCGACGGCGGCAGAAACCGAGGGTGAGCCTCCGTTCAACGAGGTCACCATTCCGCTCGATGAAACGAGGGTGGCCGAAATTGAGGCTGAACCTCCGTTCAACGCGGTCACCAGTCCGCTCTGTGAAACGAGGGCGACAGCCTGGTTGCTCGAGTTCCAGCTGATGGACTGACCGGTTATCTCAGCGCCGACCTGGTCGAGAACCCTGGCGCTCAACTGCGATTGCTTTCCCACGCTGACTGATGGCGATCCTGGGGTGATGGACAGCGACGTCGCGCGTCGGCCGCCGACGCTGATACGCTTCGAGGCGACTTTGCCGTCGACGATGGCGCTGATGTTCACAGACCCGTTGGCAATGCCTTTGACTGTGCCAGTGGAATTGATGGTGGCAACGGAAGGATTGGCGCTCTGGTAGGCGATGGTCCGACCGGTGAGCGGATTGCCCGAGGCGTCCAACGGTGTTGCGGTCGCCTGCATCTCGACACCGACTGGCACCGTATCCGACGGCATGCTGATTAAGACCGCCGCCGCCGGGGTACCGAGCACGGTGATCGTCGCGCTACCAGTCTTCGTTCCGCTCGTGGCGGTAATCACGACGCTTCCGGCGGATACGCCAGTTACAAACCCATCCTGATTGACGGTCGCCTTGGAGTAGTCCGAGCTGCCGAATGTGACGTCGCCCTCGACGAGCCGGCCTTGCTGATCGCGCAGCGTAACGTCCAACTCCAGTTGCGCGCCCTTGTAAACGTTTGCGGTGCTTGGGGAAATGGTCACCGAGGATACGGGCGACTTGAACACTCGCACCGACCCCGTTCCCCGCCGATGTGCCGCCTCGGCTGAGACCAAGAGTTCTCCCTCGGCTGTGCCGATCAGAGAACCACCGTTCACGAACCGGGCAGCGGCGGTATCGCTGCTGCTCCAGGTCAGTTCGTTGACCGAGACGATGTCGCCGTTATTCGCGCGGACGGTAGCGATGAATTGGATCGTGTCACCCAGTGCCACAATGGCGGCACTCGGTTGCACGTCGAGGGTGTGCTCCTTTGGTGTCACCACGATGATCGCCGAATCGGCTCCGCTTCCTGCGGAGGCGATGACCATCGCAATCCCTGGGCCGACGCCAGTGATTGTGCCGCCGCTGACCGACGCGACCGCGGGGTCAGAGGACCTCCACGAAATCGGCACTAATCTCAGAAGGCCCGTTTGATCAGTCACGCGGGCCGAGATTGACTTGGTTGTTGATTCAGGAATCGTGTCCGCGACTGCCGACAAGACGACGAAGAGCTTCGATTCCCCATTGGGACTAGTCGACTCTGTGGAGTCGCTGTCGCTGCAAGCTGCTATGGCAAAGATCGTGACGGCGGCGGCCGCGAGGCGGCGGGGCGTCGTTCGCATCATCAGGTGCTTCTCCGCGAAAACCGTTCGGCGGCTCGACTGGCATAGCGCGGTTTTTTGCGCCGTAGCCTCGTGGCTTTGCGTCCCGGTTTTTCAACCGGTTTGCCATTGTCGGGGCCTCGTGGTTTGAGGCACCTCACGAGTTGTCCTGTTACTCTTTCACGACCAGTAGACGAGACGTCATGCTCGCTTGTAACACATTGCGCTGCAACGCGATATGTGCCCTTAAACTTGACGCCGCTTACATGCTTCTGGTGCGAAGAGTCACGATTCAGCGTGAGAAGATGTGATCCGTGATCGCTTCTCAGTCTTTTCTCATCAAATTGGCCACGATGCTCTTGTCGGCCGATTGAGGCGTCGGACGTTTGCGCACGGACTCGAAGTCGCTCGTGATGAGGATTCCGGAACGCGACTCGAAACGCGTAGACGCGAGTGCCGCTGCGCGAGGCAGAGACGCGTGACTGCGACTTCGGCTCTGCGTGCGGCCGGTGGCAGCGTGCGGCGCGAGACAACGATGACGACAGTTTGCGGCTGGGGTTGGCGCGCGCTTTGTAAGCTCGGGATCGCCTCGCGGGCGGTGACTCAGAGCACACAACTGGACGACGATTTTCCAAACTCGTCACATTTTTTTTCTGTCGATCAAAACTCGCTTTGAATTCCACTAAGTGACGCCAATGCGGCCCGCATTCCTGCAGTTCTCGTCGTCGCAATGATGTTTCTTGAGACCGGACGATCCGCTCGCCCGAACGCGTTGCTTCCTGCCGCCTTCAGCGCGCGATAAACGAACGTCCCATCTGGGCGAGCGCAATGGAAACGAGTGTTATCAGCGCGCGTCTATGAGTGCGGGTTCTCTGGCGCGGCGTTCATTAAGTCGCTGACCTCATGACGCTTCGCTCGCACCGCCGCTATGCGACCCGCCGGGAATTGAGCACCAGGTGGGTCAGCCGTGTTTACCGGATCCAGCCAGCGAACGCGCAGTTACTCCCGATAACTTCAACTCCACCGTTCCCATTCGACGCATGATGTCGCGGCACGACGATCCGGCACGCAACCAATGACGGCATCCCTGAGAGGCCAGCTACTCAAGGTCTACTGGGCGATGGAACGTCGCATCGTGCCGGGACTTGAGTACTCGCAGCATCGCTACGAAGCGCGCCTCATGCACTGGATCCGTACTGGGGTTCGATGGCTGGATCTTGGTTGCGGTCGGAGACTGCTTCCGCCGTGGCGCGAGCCCAGCGAGCACGTTCTCATGAAACGGGCGAGTCACTTCGTGGGGATCGATCTCGACCTGGGCTCGCTTCTCGACAATCGAACGGTTCACGACCGGGTTTTCGGACCCGCGCAGCACCTCCCGTTTACAACGGGATCGTTCGACGTCGTCACGGCGAACATGGTCGTGGAGCACCTCGAGGATCCGGTCGGGTCATTTCGCGAGGTAAGCCGGGTCCTTGCACCAGGTGGGTTGTTCCTTTTCCATACGCCCAATGCAGATGCCTTCCCGACTGTTGTCGCCCGGCGAATCCCGGGCGGACTCAAGACCGGCCTGGCTCGGCTGCTGGACGGTCGCCAGGGGAAGGATGTCTTCAATACCTTTTATAGAGCCAATACCGTCCGTGACGTCGAGTCCGTCGCCCGGCTCGCTGGCCTCCATGTTGCAGAGATGAACCTTGTGTCCACCACCGCCATCTTCTCCGTCCTGCCGCCACTCGCCCTTGCGGAGCTGCTTTACCTGCGCTCCCTGCGAGGCGACAATCGGAAGGAGCGCCGCTCGAACATGATCGCTGTCCTGTCGAAGGGTGAGCACACCGCCGGAGTGTCGACGTGAGGAACCCGGTTCGTGGTTGGAGAAGCCTACGGCAGTCTCGCGTCCCGTCGGCAGGCAGTGCGGTGGCGCACGCAGTGCCCTTCCCGGGAGTGTGGACTGCGAGACCCCAGGAACCGCTACGTTTGAGTCTCGGCCTGGTGGCACTCGCCTTCTATCTCTGGATCATTCATTCGTACAAGCTGCCCGCCGGTGATATAGCGGTGCTCAGCCTTGGCGTCGGCGTGCTCATTCGTGGCGGGACTCTTCGCGTCCCCGCTCCACTCATGGTCTTCGCCGCCCTCATCCTCTGGTCTGCCGTCGGACTTGGAGTGACCTCCAGCACTGACATCACGATGAATGCCCTGATGTCCCTGGGGAAACTCTGGATCCTGACGTTTTGCGTCTTCAACATCATCCGCAATCCTGCGGAACTGCGCTTCCTGACCATCGTCTGGCTTGCGGTCTTCGCGCTGTATCCAATCCGCGGCGCCCTGTTCAACTATTTCATTTGTCAGTGTTCACCGTTTGGGCGCGTCGCCTGGAACTTCGTCTTTTCCAACCCGAATGACTTGGCGGCGCTCTGCCTCATTCCGCTAGGCGCTGCCGCCGGTCTTGCCGCCGTCGAGCGTTACAAGCTCTGGCGGTACTGCGCGTTCATTGGAGTCGCAGTTCTGGCGCTCACCGTAATGCTGACGCAATCGCGGGGCGCAATGATCGGGATGGGAATCGCTGCCATTCTACTTCCCCTGACAAGCCGCCGCCGCACGCGCGACCTGGTGCTCCTCGTGGTGGTGGTTGGCAGCGCCGCGCTCGTGGCGCCCAAGGGGGTGTGGGAACGTCTCGCGGGGCTCAGCAATGCGTCGGTCGAGAAAGGAATGCAGGGGGTGGACCCCGAAGGATCGGCGGAGGCGCGCTGGCTGGTCTGGTCCATCGCGGGTGAGGCCATCCGCGAATACCCGGTCACTGGAGTGGGTCTGGGAATGATGCCGGACCGAAATCGCTGGGTGGCGCTGCGCCGCGGCCTCGATTGGTCGGTGCGCGGAGAACGGGACACGCACAGCACCTACCTGAGACTCGCCGCCGAGACAGGCATCCCTGGCCTGATCATCTATCTGGTCATGTGGGGGACCGTGATCGCCAAGCTGCGACGCGCTAAGAACATGATCAGGAATGTTCGTCCGACTGACGCACAATTCCTCATCTTCATCGAGTTGTCCGTCTGGGCATTTCTTGTCGCATCAGTGTTCGGATCCTACGGCGTGCTGTCCTCCACGTACGTGATGCTGGCATTCGTGTGGCTGTCCGCTGACATCCTGGCGAAGGAGCGCTGGTACGTGCCGGCCTCCGTGAGCTTCCCCGCGCTTGTGCCCAGTCCCTCAAGGCGCCGGGGTCAAGCGCGCGCCTGAGCGGGAATCGTTGGGTCGTTTCGTGATCGTCCGACGGAGCAGGTCGTGGACATGTTGTGGACCTGCCAGGTCTCCGGCGGCGAGCGCACTGAGCCAGCCCTCGAGGACGACCAACCGCCAGAGTGTCCCCTGATGGTCGCGACGACCTGCCATATGCTCCGAAACCATGCGGCTCACGGCGGCGGAATCGATCCACTGATGAATTCGCGCGTTCTGGCCGGAGAGCGCGCGGAGGCGATGCTGCAATGGTCCACGGAACCAGTGGTCCAACGGGACGGCAAAACCCTGCTTCGGTTTCTCGAGCACTGAATCCGGGACCAGGCCGCGGATGGCCTGTCGCAGGATCCACTTGCCGCCGCCGCTTCGCATCTTGAGCGCGCTGGGCAGCGACATGGCGAACTCCACGACCTCGTGATCGAGGATCGGCACCCGCGCCTCGAGCGAAACCGCCATGCTCATCCGATCAACCTTGGTGAGGATGTCACCGGGGAGATAGGTCTCGAGGTCCACCATCATCAGCTGCGTGGCGAAGTCGCGCGATCCAAACTGATCGAACCAGGAATCGAGGAGATGGTCGAAGCCCGGGATCCGCGCGGCGACCCGGTCGAGCGCGACGCCGCCTTCCCCAGCCGCCAGGGGAAGCGCGACCGTGCCCGCATAACGACCACGCCAGCTCTGCGCTTTGTTGAGCATCCAGGCGCGGCCGGTGGCTCCGGGGGGGCGCATCAATGCGAGACCGCGCGTCAGGCGGCGCAGCACCGCCGGCAGCCGCGGTTCCATGGCCAGGGTCTGCTGGTACCGCGTGTATCCGCCGAACAACTCGTCGCCGCCATCGCCCGACAACGCAACGGTAACCTGCTCGCGCGCCAGGTGCGACACCAGCAGCGTGGGGAGGGCCGACGAATCGGCGAACGGCTCGTCGAATCCGCGGATCACGTCCTCGACGAGCAGGTCGGCGTCGGGCCGGACGATCAATTCGGTGTGATCGGTGTTGAGCGCCTGTGCGACGCGGGCCGCATGCGGCGCTTCATTGTATTCCGGTTCCTCAAAGCCGATGGAGAACGTCTGCACGCGACGATCCATGGCGCGCGCCATCAGGGCGACGACGGTCGACGAGTCGATGCCGCCGGACAGAAACGCGCCTAACGGGACCTCCGACTCCAGGTGCGACCGGACGGCGGAGTCGAGTACGCGTTTCAACTGCTCAACCGCGTCGGCTTCGCTCATGCTCACTTCGGGGCGCGCCGCCGACCAGTACCGCTGCACGCGTACACCCTGATCGCGGGTCCAGGTCAGGATGTGACCGGGAGGCAGCTTCCGGACGCCGGCAAAAATGCAGTGCGGATCCGGGATGTAGCCGAACGACAGATAGAGCGCGATCGCCTCTTCCGAGAGCTCGGCGCGGAAATCCGGATCGACCAGGAACGACCTCAGCTCCGACGCGAACGCGACGCCATCGGGTCGCTCCCAGTAATACAGCGGCTTGATGCCGAGCCGGTCGCGTGCAATCAGCAGGCGTTCGCGCCGCGCATCCCATATGGCGAACCCGAACATGCCGCGCAGCGAGTCCACCATCCGGTCGCCGTCGTCCTCGTAAAGGTGAACGAGGGTTTCGGTGTCACTGCGTGTGGCAAAGCGGTGACCGCGCTTGACCAGGCCGGCCATGACGTCGCGATAGTTGTAGATCTCGCCGTTGAACACGACGCTGACGTCGCCCGTCTCATTGTGGATCGGCTGGTGGCCGCCCGCGACATCGATGATGCTGAGCCGTCGCATGCCAAGCGCCGCCTGGCCTATGAGCGCCCGGCCTTCATCGTCGGGTCCGCGATGCGTGATCGCATCGCACATCGCGCGGAGCAACGCTTCGTCCGAGCCGCGGGTGCCACCGGCCCTGACGAATCCGGCGATGCCGCACATCTAGAGGGCCCCTCCGCCGGTGGTCATGGGCGCACCGTCAGCTGGTGGCGGCTGTCGCCTGTGCCTGGTACGCATCCATGAGGATGCGCGCGACTTCGGGACGCGTGAACTCGGGCGGCGGCAGCTCCCCGTTGGTGAGCATCTCGCGCACCTTGGTGCCGCTCAGGATGACGTGGTGCTCCTTGCCGTGCGGACAGGTCCGCGTCGACGCCATGTTGCCACAGGTGCGGCAGAAGAACGTGTGCTCGTACTTCACCGCGGTGATGCCGAGTTCGTGCGCCGGCAGGCTGTCGATGAGCACCTGCGCATCGTAGGAGCCGTAGTAGTTCCCGACGCCGGCGTGGTCGCGGCCGACGATGAAGTGCGTGCAGCCGTAGTTCTTGCGGCAGATGGCGTGCCAGACCGCCTCACGCGGGCCCGCGTATCGCATGGCTGCCGGAAACACCGAAAGCATCACGCGGCTCTTCGGATAGTAGTGCTCGAGGATCTCTTCGTACGTGCGCATCCGTACGTCGGCCGGCACGTCATCCGATTTCGTGGCGCCCACCAGCGGATGCAGGAGCAACCCGTCGATCGTTTCGAGCGCGACCTTCTGCAGGTACTCATGGGCGCGATGCACGGGATTCCGCGTCTGGAATCCAACGACGGTCTTCCAGCCCTTCGCATCCATCTGTTGGCGCGTTT
>CAZSNV010000024.1:0-31796 GCA_964608035.1 uncultured Gemmatimonadaceae bacterium | reverse complement strand
GGGCGGACGAGCCGGTGGCGGCGGCCGTGGCGGACCTGGCGGTGCGACCGCGAACCCGGAAGCGCCGCGGGTCGTGCTGCGTTTCCCGACCGACACGACGCAAATGCTGTTGTCCGGTGTGCTCGTGGGTGGCGGGTCGCTGGCCGGCCGCGCGCAGCTGGTCGACTCGCCGATCGGAACGGGACACGTGGTGAGCTTCGGGATCCGGCCGTTCTGGCGGTGGCAGACTCACGGCACCTACATCTTCGGCTTCAACGCGATCATGAACTGGAATGATCTGGGCGCTGGACGTGGGCCGGCGAGAACGGTTCCGGTGGTGCCGGAAGGGCGGTAGCGCACCGAACTGAGCGTAGAGCGCAAAGCGCAAAGCGCAAAGGGTAAGAGCAACAGCGGGAAGCAAAAGCAAAGCGCAGAGAGCTCAGGTTGCAGCCCTCTGCGCTTTGCGCTTTGCGCTCTACGCTAACTGGCTTTCACGTACGAACACCCCGCTTCCTGCGCGCGCGTCGCCGCGAAAACACCGGAAGGCTGGAGCAGAACGCCAGGGAGGACATGCGTGAGGGCGGTCTTCCGCGCATCCGCTTCGCTGACCTTGTCCGCCGCCACGACGATTGGCACGATGTCGAGATTGAAGGCCAGGTTGCAGGCGAGGAAAATCACGCCGCGCGCCTGTTGCTTCGGCAGCGCCGCCGCATCGAATGGGGCAGGGACGCCTTCAGCCACGCCAAGCAGCACCGGATTCTTGTCCGTCGGTTGCTGCGTCATCGGGTGGGTGACGGACTTCAGCTTTCCGACTCCGTACTTGTCCCAGAACGCCTGGTCCATCGCCAGCACGATCGCGCCGTGCCGGAGGATGATCGCCAGTGAGACATCGGTCGGCGCCACTCCCATGTACTGCTGCACCTGCCCGGCCCACGCCATGCCGCGCCACAGGCCATATCCACTTTCGACTTCCGCCATGTCGAACACGGATTTGTGCTTTCCGGTGAGCTTCGCAGGCCAGGTGAGATCGAATTCACCGGCGGCCTGATTACTACCCTCTGCGGCGCAGGCGCTAAGTGCGAGGGCTACGGGCAGCGCGCTGTAGGCGGCCGCGCCGGCGGTGATCCTTCCGAGAAAATCGCGACGAGTGGCGTCCATGATTCCAGATCCTCCGAAATCGATTTTGCGGTTCGTTTACTCGCCACAATAAGACGCAGACTTGCAGGCTGGTTCCAGTCCTTTGTTGTGCGGTCCAACGGGCTCTGCCGTGAAATTGAGGTTCCAGCTTCCGGGAATGCGCCGCGACATGCAGGATATGCCACCGCGTCACAGACCGATTCCGTGGAGGCAAATGCCGGTGTCAACGCCACTCGATCCAGTCGTCCATGAACCCACTGACGACGGCGACATCACGCGCCGCCAGGCGCTGGAGGGGATCGCTGGAACGGTAGGCGCCGCGATCGCCGCCAGCATTCCCGTGCCGGCGATGGCGCAGGGTGTCGTGCCACCGCCAGCGCCAATCGCAGGCCCGGCCCGTTTGATGGGAGCTCCGACGACAGCGGTGGGAACGCGCTCGCCGTTTGCTGCCCCGACCGGCCGAACGCCGGTTGGGAGTCCGGTGGGAAGTTCGCTCACGCCGTTGCAAAGCCTCTCCGGAACCATCACGCCGTCCGACCTTCATTTTGAGCGACACCATGCCGGCGTGCCGGCGATCGATCCCGCGGTGCATCGACTCGTGATCCACGGGCTGGTGGACCGGCCGCTCACCCTGAGCGTCGACGACATCCGGCGCTTCCCCCAGGTGACCCGCGTCTACTTCGTCGAATGCTCGGGCAACGGCCGCGCTGCGTGGGTGAATCCGGCGTCGGACATGACGCCGCAACGCACCGATGGCCTTACGAGCAACTCCGAATGGACGGGCGTGCCGGTAGCGACGCTCTTCCGGGAGGCGGGTGCGCAGCGGACCGCGACGTGGTTCCTCGCCGAAGGCGCCGACGCGTGCCTCATGACGCGCAGCATCCCGATGGAAAAGGCGCTCGATGACGCGTTGATCGTCTGGGCGCAGAACGGTGAACCGCTGCGCCCCGAGCAGGGATTCCCGCTTCGCCTGCTCCTGCCGGGCTGGGAAGGGAATGCCAACGTGAAATGGTTGAGACGTCTCGAGCTGGGAACCCGGCCCTGGATGACGCGCTGGGAGACGTCGAAGTACACGGATCCGCTCAAGGACGGCACGGCCCGGATCTTCAGCTTTGTCATGGACGCGAAGTCGATCATCACGTCGCCCTCCGTGCCGTCGCGACTCACCGGACAGGGCTGGCGCGCCGTGTCCGGCGTGGCGTGGTCGGGCCGCGGCCGCATAACGAGTGTCGAGATCAGCGCCGACAACGGCGCCACCTGGCACGACGCCGAGCTGCAGGGCGCGGCCCTGCCGAAGGCGCACACCCGGTTCTCGATGATGTGGAACTGGGACGGCGCGTCGGCGGTGCTGCTCAGTCGCGCGACCGACGAGACGGGGTATGTGCAACCGGGCCGCAAGGCATTGCTGGAGGCACGAGGGAGCGGCACCGACTATCACAACAACGCAGTCCGGGGGTGGCGCATCGAACCCGACGGCGGGGTCCACTTCCACTGGGAGACCTGATGCACCGGTACTCGTCAGGCATCGTCCTGCTCGCGGCGCTGGCCGCCTGCCAGATGGCGGATCGTGGCGCCGATGCCGCTCCGGCCTCGTACGGCCTGGGCGCTCCGGCCAACGCCGCCGACATCGCGGCCCTCAACACGGACGTGTCTCCATCCGGTGAAGGACTGCCGGCGGGGAAAGGAGACGCGACGCGTGGTGCCGCCTTGTACGCGGCGCAGTGCGCCTCGTGCCATGGCGCAAACGGCGAAGGCAGGGCCGGTACCCCCCCGAATCCACCGCTCGTGGGCCGCGAGCCGCGTCAGGGCTTTCCGTTCGGCAATGACCCGAAGCTGGTGCGCACCGTCGGCAACTACTGGCCCGAGGCGACCACGTTGTTCGACTACATCAAGCGCACCATGCCGTTGACGGCGCCGGGCTCGTTGTCCGACGATGACGTCTACAGCCTGACGGCCCACCTGCTCGCGGCGAACGAGATTCTTCCCGCGGGAGCAACGCTGGACTCGACGTCATTGATGGCGGTCGTCATGCCAGCGAGGAACCGGTTCGTTCCCGATAACCGGCGCGGCGGCCCCGAGGTCAAGTAGTGCGCCTCTTCGAAACGCCTCGCGATCGCGCCGGTCTGCTCATCCTGGTGCTCGGCATCGCGATTCTTGTCGCGCTGACGCCGTTCTTGAGCGGCCTTCTCGGTGCCGCCGTTCTCTATGTCATCTTCGTCGGGCCGTATAAGCGTCTCGCCCGGGTGATGCCCGATGGGCTCGCGTCTGCCATCACGCTGATTGTCGCGATCATCGTGATCGCACTGCCGTTGGCCTGGTTGTTCAGTATCCTGATCGATCGCGTGCCCGCGGCACTTCAAAGCCTGCAGAGCGGAGTCCTGCTCGACAGACTGTCGCGGGTTCGCATTGGGAACATCAACCTCGGAGCTCAGGTCGCCGAGGCGTCCGGCACACTCGTGCAATGGGTTTCGGCCCAGGCGATCGGATTTCTGGGGGGCGCCGCCAGCGCGTCACTCAACCTCATCATCGCGTTTTTCGGGCTGTACTACATGCTCCACTCTGGCGATGCGCTCTGGTCCGGCTTTCACGGGTATGTACCCTTCTCGAGCGGAACGGCCGACACGCTTCGCCTGCACTTCTACAGCGTCACGCAGGCCACGTTGTTAGGCACGTTCGTCGTGGCCATTGCGCAGGGAACTTTGATCGGACTGGCCTTTCTGCTCACCGGCCTGTCCGACCCGCTGGTGTGGGGAAGCATGGCGGCCTTCGCGTCTATCCTCCCGGTGCTGGGCACGGGACTCGTCTGGATGCCGGCCGTCCTCGTGCTCTTCTTCCAGGAGCGGTACGGAGCCATGGTCGTCATGCTCGTGGTCGGATGGCTGCTGGCGAGCAACGTCGACAACCTGATCCGCCCCATGGTCTACAAGCGCGTCTCCAACATCCATCCGATGGTGACGCTGGTCGGCGCGTTTGCCGGCATCAAGTACTTCGGCCTGCCGGGACTGCTCCTTGGACCGCTGGCGATCGCGTACTTCTTCGAGCTGATGAAGTTCTACCAGCTGGAGTACGGTCGCGCCCTGGCGCCCGCCGTCATCGCGACGCCGTCGGCAGCGACGGCGCCGGACTAGCCTCAGTCGCGACGCAGCAGCCGGAGCACGCCCTCGGCGTCGAGCGGTTCGGAGAACAGCGAACCCTGGCCGTATTCACAGCGGAAGCGCAGCAGCTCGGCCATCTGGTCCTCCTGCTCGATCCCGGCCGCCACGGTGCGAAGCTGCTTGAGCCGGCCTAACGCGACAATCGCCCGGGTGGCGGCGTGATCCTCGGGCCGGCGCATCAGTTGACTGATGTACGTGCGGTCGATCTTGAGGATGTCGACCGGGATGTCGGCGGGGTCGCCCAGCGTCGCGCTGCGGGAGCCGAAGTCGTCAATCGCAAAGCGAACGCCGAGCGCGCGGACTTCGCGCACGCGACGCAGGGTATCGGTGACGTTCCGCGCCAACGCCTGTTCCGTGATTTCCAGCACGAGGCGTGTCGGGTCGATGCCCGCGTCGTCGATCGCGCGGCGCACGTCGGCAACGAACGTCGGCGCCAGCAACTGCCGCGCGGTGATATTCACCGTCAACGTGAGCGCGCGACCGGGGCCGAGCTCGGATTGCCAGCGCGCCAGTTGCGTGCAGGCCTCCTTGAACACCCATTGGCCTAACGGCACGATCAATCCGGTCTCGTCGGCCACCGGGATGAACGCCGCCGCCGGAATGACGCCGCGTTCAGGATGCTGCCAGCGCACCAGCGCTTCGACGCCGGCGATCCGACGGTTCCGGAGAATGACGATGGGTTGGTACAAAAGGGTGAGCTGCCCGAAGTCGATCGCCTTCCGGAGATCGTCCTGCAGGTGGCGATGACCCAGCGCCGGCGCGTGCTGCAGCGGATCGTACAGCTCCACCGTGCCCCGGCCGCGCCGCCGCGCGGCGCGCAAGGCGACGTCGGCGTTCCGGAGCAACTCGTCGGTCCCATCCTCGGGAACGGCGGTGGCGATGCCGATGTTCCCGCTGGCGATGAAGTCCTTTTCACGCGCGATGAGGGGCGTGGTAAACAGCCTGGCGAGTCGCTCGCTCACGTGCGAGAAATGACGCCCCTCGCTCATATCCTCCAGGAGGATTCCAAAACGCGTCCCTTCCAGACGCGCCGCAGAGTCGGACGATCGCAAGCTCGTTTTCACGCGCGTCGCGGCGGCCGCAAGCAGGAGCTCCAGTTCTTCATAGGTCGCGCGCACGCTGCCGGCGCGGAAATCGTCGAACTCGAGCAGCACGACGCATAACGGAAGCTGGAGCCGTCGCGAACGAGCCAGCGCGTGTTCCACCCGGTCACGGAACAGCGCGCGGGTCGCCAGTCCGGTGAGAGGATCGTTCAGCGGGGGATCCGCGGGGAGGTCGGCCATCGATGCCGCCTCGTTGTCGTCCCGAAGGACAATCGCGACGCCGCCTATCGCTGGCTCGTCGAGCAGGCTCGTTGCCGCGGCACGGAACGAATGCCAGCCGCCGTCGGCGCGGCGCATGCGCCAGCGTGGCGCGGCGCCACCGTCGGCGCCGTCGATCACATCACGAAGGAATGGATCGAGAGCAGCGGCGTCGTCTTCGTGCATCAGATTCCCCAACGGCCTGCCCGCCAGTGACGACGGCACGTGGCCCAGCATTCGCGCGGTTGACGCGCTCGCGCGCAGCACGGTGCCTTCACGATCCACGAGGAGCACTGGATCCGACAAGCGTTCGAAGAGTGGGACTTCGAACGCTGCCGCCGCGCGCTGGAGTTCCGACGCCTCCTTCGACGACGTGTCCGTGGCCTCCAGGGCCAGCGTGAAGACAGCCGTTGCTCCGACGAGGATTACGGCGCCGGCGACGGTCAACCACCCCCGGTCGACCAGTGCGCCGCCGACGAGCAGGCCCGCTCCGGCCGTGAGCAGCAAGGCGGCGCCAGCGGCGACAAGGCGTCGTCGGTCAGGATGCATGATGGGAAGTACGGCCAGGGAAGGGGGGAGGGAAGAGACGCGGCCTCCTGTAGAGACGCGTCAGGCCCCAGTGCGTTGCGAAAGCGCCCGCGACGAAACGCTTGGTACCATTCGACTTCCGGTATGGGAGCCGAGTGCCGATCTTGCGTCCTGACCGGAAGAGAACCGGGACGCGTCCGCCGTTCAGCCCAGCGACATGCTCGACGAGCTGCTTTCAAACGTACCAGCATTTCCGGTCATCGATTTCCACAGTCCGTGGGCGTTGGTGCTCCTGCTTGTGCTGCCGTTCTGGTGGTGGTGGCGGCGACGGCGGCCCGAGGGTGCGATCACCTATTCACGAACCGCGCTCCTGGCTCGGTTGCCGCGCGCGGGACGCGGCGTGACGCGCCTGCTCGTGATCCTGAGGAGCCTTGCCATCGCGGGACTGGTGATGGCGCTGGCGCGGCCGCGCGCCGCGGGGCGTTCGGCGCAGTCGAACAGTGAAGGCATCAACATCATGATCGCCTTCGACATCTCGAGCTCGATGCTGGCTGAAGATTTCCAGCCGCAAAACCGGCTCGAAGTGGCGCGCGACAAGGTCAAGCAATTCATAACGATGCGAAACAGCGACCGGATCGGCGTGGTCGCGTTCTCGGGCGAAGCGCTCACGCAGGTGCCACTGACGACCGACTACCCGGTGGTGCTGGCGGCCGTGGACAACCTCCAACCCGGGCAGCTCGATGATGGTACGGCGATCGGCACGGCGATCGCGACGGCGGCAAACCGGCTGCGCGGCGCGCCGGGACGATCGCGCGTCATGGTGCTGCTGACGGATGGCGTGAACAATCGCGGCGCGATCGATCCGCGCACCGCGGCGCAAGCTGCCGCCGCGATCGGCGTGAAGATCTACGCCATCGGAGTGGGGACCGAAGGGATGGCTCCCGTACCGGTAGGGCGAGGCGTGTTCGGCCTGCGCTATGAGAACCGGCCGGTGGAGATCGACGATGCGCTCCTGACCGAGGTCGCGCAGAAAACCGGGGGACGATACTTCCGGGCGCGAGACGCCGAAGCGCTCGATCGAATCACCGCCGAAATCGATCGGCTCGAGCGCACTCCGGTGCGTATGAAAGTTTACACGCGCTACACGGAGCTCTATCGGTGGCCGCTGGCGATCGCGCTCTTCGTGCTTGTTCTTGAACTGGGCCTGGCGGCGTGGAAGGGGCCAGTACCGTGACGGGGGACTTGTGACGGGAGACGGGCGAGAGCGCGATCTCCCGTCACCCGTCGCCCGTCTCAAAAGAGCCCCATCCTTCGCAGCACCCACAGCAGTCCCCCGCCTAACGCCAGCTGCACGAACAGCATGATGATGAAGCCGTACGGATGATCCGCCAACGGCACTTTCGCAAAGTTCATTCCCCACATCCCGCTGACCACGACGAACGGCACGGAGAGCGTCGCCACCACCGACAGTCCCTTGGTGACCAGTCCCAGCCGGTTCGAGACCTGCGACAGGTAGCTCTCCATCGTGCTGCTCAGCAGGTCGCGGTACGTGTCGAGCGAGTCGTTGATGCGCAGGACGTGATCGTAGATATCCCGGTAATACAGCTGGATGTCTGGCGGGAGAAACGGAGACGGGCGGTTCGTGAGGACGTTGAAGATTTCGCGCTCGGGCGCGAGGTACCGTCGGAGCGAGAGCACCATCCGCTTGACCGAGAAGATGTCGCGCAGCGCTTCTTCCCTGAACGATTGAAAGACGCGCTCCTCCAGCGAGTCGATGAATTCGTCGATCCGGTCGAGCACCGGGAAGAACGAGTCGACCGCGGCATCCATGACCAGATGCCCGAGTCGCCCGGGTCCTCGTCCAATCAGGTCATTGCTGCGGACCACCAGCTCGGCCACGGAATCAATGAGGCGCGAGGGTCCGGTGTGCGCCGTGACGAGGACGTTCTGGCTGATGAAGAAATGGATGTTCTCGGTCTCGATGTCGTATGGATCGTCGGTCTGGTCATCCAGCCTCACGGCGCGCAGAACGACGAACAGGTATCCGTCGTATGCCTCCACCTTGGCCCGGCTGTTCGGGTTCATCGCGTCTTCGATCGCCAGATGGTGGAAACCAAAGACCTTCTCGAGCAGCGCGAGCTGCTGCCGCACTGACGTGTCGATGTCCACCCAGAGCGGTCCCCGGCCCTCCCGCACGCACGCCGAGAGATCCTTGAGGGACAGGTCCCGTGTGACAGTGCCGGCCGGCTCGTGATAGAAGGAGCGGGCGAGTTTGACCTCGTCGGGCCGGGGAACCGGTACGGTCACGGATTAAGAGGGCTGTAGGACGTGCCCAAGCTAAACCGCCGGTCAACATGGACCATGCATGTCATCCCTGCACGGGCAGGGGACTAAACTGGACTGTACGTTTCAGGACTCGGCATACCGGTTGTCGGGGACCTTCAAACCACTACGTGAGCGATTCTCCCAAATCCACCTTGAGGCTCAATGGACTCGCCCGCCGCTTTGGTACGCGCTGGGCGCTGCGCGGCGTCACCTTGGACGTTCAGCCCGGCGAAGTCGTTGGCATCGTGGGACATAACGGAAGTGGCAAGAGCACTCTCCTTCGGGTGATCGCCACCGCGCTCAGGCCTTCGGCCGGGGAAGGCTGGGTCTCGGGGCACCACCTGATTCGTGCTGCGATCGAAGTCCGGCGGCGTGTCGGATTCCTGGCACATGCACCCGGCTTGTACGAGGACCTGACCGCGCGCGAAAACCTCCTCTTTGCGGCAAGGATGCTCGGGATTACCGAGTCCGGGATCCCCTCCGCCGCGGATCGGGTTGGACTGACCCCGGTGCTCGACGAGCGGGTGCGCGGCTTCTCGGCCGGCATGCAGCGCCGTCTCGCACTCGCTCGACTGATCCTCGCTTCCCCAATGTTGCTGCTCCTGGACGAGCCCTACAACAATTTCGATCCGCAGGGCATCGAACTTGTGAACGAGGTCATTCAGGATACGAAAAGAAGTGGCGGTTCCGCGCTGGTGGTGTTGCACGATCGTCGGCAGGGAGAGCGCGTGCTCGACCGCATCGTTGAACTCGGTCGCGGCGTCGTGATTGGCGTCAGCGCTGGAGTCACACCGTTGACACTCGTTTCGGCGGGTAGCACGCACTGATGCCACTCTCTCACGACCTGCGCCGAGTGCGCGCAATCATATGGAAGGACCTGACCACCGAACGACGGTCGAAGGCCGGATTCAACGCGGTCGCATTTCTCGGCGTGCTGATTCTGTTGCTCTTCGGCTTTGCGCTCGGGCCCGATACGGAAGCTCTGCGCGATGCTGCGGCCGGCGCCCTCTGGCTGGCGATCCTGTTCTCGGGAGTACTGGCCTTCAATCGCTCGTACCAGCTTGAACTCGACGGCGCCGCGCTCGAGCCGTTGCTGCTGTATCCGGCGCCGCGCTGGACGATCTTCGCCGGGAAGTTCGCGGCGAACCTGCTCTTCGTGCTCCTGGTGGAAGTCGTTGTGGTGCCGGTGGCCATCATCCTGTTCCAGGTGAGGTCGGTCGCCGGATGGGCCCCCGCGGCCGGGGTGATGGTGCTGGGAACTATTGGCTTCGTAGCGCTGGGGACATTCTACGCTTCAATGGCAAGCCGCAGCCGGGCGCGGGAGGTTCTGTTGCCATTGCTGCTGTTCCCGATGCTCGTGCCCGTTCTGCTTGCATCGGCCGAGGCTTCGTCCTCGTTTCTGGCTGGGAATCCGATGCGGGACGCGGGCGCCTGGGTTCAGCTGCTGATCGCGTTCGACGTGATTTTCGTTGTCGCGTCGTTCCTCGCGTTTGATCACGTCATCGAGGTCTGAGATGAGTCACGCCCTTCCCCTTGAGGCAGAGACCGCACCGGCCGATCTTGCCGGTGCGCGTTGGATCGAATGGTTCGGAGTCGTCGCGCTGCTCGCGGTGATTGCGGCGCAGGCGCTCGGCTTCATCACGAGTCCGCCCGATCGCGACATGGGGCACCTGCAGAAGATCATGTACGTGCACGTGCCCGCGGCGTGGAACGCGTTCATGGCCTTTTTCGTCGTGGCGATTGCGAGTCTGCTCTACCTCTGGAAGGGGCAGGAGCGTCATGATCTCCTCGCCGCCTCGGCCGCCGAAGTCGGCACCCTGTTCACCGGACTGACGCTCGCGCTCGGGTCGATCTGGGGACGTCCGACGTGGGGTGTATGGTGGACCTGGGACCCGCGACTCACGTCCACGGCGGTGCTGTTCCTCGTTTTTGTCGGCTATTTGTCGCTGCGCTCGTTTGTGGAGGACGCGGACCGGCGCGCGCAATGGAGCGCAGCGGTCGGTCTGCTGGGTGCGCTCAACGTGCCGATCGTGTACATGTCGGTCCGCTGGTGGCGCACGCTGCACCAGATGCAGTCGAATCCGAGCACCGTTGACCCGGAGTATGTCATCGGCCTGCGGACCAACGGCATCGCGCTGCTGCTGTTGCTCATATACTTCATCATGAAGCGGTATCAGGCGGCACGCCTGGAACGGCTGGCGGAGCACCTGGCCGAACGCGCCGCACTGGAGGGACGTGATCGTGCCTGACACGAACGGATTCGTCATAGCGGCCTACGTGGTGATGTGGGTCGGACTCATTGGCTACGGGCTGCGCCTGCATCGCGTGTATCGTGAGGCGCGCCGGCGGCTCGATGAGGCATCGCGCGACGGGAGGAGTGCATGAGCAGCGTGGAAGGACGCCGGAAATCGGCATTGGTAGTGGCTGTTGTCACCATCGTGGCAGCCTTCGGTTTCCTGCTCTATGGCGGGATCGACAAGAACGTCGTCTTCTTTCTGACGCCGGAGGAACTGCTGGAACGCGGCAACGCGGCGTACGACGTGCCGGTGCGTCTGGGCGGCCTGGTCCAGCCCGGCAGCGTGAAGTGGGATGCCGACAAGCTCGATCTCCGGTTCGTCGTCGCCGACAGCGGCGGCCAATCGGTCAACGTGCACAGCACCGGCGCGCCACCGCAGATGTTCCGTGACGGCATGGGTGTGGTCGTGGAAGGCCGCTACCATCGCAACGGGGTCTTCGAGTCGACGAACCTCATGGTCAAGCACTCGAACGAATACAAGAAGCCGGAGCACGGCGGCCGGCCGCAGGAGATGTACAAGTCGCTCCAGAAGGGCGCCGGCACGTGACGCGTCTACTGGGATCGGGAGCACTGCTGGTGGCGTTAGGCGTCGCGCTGTACGGCGCGTTCGCCTTGATGCTGGGCGCGCGCAGAAAGCGCGCCGACCTGTTGCGTAGCGGGCAGTTGGCGATCTACGCCGTCTGGGGATTGGTGACGGTCGCCACACTGTCCATGGTCTACGCGCTGGTCGCCCACGACTTCAGCGTGAAGTACGTGGCGATGGTGGGTAGCAGGGCGACGCCGCTGTTCTACACCGTCATCTCCCTGTGGGGCGCGCTCGAAGGTTCGATCCTCTTCTGGATCTTCGTCCTCGCCTCGCTGTCGGCGCTGATCACCTATCAGAATCGGCAGCGCGAAGGAACGCTCGTGCCGTACGCCGGGGCTGTGCTGCTGCTGATCAGCGTCTTCTTTCTCATCCTGCTCGTCGGTCCCGCGAACCCGTTCGGACTGGTGTCGCCGGTTCCGGCTGACGGTCCGGGTCCGAATCCATTGTTGCAGAACCACGTGCTGATGGCGATTCACCCGCCGCTCCTCTACCTCGGTTACGTCGGGATGTCGGTGCCGTTCGCGTTCGCGATCGGCGCTGTGCTGTCCGGTGAGATCGACAACGACGGCTGGATCCGCCTGACGAGACGGTGGATGCTCGTGCCCTGGATGTTCCTTTCGGCCGCGATCGTGGCCGGCATGTGGTGGTCCTATGAAGTGCTGGGGTGGGGAGGGTACTGGGCCTGGGATCCGGTGGAAAACGCGTCGTTCATTCCCTGGCTTACCGCGACGGCATTCCTTCACTCGATCATGGTGCAGGAGCGCCGGGGTTTGCTGAAGCTGTGGAACCTCAACCTCATTGTCGCGACGTTCGCGCTCACGATCCTCGGCACGTTCCTCACGCGCAGCGGGGTGCTTTCATCTGTTCACGCCTTTTCCGAGGGTCCCATCGGCGCCTATTTCCTCGGGTTCATCGCGGTGGTACTGGTCGCGTCGTTCGCTCTCGTGGCGGGAAACTCGGAGCGGATGCGTGCCACAGGCTCACTCGATGCCGCGGTTTCCCGCGAATCGGTGTTTCTGCTCAATAACCTGTTCCTGACCGCCTTTACCATCACGGTGCTGGTGGGCACGCTGTTTCCGCTCGTGGCCGAAGCCATCCGCGGTGTGAAGGTCAGTGTCGGCGAGCCATTCTTCAATCGAATGACGTTGCCGATCTGCTGCGCGCTGCTGTTCCTGATGGGCGTTGGTCCCGCGCTGCCGTGGCGCGCTGCCTCGCCCGAGGTCGTGCGCCGGCAACTGCTACCTCCCGCATTGGCGGCTGTGCTCGCCCTCGTCGTGAGTCTCGTCATCGGCGTGCGATCGCCGTACGCGCTGGCGGCCTTCTCCTTTGGCGCCTTCGCGCTGGCGGCCAACGTGCGCGAGTTCGTCGACGGCGCTGCCGCCAGGCGCCGGTCTCATGGAGAATCGCCGCCGGTCGCCCTGGCAAGGCTGGTCGGCGCGAATCGTCGCCGGTACGGCGGGTACATCGCGCACCTTGGCGTCCTGACATTCACGTTAGGCATCGCCGCGTCATCGACATTCCGGTCCGAGCGCGAGGCGACGCTTCGCAAGGGCGAAGTCATGGAGGTCGGTCCCTTCACGGTGCGTCTCGATGACGTCTACAGCCGCGAGGAACCACAGCGCACGGTCCTTGCTGCCGGTGTCACAATCCTCAAGGGAGGGCGCGAGGTCGGTCGGATGGAACCCCGGATGAACTTCTATCCGACTTCCGATCAGCCGGTCCCCACGCCCTCGGTGCGGAGCCGGCCGGGAGGGGACTTGTACATCAACCTTCAGGCGTTCGCGCAGGACGGATCCACTGCCACGTTACGGGCGATCCAGGAACCACTCGTCTACTGGATCTGGATCGGTGGAATGATCGTCTGTCTCGGCGCACTCGTTTCGCTGGGAGGCGGTCGTCGTGAGCTTGCCCCCGCCACCGCCAAGGTTCCCCGGGCGCAGAGCGCCCGGCCAGCTCCAACAGGACTCGAGGAGGCCACTCGATGAATTGGAGGCGCGCCACCATCGCGACCGGTTTGCTGCTCCCGATGATCGGACTGCTGGCGTTCGGCCTGACGCGGGACCCGAAGGCCATCGATTCGCCACTGCCCGGCAAGGCCGCGCCAGAGTTCGCGCTGTCGGTGTTCGCGCCGGGAGAAGGGAAGCTGGCGCTCGCCCTTGGGGACACCGTGCGCCTGACGAGTCATCGCGGCGGCGTCGTCGTCCTGAACTTCTGGGCATCATGGTGCCTCCAGTGCCGCGATGAGCATCTCGACCTCTCGAATGTGGCAAAGGCGTACTACGATCGCGGCGTCCGCTTCTACGGATTGCTCTATAACGACCAGGAGTCGTTCGGCCTGAAGTGGATCGAGGAGATGGGAGGCCAGGCGTACCCGTCGCTGCTCGATCCGCGAACGCGAACGGCGATCGACTACGGCCTGTACGGCGTCCCCGAAACCTTCCTGGTGACGAGTGACGGGCGCGTCGCCTACAAGCACATCGGACCGATCAGCGAACGCCTGCTATCGCAGAAGCTGGATTCATTGCTTCGCGAGGGCGCCGGCACTCCGTGATCAGTCGTCTTGCGGTCGCGGTGCTGGTCGCTGTCAGCATCCCGGTATGCGCGTCGGGTCAGGTGGACAGTGCGCGATCGGTGGTGCGGCCGGGGACTCCGCTGACGAAAGCCGATTCGGCGCTCGAGGCGATGACGACGGCTTTGGCATCGGAGCTCCGGTGCCCGGTGTGCCAGGGCGAGTCGATCCAGGATTCGCCGTCGGAGCTCGCGCGGCAGATGCGCGAACTCATCCGCGACCAGCTCCGATCGGGAAAGTCGCCTGACGAGGTGCGCGCATACTTCGTCGACAAGTACGGCGAATGGATCCTGCTGTCACCGCGCGCCGAGGGCTTCAATCTCGTGGTGTATCTGGTCCCCTTTGCCGCGATCCTGGTGGGTGGCGCTGTCGTCTGGCGCACGGTGCGACGGTGGACAGCACAGGCTCCCGCGGATCCAGCCGACGGCATCCATCCCGATCTCTACCCCTAACGGGCGATTTCGGCGCTGCCAGCTCGCAGGTAGAATGGTGCACCCCTGGTCGGGGAGTCTCTGATCACCTGCACGAGATCATCCGCTTGCCTGATCGCGCGTCCGGGGGGACCGACCGCTCGACGTCAGGCAGCGGATCTTCGTGACGACGGGAGGCAGCGGAATGCGGCGCCTGTGGATGCGGCAGGATTGGTGGACTTCACCGTTGGTCTTCCTGGTGTATTCGGCCAGCGGCTGCGTCGACGAAAAGATCGTCTATCGCGACGGCCCCTCGTTCGTCGCACCGCCGGCAACCGCCGCAAGCTTCCTCGGCTATCACGACGAGACGACCAACCGCACGACGTGTGGAAATTGCCACGTCACACAGCAGGGCAAGTGGGAGCAAACGGCCCACAGCGATGCATGGGCGACACTGCAGGCGAGCGCTGGTAAAGCACCAGCCTGTGAGGCCTGCCACTCGGTCAACAACAAGGGCAACGCGGTTACCGCGACTGACGTCGGGTACACCAGCACGAAGGACTCGCGCTATCACGATGTGCAGTGTGAAAGCTGCCACGGACCCGGACTGGATCATGTCACAGCGCCGGCTCGTGGCCAGATGCTCGCGTCGGTGCACGCGGATACCGGCGCCGCTGTCACCAATGGATGCGCCGAGTGCCACTCAGGCACGCACCATCCCTTCGTGGAGGAATGGCGCGAATCACGGCACGCAACGTCGTACACGCGCGCTTACAACGGCGCGACGGCAACGGCGCCAGACATTCCGTTCGGTCCGCGCGCGGCCTGCCAGGGCTGTCATATCGGACAGGCCGTTCTGGAAAACTGGGGTGTGAACACGAACTACACGGAGAAGTCGGCCGGCCGGACGATCGCAACCGGCGAAGGCGTGACGTGCGCTGTCTGTCACGATCCGCATGGTTCCGGGAATCCAAAGCAACTGCGATTCGCCGTGGACTCGCGCGATCCGGAAACGAATCTGTGCGCCAAGTGCCACAATCGTCGTTCGACGCCAGACTGGGCTCAATCTCGCGATGAGCCGCACGCTCCTCACGGACCGCTGGTCTTTGGTACTGCTGGCTGGTGGCCACCCGGTATCCAATTCCTGGAAACACAGTCCACGCATGGTTCCGAAGCCAATCCGAAACTGTGTGCCACCTGTCATGTGCAGCGCTATACCGTGACCGACAAGGCCACGGGGCAGTTTCAGATCTCGGTCGTGGGTCATCGCTGGCTGCCCATTCCGTGTGTCGACGCCAACGGTCGCCCGACGTCGAATCAGACCTGCGCGGTCACGGCGCGCTCCTTCAAGGGTTGCGCCGGATCCGGATGTCACAGCTCCGAACTCACAGCACGGTCGGCATTCATCACCGCCGAGAACGACGTCAACGGACTGGTCGCGCTGCTCGATGGGATGATCGCGCAGGTACCCGCCACGCAGTTCGGCGCGGGCAAGGTCACTGTCGGCCGCGGAGCGAAGTTCAATTCGGCGCTGGCCAAGATGCCCGGCTCGGAAGTGCACAATCCATTCATGATCAAGGCGCTGCTGCGCTACAGCGGCGTTGCTCTGAACCAGACCTACGGGATTCCGTTGCCCCCCGGACTTGCCCCGACTGCTGCGGACGCAAAGCGCATCAAGGTTGTCACCCACTGATGACTTCCAGGACCCGTTAGGTCCGGAGCGGATGGGGCTCACGAGCCCATCCGCTTCGCACCGTGTTGTGGTACGTTGGAGCCAGTCGGTCCCATTCCAGCGGCCATGATGAAGACCATGTTGTTGCGCGCCGTCGCCATCTTCGCACAGCAGGGCGCACAGGTTCCGGATTCGATCCGCGCCGATTCCATCGCGGTCGCGTCGCCGTTGCCCACTCCCGCGCTTGGCGTCGTCCGGTTCCTCTTCAACACGGTACCGCAGTGGGTCCAGATAGGCGGCGTGTTGCTCGGCGCCGCGGTGGCGATCGTCATGGCCGTCCTCGCGTGGCGGAATCGCGTAGCGCTCGGTGCGTGGTTCGGGGTCAAGTCGCGGGCCTGGAAAATGGGGTTCGCCGCGATCACGCTCGTGATCCTGGGCGGTATAGGATTCGCCGGGACGTGGTCGTGGAACTACATGATGCACGACAACGAGTTCTGCGCCGGCTGCCACATCATGGCCGTTCCGTTCCAGCGGTTCGGCACCAGCGAGCATGCGAAGCTGCAGTGCCACGATTGTCACCGGCAGTCGATCTTCGCCAGCTCCCTCGAGCTGTATGTCCAGGTCACGGAACGACCGGATTCCATTCCGGCGCATCGTACGGTGCCTAACGCGATTTGCGCCGAGTGCCACATCCAGCGGGACGCGGACAGCACCTGGAAACGGGTCTCGGCGACCGCCGGCCATCAGGTGCACCTGAATCCGCAGTCACCGTTGATGGCGCGCATGGAATGCACCACCTGTCACGCACGTGAGGTGCATCGATTCAAGCCGGTGAGCGAGACGTGCGCGCAATCGGGCTGTCATGACGACCTGAAGGTCGAGCTCGGGGGCATGGCCCAGCAGACGGACTTGCACTGCACCGTCTGTCATGTGTTCACCGTGAAGGCCGCCGAGGGAAATCCGATCGATTCCTCGCGCGCGGCGCTCGGGCCGGGTGACCAGCAATGTCTTGGATGTCATGCGATGCAGGAACGCATGGGCAAATTTGCGCCGGAGGACGAACCGCATGGCGCGAAGTGCGGTACGTGCCACAATCCACATACGCAGACCACGCCCCAGGGTGCGTTCCAGTCGTGTGCCACATCAGGGTGTCATTCGCGCTCGGACACGCTGACAGCCATGCACCGGAGTCTCGGCCGCCACCGGCTGCAGACCTGTGGCGCCTGCCATGGCGCACACACGTGGAAGGCAGACGCGGTCGATTGCCGGAGCTGCCATACGGGAATCTCGGATCCCGCGGTGAGGACGCGTCCACCTAACGAGCAGCTGCCCGCTCCTTCGTCTCGTGGTCACGCTCCGCTGATCGGTCACGGACGGGACGTGTTGGCGCCTCCGCCGCACGGGGCGACTGAAGGCATCACACTTCGGCCCGCTTCGTTGGGCGGTAATCGTCAGGCAGGCATGGCGTTGTCGCCATTGCCGGCCGGGAGGGAACGATGGCGAAGCGGGCCCGCCCCGGAGGCGCTGAGGGACACTCGAGCACCAGCGGCCGGGCAGGGTCGGGACACGACGCGGTTCGAGCACGCGCGGCATGCATCGTTGTCGTGCACCACATGTCACAGCACGCGCACCGGGCACGGTGAGCTGAGGCAGTCGATAGCGCGCGACTGCCAGGGTTGTCACCACGGCAACAACGCGACGGCGCGTGACTGCGCCCGGTGCCACGCGCCAGCCGAGATCGGACCCGCGCGTCAGCTGGCTACACCATTTGCGCTGACGGTGTGGGCGCAACCACGCACGCGTTCGCTCCCTTTCGCGCACGACCGGCACGCGCGTCTGGAGTGCGGCAGCTGCCATGCCAACTCGCGCCAGAAAACGGTCGACCGAACCTGCGCGTCGTGCCATGCCGATCATCACACACCGGAGCGTGACTGCGCGAGCTGCCACCCACCAGCTCGCGACACGCATACCCGAGCCATGCACATCACGGGATGCGGCACGTCCGGTTGTCATGAACGCGAACGCGGCGCGGCGGTCAACCCCATTCGCGCGACCTGCCTGGCGTGTCATGCCGAGCAGCGCGAGCACAAGGCGAACCGGGAGTGCGCGCCTTGCCACCTCAGCGCGTGGTCGAGCGCGGCCTCCGGAGTCCGCCCATGAGGATGATCGCCGGTGCGACCATAACGCTGCTGATACTGCCCGGCACCGGCGCTGTCGCCCAGGGCGTTCGGATCACCGGCGTCACCTCGATGCAAGCCATTGACCTTCGTCCCCTGGTCGAAGACAGCGTACCGATCGGCTTGGCCAACGGGTCGGGACCGTACCGCACGTTGAGCGATGGTCAGTTGGTGCGCTGCATCGAGGGAGAGCCCTATTGCCGCTTCCGAAGCTCGGGCAGCCGCCAACTGGCAGCGCCAGTGGTGCAGGATCTGCGAGCGGTCGCCTGGGGGTTCGGCGAGGGCATCAGCCTTCACGCTCATGTTCGCGCTCGCGGGTCCCTTGGCGGTTCGCCGGCGGCGTGGCCGCGCGCCGATGATTCGTTCGATGCCATCGAGGCCTGGCTCGAAGTGGATCGAGGAGCCACGCGCGCGCGGGTTGGCCGGCAATGGGCCACCGGAGGGCTCGGCGTCTACAACTACGACGGCGCCTCTCTGCTGTTGCGGCGGGGGCGTTCCCGCTTTGAGGCCTTCGGTGGCCGGAGTCTCGTAGCCGGATTGAACGAACCAATCGCTGGCTCGGAGTTGGGGGCGATCGATGATCTCCCGCCCGACGAGCACGGATGGCTCATCGGTGTGTCCGCGAGCGCACAGCTTGGAACAAGCGGTGCGGCGGGGGCGACATGGCAACGGGTGATCCGCGCCGATCGTGCGGCGCTCTACTCTGAACGCGTTGCTGCTGACGCATCATGGCGGGCTCTCGGTGCGACCGCCGACTTTTCACTCGCGTGGGACGTCAGCGGTGCGCAAGTGAATGAAGCGCGCCTGGAGATTGCGCGTCCCATCCGAGGCGGACTCTCGGCTTCCATCGAGGCGAGGCGGCACCGGCCGTTCTTCGAAGCCTGGACGATCTGGGGAGCATTCTCGCCGGTCGCCTTCGACGAAGTGCGCGCCACCGCCGACTGGCGAAACGCCTCTGGCTCCCTCGGCATTGATGTGCGAGGGGCTCGTCGCCAGTACGGTGAGACGGAGGCCGGCCTCGAATCGACGCCATTGCGACGCGATGGATGGCGTGCCGGCGCCGGCGCGGAGTGGCTGCCACGCGAACGCTGGCTGGTCTACGCCGACTACGACGTCGATATCGGTTTTGGCGCATCACAGAGCGACGTCGTGACCGGCGCCCGCTGGATGCCTGACGAGTCCCGTTGGCTCGGGATCGCGGCGAGCGGCCTGCAGCACATCTATGAATTCAGGATCGGAACTGGTCGCGTGACCGGACTGCGCGTCGACGGCGGCCTGCGGATTGCCAACGGCCTGCGAGTGGTCGCGGACGCGGCGCTCTATGCCCATCACTTGACCGGTGGAGCACCGGCGCCCGATTGGAGCCAGCGGCGCTTCTCTCTCCGTCTCGAGTGGACCGCCGGTCGAGATCCGGGCGACTTGCGGAGTGAGCGGTGATCCGCCTTCTCCATGGCGTTTTCGCCCTGGTCGCGCTCACCGGGACGGCCCGAGCGCAACGTGGTCCTGAGTCGCCGTTTCCGCACGAGCGTCACGAGCGACTCTTCCCCTTATGCGAGAGCTGTCACGCGGGAATCCCTGCCGGTGACGCGCGGACGTCGATGCCATCCGAATCCTCGTGCCGCGAATGTCATAACGGAACCGATGCGCGCGTGGTTACTTGGCGGCGGGTTGAACGCGGTGTCGGCTTGCTGCGATTCTCTCATTCCGAACATGCCCGCCAGGTAGACTCGACGGGCCGTGCCTGCAGCAGCTGCCACGGCCCCGCCAGCGCGCCGCGCATGCAAGTACAGAGGGCAGCGCCACCGTCCTGTCTCGGCTGTCACACGCATCGCGCCACGGATCACCTGGCAGATGACAGTCGGTGCGCGGTCTGTCACGTGCCTCTGACCAGCGCCGTTGCGCTCACGGCCGAGCGCATTCGCGCGCTGCCGCGGCCGGGGTCGCACGAGCGCCCTGACTTTGCCGCCGCACACCAACCGTCCTCCCCAACCGCGACGGCAAGCTGCGCCGTGTGTCACGCGCGCGAGTCGTGCGCCCGGTGCCATGTGAATGCCGGCACTGAACCGGTGATTGCGGCACTCGGTCGCGACCCGCGCGTCGCCCGACTCATGACTGGCAGATCCGCCGCGTATCCTGTGCCCGCTGATCATCGCACCGAAGGATTCAATAGTGGACACGGCGCGCTGGCACGCGCCAACACCAATCGGTGCGGGGCCTGCCACGCCAGGCCGAGCTGCACCACCTGTCACATCGGAGCGGGTGCGTCGTCCGTGCTTGCACGCGTGCCCATGGCGGAGCGCGGCGGAGCGCAGGGAGTCAGCCTTCGTCTACTGCCCATGCGTCGGCGGTCAACGCCCCTCTCGCGTTCCTTAGTTCGCGCGGACACCGCTCCACAGGGCTCTCGCGCCGTTCGCGTGCACGATACGGACTTCCGCACCGACCACAGAACGGCCGTTGCGACGGCGGCATTGTCCTGCGCCGGCTGTCATGAGCAGCGTTTCTGCTCCGACTGCCATGCCGGCGAAGGGTCGCGCCGCTTTCACGCCGCGAACTTCGTCCAGCGCCACGCCGCTGATTCGTATGGGCGCGAGACCCAGTGCTCGTCCTGCCACAATACCGAGCTGTTTTGCCGCAGTTGTCATAGTGAAGCCGGGTTGGCGACACGGGGACGGCTCGATGCCGCCTTTCACAACGCGCAACCACAGTGGTTGCTCCAGCACGGGCGTGCCGCGCGGCAGGGCTTGCAGAGTTGCGCCACGTGTCACGCCCAACGCGATTGCCTGACCTGTCACTCGACCATCGGATGGGGAGTGAATCCCCACGGCCCGGGATTTCGTGCCGGCCGCCTGGCGGATCGCAACGCCACGCAGTGCCTGATGTGCCACCTGCAGGTGCCGGGCCGGCGTTAGGCGTTCCGTCAGGTCGTCCCTGAACGAGCCGACGGTGCGATCGAGGCCATGAGGAATCACCTTGCACTGAAAGCATGCGACTGCGGTCGTTCGTCGGGCGTCAGGCAACAGGGACAACCCGGTGTGGGAAACCCTTACGCACCGTAAGGTTTCGCCGGAGCGAATCGGGGGATTGATCCGACGGCGTCATGCCGCACCCGGATGCCATCATGAGTCGGACACTTCGGCACCCCGGATCCCTCTTCAGGAGTCACCATGACATCGGCCACCATCGCTCCGTTGCGAGGCACCCAGCCGGCGACCAGCACCACGGTTCGGCAGGGGCCGATCATCGTCGCCACCGACGGTAGCCTCGTCTGTGACGCGGCGTTTTCGGCGGCACGTCGCCTGTCGGCGCTCAGCACGTCGAACGTCGTCGTCCTCTCGGTGGTCGAACCGGTGGCGGTATTCCCGATGGAATCCGGCATCGCGTTTCCGATGGCCGACCTGGCAGCCGCTCAACGGGAAGTGCGATTGAAGAAGGTGATGGCGCAGCTGGAACGCGTTGGCGTTCGCGACGCGAGATGGACCGTGGAGGTCGGGTACGGTGATCCCGCGCAATCGATCGCGGCAACCGCGCACGAAATGGACGCGACGGTGGTGATCGCGGGGACTGGTCATCATGAGCTGATCGACCGCATGCTCGGCAGCGAGACCACACTTCGAACCGTGCGGGCGAGCAAGGGCCCCGTGCTTGTGGTGACGAACCAGTTTGCAGCCCTGCCAAAGCGAGCGATCGTCGCCACCGACTTCAGCGTGGCGAGTCTGGATAGCGCGCGAGCTGCCCTGCGGCTGTTCCCGGGTATCTCGGTGGTCTACCTGGTGCATGTCCTGTCGCGACTCGAGGTGCCGCCGGACGTGTTCGTCACGTGGGCCGGACTGTACACGGAACCGATTCCGCGGTCTTTCGAGCGAGTGACAGCAGCACTCGACCTTCCGCCGTCGATAACCGTCGAAACGATCACGCTCGAGGGAAAGGTGGCGCACGAGATTGTGAAGTTCGCACGATCGGCGGGTGCGGACCTCATCGTCACCGGGAGCCGCGGCGCGGGGCTGATGAGCCGGCTGCTCGTCGGTAGCACCGCGACCGGAATCATCCGCGGGGCCAACTGTGCGGTATTGGCCGTGCCAGCTGCCCCGGGCTCAGAGCGAATGATCGGTTTCGACGACGAGGTGCCAGAGTCGGAGGATCGATGGGCCGACGAGTTGTCGGTGTTCACCAAGCGGAACGCCGGTCGCCGCACCACACTGGAGGTCGACGATCCCGCGTGCGGCGCGTTGATTCAGGAGCACGGCTATCCACTCCTGGGCGTTGCGTACGACCGGCATGACCGCCGCGTCGAGATCATGCTCGGCGATCTCGAGGGAGCGCAGCGGCACCTGACCCGTGGAATTGCCGACGTCAGTTCGGTCGACATCCTGCGGGATGCCTGGGGGAGGGACCGGGTGCTGCGGGTGGCGCATGGTGAGGGACAAACGCTGCTGACGCTGGAGAATTGAAGACGCGTCTGAAGACTGAACACCCGTCCTGGTATACCGCCGCGGCTCCCGTCGCGGCGGTGCTGTTTGTGGTTGCCGGCGCGGCGTTGCTGCTGACAGAGGGCGGCGCGGATTGGGCGGGGCGTGTGTGGATGGCCGGGCTGGTCATCACGGGTCTGCCAGTACTGGCGCGCACGATTCGTGATGTCGCCCGCGGCCACCTGGCGACCGACGTGGTTGCCACCCTCGCGATCGCCGGCGCGGTAATCCTTGGCCATCCGCTGGCTGGACTTATCGTCGTGCTCATGCAGACCGGCGGTGAGGCCCTCGAGCGCTTCGCGGAGGGTCGTGCGTCCCGGGCGGTCAGGGACCTCGAAGCGGATGCTCCGCGTGTCGCACACCTCCACGTCGATGGAACGGCGCGGGATGTCGCAGTCGAGGACGTTCGCCCCGGCACCGAGATTCTCATCCGTCCCGGCGAAATGGTGCCCTGTGACAGCGTGGTCTCCTCCGGCGAGTCACTCGTGGACGAATCCCGGCTGACGGGTGAGCCGATGCCGGTGCCGGCGCGGCCAGGGACAGCACTGATGAGCGGCACCATCAACCTGCATGGCGCGTTGATCGTGAGGGCCACAGCGCTCGCGGCCGAAAGCCAGTATGCGCGCATCGTGGAGCTTGTGCGATCAGCGACGGCGAGCAAGGCGCCGCTGCAGCGGCTTGCCGATCGGTACGCCGCCTGGTTTACCCCCGTGACGCTGGCGGTCTGCGCGATCGCCTGGTTGATCTCGAAGGATCCAGCGCGCGCGCTTGCCGTGCTGGTCGTGGCGACCCCGTGCCCCCTGATTCTGGCCACGCCGATTGCCATCATCGGCGGGATCAATCGCGCCGCGCGACGGCAGATCATCATGCGAACGGGTGGGGGCCTGGAGCGGCTGAGCAGCATCCGCTCCGCGGTGTTCGACAAGACCGGCACGCTCACGGTCGGGCGCCCGCTGGTGTCGCGCATCCTTCCCGTGCCTCCCCGCACCGAACGGGACCTGCTGCGTCTCGCCGGGTCGGTCGAGCAGCATTCCGGCCACGCCCTGGCGCGCAGCGTCGTGGATGCCGCGCTGGGCGCCGGCGAGAGCCTAACGACTCCGTCGGGCATTGAAGAGGATGCCGGGCGCGGAATCACCGGAAGGGTCGAGGGCGTCACCGTCTCGATTGGATCGCGCAGCTATATCGCGGAACGCGCGACTGACGTGACGGACTCCACGGGGCTGACTGACAATGCGGCGTCGCCGGCAGCGCTGTCGCGATCGTATGTGGCGGTCGACGACCGGTTCGCCGGTGTCATAGAGTTTGCCGATCGACTGCGAACCGGTGCGCGCGACATGGTCGACTCGCTCCACCGGTTGGGAATTCAGCGGGTCGTCATGCTCTCAGGAGATCACGAGGACGCCGTACGGGCAACGGCAACCTCGCTGGGAATCGATACGGCAGTCGGCGAACTGCTGCCCGCCGAGAAGCTCAGCCGAGTCGCCGCGCTCTCCGACGAAATGGGTCCGGTGCTCATGGTGGGTGACGGCACGAACGACGCGCCTGCCCTGAGCCGGGCCGATGTTGGCATCGCGATGGCAGGACATGGCGGAGGTGTGACCGCAGAAGCGGCGGATATCGTGATCCTCAACGACGACCTCTCGCGCGTCACCGAAGCCGTGGCCATCAGTCGCCGGACCATGCGCATCGCGCGAGAGAGTATCTGGGTCGGCCTCTCGCTGAGCGTCGTGGCGATGGTGGTGGCGGCGGCCGGTTACATACCGCCCGTCGCGGGGGCGTTGCTGCAGGAAGGCATCGACGTGGCCGTAATCCTGAACGCCCTTCGGGCGAGCACGTCCGGCCCCTGATTAGCGGCTACCAGAGCACGGCCAGCGCGCCGACCGTTGCCGCGAGCAGTAGCGCCAGCCCGCCACCGGCGAGTAGCCGAAACCGCGACGATCCGAGCGCCGCGGTCAGCGTTAGCTTGAGCACGGTGTTGGCAATCACGCCGACGGTAATTGCGCGGGCCGCCAGACTCACCGCGGCTGGGGTCTCACCGAGACGATTCATCGAGAGCGTGAGCGCATCCATGTCCGTCAGACCGAGGACGGCGGCCGAGGCTAGCACGCCCTGGTCCCCCAGTTGTGTGCGCACGAATTCGATGGCCATCAGCGATGCCTGGAACGCGACAGCCATCCGGATGGCGGACCAGAACCGCAGCGGGCTGGCGGCAACGTCAGGCATTGTTGGTGACGACGACAGCCGAGGACGGGGCATGGACCAGGTGACGACTGCCACGCCCAGGCCGAACGGGACGGCGAGAAAGGGCACCAGCGCCAGAGCGACGTGCGGATTCAGCACGGCACTCAGCGCGACGATCCGAGGCAGCAGGACGGTGCAGGCGGCAATAACACCGGCCGCCAATCCCGCCGCGGCCGCGTCGGCTTCGCGACTGCGTCGCGAAAACTGCCAGGTCACGGCGGTTGATGAAATGACGCCACCGAGGGCCCCCGCGACCGCGTCGCCACGCGTATGGCCAACCGCGCGGCGCGCCATGTACCCGATGAAGTTCAGGCCGGAAAAGACCAGCACCACCATCCACAGCTCACGGAGCCTGATGCCGCCTAACGGGCCATAGCTGCCGGTCGGGAGCACGGGAAGGACCACCAGCGCCAGCACCGCGAAGTGAAACGCCGCGCGCATCTCCTGCTCGCCAACGCGCGTGATGGCGCGATGGAGGCGGGCCTTCTCGCCCAGCGCTACGACCACGATCGCCGCGGCGCCGCTGGCGATGGCAAGGCTGCCCAGTCCCGCGAGCGCGCCGAGGGCGAGCACCACCACCGCTGCCACTTCCGTCGTCGCATCGAGCGCGTCCCCTCCACTGCGTGACGCGTTGAAGTAGGCAGCGACGATGAGCGCGAGGCCGCCGGCGAGGAGTCCCACGCCTAGGGCCGCAGACCCGGAGTCGGTAAGGAATCCGGCAACGCCCCCAAGCCCACCCATGAGGAACAAGGTGCGAACGCCGGCGAAGCGATGGTGGGGCGCCGTCGCGTGTCCGGACCATTCGCGCTCGACGCCCACCGCGAGTCCGCACAACGACGCAACGGCCAGCCGGGCAGCGACGGCCAATTCCTCGGTCGTTTGCATGCCTCGGTAAGCAGGCGCGGGAATGCGCTGGCGGCAAGCCGGGAGCGTCTCCTGGCCGGAATGCGGAACCCCTCCCTCCGCCTTAACCGGGTGGCTGGCAGAAATCGCCGGTCACCCGGTTTCTCCTCTTCCGGCAGGGCCTGAGCGCTCGGCGCCAGGCGCGCCGTAGGGGACTTCCCTACAGCGAGGCGCGGGACCCCCTGATGAAGAATCCAGTCGCCCCCGACGTCCTCGGCGCGCCCTGACGCCCACCTTCCTCACGAAGACACGACGACCCTTTCAACGCCACGCCAATGTCCAGCAAAGCCGGAACCTTCAGCGCCGAGCCCCTGGGAAACACGAAGATCGATCGCCGTCTCTTTCTCCGCCACTCGGCGTTAGGCGCCGTTGCCGTTGGCGCGCTCTCCTCATGCGGTACTGGTGACCAGGTTGCGGCTGCGGCTGAGCCAACCCACGCTCCCGCTCCCGACACGACTGCACTGGCAGCTGCATCAGTCTCAAAATCGGAGCAGATGGATCGCATGCACGAAGCCGGCATAAAGGCATTCCCGGCCAAGACGGAAGGCAAGGGTTGCCAGCCGATGACTCCACGCCTCGACCGCGGCGTGAAGGTGTACGAGCTGGTCGCGACGGAATTGCGGTGGGAGGTCGCGCCCGGACAGCGCGTTCCAGCGATGGCGTACAACGGCCAGGTCCCAGGCCCGGAGATCCGCGTCAACGAAGGCGACCGCGTGCGAGTGGTGCTGACCAACCGGATGTCGGAATCGACCGCGATCCACTTCCACGGCCTCGAACTACCTAACGACCAGGATGGCGTGCCGTTTATCACGCAGCCGCCGGTGAAACCGGGAGACACGTACACGTACGAGTTCACCGTGCCGAACGCCGGCTCCCACATGTACCACTCGCACCACAACGCCGCCAAGCAGGTCGGGTTGGGCTTGCTGGGCGCGTTCATCGTGGAGCCGAAGAACCCTCGTCCCATCGAACGCGTGGATCGCGACTTCACGTTCATCCTGAACGACGGGATGCACGGCTACACGTTCAACGGAAAAAGCTTTCCGGCGACCGAACCCCTGATGGCGAAGCTCGGCGAAAAGATCCGCATCCGGTACATGAACGAAGGGATGATGATTCATCCGATGCACCTCCACGGCATGCACATGACGATCATCGACAAGGATGGCTGGCCCGTGCCTGCTCCCTGGAAGTGCGACACGCTCAACGTGGCGCCCGGCGAGCGCTGGGACGTCATCGTGAATTGCACGATGGCCGGCACCTGGGCGTTCCACTGTCACATCCTCCCCCATGCCGAGTCCGAGCATGGAATGTTCGGCATGGTGACCGCGCTGGTCGTGGAGAAGTGACGTGACCATCGCCGCCGAACCTGTGATGATGTCGCCGCGATATTCGCTTCGCGGCGCGGTGGATCGCGCACTCCGGCTCCCGCTGTTCATGAAGCTCGCGGGTGCGAATGCGCTGATCGTGGTGTGCGCCTGGACCGCGGCGTACCTGGACCAGCACGCGAGAACCCAGGACTTGCGATTACTGCTGGTGCTGGGGGCAGCGCTCGCGGCGGGACTGGCGGTCAACGCCGCACTGGTCGTCATCGCGCTTCGCCCAATCCGGCTGCTGGAAGCCACGGCGGCGCGCTTCTGGAAGGGAGACCTGGCGGCTCGCGTGCCATGGTCCGCGCTCACCGACCGTGGCATCGAGAAGCTGTCGGTAGCGCTGAACCTGCTGCTCGAGAAGATCGAACTGGATCGCAGGCGCGCCCGTGCACTCACTGAGCGGATCATCCGGCATGACGACCAGGAACGTGTGGACGTGGCGCGGGAACTTCAGGAGTCCCTCGCCCAGTCGCTGGCCGGCCTTCTCTACCGCATCAGCGCGGCGCACGCTGAGTGCGTGAATCCCGAGTGCCGCCGGAACCTGGAAGCCGCGCGCGAAATAGCGCAGCAAAGCGTTGAGGAACTGCGGCAGCTCTCGGGTCGAGTCCATCCGCGGCTCCTGGAGGAATTCGGATTGATCGTGGCAGTGCGACACATGGCGCGAACCATGGAGAGCGGACGCTCGGTACGCATCCATGTGAACGACACAGCCGTCGGATCCATGCGCGACGTCTCACCTTCCTACAAGGCGATTCTCTATCGGGTAACCGAGGAGGCCGTCCGCAACGCCGTTACGCACGCGAAGGCAAACCGCATCGGGATCCAGATCAGTGCGACTTCTGAAACCATCGGCATCGAAGTCGACGACGACGGCGTTGGATTTGACCCCACTAGCGCGGGGATAGGGGCAGGGCTCCGGTTCATGCGCGAGCGACTGGCGTTCATCGGCGGTCACTGCGTCATTCGCAGCGCGCCGAGGCACGGCACCACCGTTTCGGTGCGCCTGCCTATTGCGGGCGCTATTATTGAAGCGACCAGCCGCCCGGCTCCCGGGCGGGACCAGGAGTACCGCGTCGCCTGATGCCCGGAGACCTGATTCGCGTCGTGTTAGCCGACGACCACGCGGTGGTCCGTGCAGGATTGCGCGCAGTCCTTGGCACGGCAAAAGACATCTCGGTTGTCGGCGAGGCGTCCACCGGACGAGAAGCTGTCGCCCTGGTCGAGCGCCTGACGCCGGACGTGTTGATCACCGATGTGTCCATGCCCGACATGGATGGGACCGCGGCGACGAAGGCCATCGTCGCCGGCAAATTCCCAACGAAAATCCTCGTGCTCACCATGCACGTCGAGGAAGAGTATCTGGTGCCACTCCTCGAGGCTGGCGCCAACGGTTACCTGGTCAAGAGTGCAGCGGATCGTGAACTGGTCGCGGCGGTGCGCGCCGTCGCTTACGGCGACACGTACGTGAGTCAGGGAGCGTCGGGCGTTCTGATCAAGGGACTACGACGCAAGGATCCCGCGCAGGAAGAACGGGAGAAATACGAGTCCCTGACGAAGCGGGAGCGCGATGTTTTGCGATTTGTCGCGCAGGGATACTCCGCGCCGGAGATCGGCGCGCGGCTCTTCATCAGCCCGAAGACCGTGGACACCTACAAGCAGCGGATCCAGGAGAAGCTCGGCCTCGCGCACCGCGCCGAATACGTGCAGTTCGCGCTCAAGCTGGGTCTGCTCACCGAGCAATCGTCAACCTGACTCCCGGGCTGCGGGAGCCACGGCTCCGATGACGGCCGCCCGGCCGCACCCGGACGATCAATCCGCGCTCATCGCGGCTCTACGGGCGTCCGAGGCAAAATTCTCCGGGATCCTCGACATCGCCGCCGACGCGATCATCACGATCAACCAGGATCAGCAGATCCTGCACTTCAATCGGGGCGCCGAGGAAACCTTTGGGTGGCGGGCGGCCGACGTTCTCGGCAAGAGCCTCGAGATGCTCCTGCCGGCGCGATTTCGACCGTCGCACGCGGCGCATATCGAATCCTTCGGATCGGCACCGGAGCAATCGCGCCGCATGGGGCACCGTCGCGAAGTGAGCGGACTGCGGCGCGGGGGCGCCGAGTTTCCCGCCGAAGCGTCGATCTCGAAGTTGGACCTCGCCGATGGCTCGCGGATCTACACGGTCGTTTTGCGCGACATCACCGAGCGAAGGCAGGCCGAAGAAACGGAGCGGTTCCTCGCCGACGCCGGGACGAAGATGTCCGCCTCGCTCGATGCGGACGCGGTGCAAGCCGCCATCTGTGCTGCTGCTGTCCCGGCACTCGCTGACGCCTGCCTGGTGGACGTCGTGGACAGCGGCAGCGGGTCGATCCGCCGGGCCACGGCGGCTGCATCGCCAGACGTTGACGCAAGTTTGCGAGAGCTGAATCGCCGATTTCCACCCGGATGGGATTCAGCGTCACCGGTCATCGACGTCCTTCGTCGCTCGCGCGCGGCGACGATCAACGAGATCGACGCAGAATGGATCGAGTCCAACGAGGACCAGCCCGAAGCCGTCCAGCTCTGGCTGCGGATCGCCCCTCGCTCGATGCGGATCCTTCCTCTCGTCGTTGGCGGGCGCACGTTGGGCGCTATTTCGCTCCTCCGCCTCGGTCTGCGGACCGGGTTCACGCTGGACGAGACGGTCGCCGGCGAAAAGTTCGCGATGCGCGCTGGGCTGGCGCTGGAGAACGCGCGCCTGTATTCCGCCGCCCGGCGCGCAACGCAAGCGCGCGATGAGGTCCTCGCCGTGGTCTCGCACGACCTGCGCAATCCGCTGTCATCGATCGCGATCTGTGCGCGCACGCTGCGCGAGGAGTCGAGCGCCGGGTCCGAGCAGGCGACCATGCTGGAGGCGATCGCGGAAGCCACCGACTGGATGAGCCGACTCATTCATGACCTGCTCGACGCGTCGGCGATCGAAACCGGTCGCCTCTCCATTGTCCAGCGGAGGGAATCGTTAGGCCTGATCGTCGAATCCGCGGTGGGTATGAGCGCCGGCGAGGCGGCGGACAAGGAGATCACGCTGGCAGTCGATGTGGAACCGCACCTGCCGGCCGTGCACGCCGACGCCGGTCGAGTGGGCCAGGTGATCGGGAATCTGCTGGCCAACGCCGTGAGGTTCACCGAGGCAGGCGGTCGGATCGGCGTCAGGGCGAGGCTCAAGGCCCCGGTTGTCGAGGTCTCCGTTACCGACACCGGATCGGGAATCCCGATCGAGGAGCAATCCCGAGTCTTCGACCGCTTCTGGCAGGCGCGACGTACCGCCGGCCGTGGCACGGGTCTCGGCCTTGCGATCGCGCGCGGAATAGTGGAAGCGCATGGTGGCACTATCTGGTTGGAGAGCGAGCCGGGACACGGCAGCACCTTCACGTTCACGCTGCCGATGGACGCCTTTTAGCGAGATAGGGCCGCGGATGCCGGGATCCAGAGGGTGGGCAACACGCTGAACGTCCTACTCGATGGTCTGATTGCGGATCGTTCGAGACTTCGCGCGCTTGCCAACCAGGTAATTCAGGCTGGTGACCGCGAGCGGGCGAGCATCGCCCGTGAGCTGCACGATTCGACGGCGCAGACTCTCGCTGCCCTCCTCCTCGAGCTCGGTGTACTGGCGCGCGGTTGCTCATCAGCCCGAAGACCGTTGACACGTACAAGCAACGCATCGGCGAGGAGGTGGGTGTGTCGCACCGTGCCGATTACGTGCTTGGCGCTGCGGCTTGGATTGCTCGCTCGCGACTGTCACGTGGTTCGCGCCGGTACGCCGACGCCACCTCACCCGCTGCGGTCTGCGCCGCGTCCGGTGACAGTACCGTGGGCGTTGGCAGCACGTTTCTGTTCAACGTACGCATCGTCCCCGAGCGGGCTCCGGACCGACCTTCTGCCGTGACACCCATGTCCTCCATCGCGCCAGCCTTCCGTGACCTCGACTTCGGCGAGATCGAAGCGATGCTCAAGGAGCACTCGTACGGTCGCCTCGCGTTCACGTTCCGCGACCGGGTGGATATCGAGCCCATTCACTACGTCTATGAGAACGGGTGGTTGGTCTGTCGCACGAGCCCGGGCACCAAGGTGACCCTGCTCGAGCATCACCCATGGGTCGCGTTCGAGATCGATGACGTGCGCGGCCTGTTCGAATGGCGGAGCGTGGTGGTGAAGGGAACGGTCTATTTCGTGGAACCGAACGGGACCGCGGCTAGCGACGAGACGTGGCGCTCGTCGCTGGAAGCGCTGCGCCGCCTCGTGCCAACTGCCCTCATGCCCGATGATCCGACGCCGGGCCGCACCGTGGTCTTCCGCGTCCACATCGACGAAATGCACGGCTGGGCCGCCGCCCTCTCCGGCGATCGCGCCTAACGCTTCACCGCGTGGTGGACCGCGATGCCGCCCGCCAGCCGCACGCGGGTCGCAGCGAGAGTGAAGCCGGCGCGCTCGAGCTCCTTGCCGAAATCCGATGCCGTCGTGAAGTGCGCGATGGAGCGTGCGATGTAGCCGTACGCCATCGGTTCGCGGTGCCACCACCAGCCGACAGCGCGTCCCGCCGATGACAACCAGCCGAGAAAAGCAGTGCGCCACGGCTCGAAGGACGGGAGGCAAAAATCCAGGGTAAGAAGGTGGCCCCCGGGCCGGATCGCGCGCGCGAGCTCGG
>CAZSNV010000023.1:0-32507 GCA_964608035.1 uncultured Gemmatimonadaceae bacterium | reverse complement strand
CACCACCGCGCGCTCGAGATGCTTGTGCATGTTCTCGATCATCACGATGGCGCCGTCGATCATGGCGCCAATCGCGATGGCAATGCCGCCGAGGGACATGATGTCGGCCCCGACCCCGACCCACCGCATGGCGATGAACGCGATGAGGATTCCCAGCGGCAGCGTGATGATCGCCACCAGTGCCGACTGTACGTGCAGGAGGAAGACGACACACACCAGCGCCACGATGGCGCTTTCCTCGAGCAGTTTCCCGCGAAGGTTCTCGATCGAGCGCTCGATCAGGTCGGAACGATCGTAGGTCGGGCGCACAACCACGCCGGGCGGCAGCCCAGCGGCTACTTCAGCCAGCCGGGCCTTCACGCGCCTGATCGTCTGCAGGGCATTCTCGCCGAAACGCATAACGACAATGCCGCCCACGGCATCGCCACGGCCGTCGAGATCAGCGATCCCACGCCGCACCCCCGGTCCAACTGACACACGGCCAATGTCGGCGACCCGGATCGGCGTCCCGGCTGCGTTCGCACTTATGACAACGTTCTCGATGTCGCCGATGGACTTGAGATATCCGAGTCCGCGCACCATGTACTCGCGCTCGGACAACTCGACGACCATGGCGCCGACATCGGCGTTCGCGTTTCGCACCGCGTTCATCACGGCGGTGATTGAGATTCCGTACGCCTGAAGACGTGTCGGATCGAGATCGATCTGGTACTGCTTCTCGAATCCGCCGATCGACGCAACTTCCGATACGCCGGGAACGGCGGTCAGTGCATAACGCAGGTACCAGTCCTGGACGGTGCGCAGCTGGGAGAGGTCCAACCTGCCCGTGGTGTCCTCGAGAGCGTACTGGTAGACCCAGCCGAGCCCGGTCGCATCGGGACCAAGCTGCGGATTGGCACCCTGCGGCAGCTTGGCCGCGATTCCGTTCAGATACTCCAGGACGCGCGTCCGCGCCCAGTACAGATCGGTGCCGTCGTCGAAAATCACGTAGACGAACGAAACACCGAAGAACGAGTAGCCGCGGACTACGCGCGCCGCCGGGACCTTGAGCATTTCGGCAGCGATCGGATACGTGACCTGATCCTCGATGATGCGCGGCGCCTGCTCGTTGAAGTCGGTCTGGACGATCACCTGCACGTCGGACAGGTCGGGAAGCGCCTCGAGCGGCGTCGCCCGAACAGCCCAGATCCCGCCCGCGATGGCCGCCAGCGTGAAGAGCAGGACCAGGAGTCGATTGACGACCGACCATTCGATGATGCGCTTGAGCATTGGTCGTCACTCCTCGCGGCGGAGGGAGTCCTTGCGCGTCGTGTCAGCCATTCCGTGCGTGGAGTGATCCTCGGCCGGTGGGACCTTCTTCGGCGGGTCCATCTTCATTCCCGGCATCGTCGATGTGTCCGGTTTCGCCGGGACTGGTCTGGCAGGGGGCGCGTCCATTCCCGGCATGCCCGCCATGTTGCCGAGTGCCGACTTCAGGTTCGATTCGGCATCGACGAGGAACGTCGCCGACGCCACGACCGTGTCGCCCGCCAGCAGCCCGCTCCTGATCTCGACACGATTGTCGTTCGCAACGCCCGTTACCACTTCGCGCGGTTCGAGCATGCCGCTCACTGCCTTGAGGAAGACAAGAGAACGCTGTCCGGTCGCGAGCACCGCCGAGCGAGGCACGCTCAGCACGCGTTCGCCAAGCACGCCGGATAGATGCACGGTCGCGAACATTCCAGGCTTCAGCCGCATGCCGTTGTTTGCGAGCTGGACCCGGATGCGAGCCGTTCGCGTGGCGGCGTCGACGACCGGATAGACGTAGGTCACGCTGCCCGGCCACCGCTCGCCTGGATAGGCCTGGATCTCGACCGAGACGCGCTGCCCAGTGCGCACGAGCGCGAGGTCGTGCTCGAACACCTGACCGTCCACCCACACGGTCCGAAGATCGGCTAGTCGATAGAGCGTTTCACCGGCCATGATCCGCTGGCCGCTGAGTACGAACTTCTCCACCACGATGCCGCGGGATGTGGCGCGAAGCGTGACCGTGCGCGTCGCCTGACCCGAGCGCTCGATGCGCTCCACGTCGGCCGCGGGGATGTCCCAGTACTGGAGGCGCCGACGCGATGAGGCGAGCATCTCCTCGGCCCCGCGCCGCGCTTCGTCCGTGCCATTCGCCACGTCACGCACCAGCCGGGCGGCGAGGATCAATTCTTCCTGCGCCGTCACCAGCATGGGTGAGTAGATGTCGAGCAGGGCGTCGCCCTCACGCACTTCCTGGCCGGTGAAGTTGACGTGCAGCTTCTCGACCCATCCGTCGACCTTGGGTGCAATGGCGGTCGCGCGTGTTTCGTCATAGGTCACCTGGCCCACCGAGCGGACGACCGTGCTCATTGGCCCGAACGTGACCGCGGCGAAGGTCACGCCGATGCGCCGCGCGCCTTGTGCGTCCAGCGAGACCGGCAGGGCGCCGTCGCTGCCCGGAGCAACCTCGCCGCGCGCAGCAGTCGCCGTGGCGTCAGACTTGCCGCGCGTCAGGACGTAAGCGGCCACAATCGACGTCGCGATCACGGCGATGGACAACGCGATGCGCAGCGCCCGACGCGAACGCGTGGGCGCGGTCCCTTCGAACGGCGAGGGTCCGGCGCCGGAATTGATCTCAGTCATCTTTCCCTCCCGCTCGTCGGCGTTGCGGCCGACCAGGGATCGAACAACTCCCGGCCGGTCAGCATCTCCAGTTCGGCCCAGGCCTGTCCCTCCTCGGCCCGCAGGGTCACGAGTTCCTGCCGGTAGCGATTCACCGTCATTCGATTGTCGAGCACGGTCATGAAGTCCACGCGGCCCACTCGATAGGCGGCCACCGCTGATGTGACGGCGGCTTCGGCCTGTGGCAGGACCGTCGTCGTGTAGAGATCCGCCAGCCGGCGCGCGCGGTTCAGCATTGCGATGACCTCGCCGATGCGGCCGCGGGTGTCGGCTTTCATGTACGCGAGGTCGGCCGCCGACATGGCGCGCATCGCGTCAGCCTCGTCACGCCACTTGAGTTGTCTGCGGCCGGCGAACACGGGCACTGAGGCGCCGAACATGAGGCTACCCATGTGCTCCGTCCCCATTTCGCCGCTCCGCTGCGCATACTGGACCCCGACCACAAGATCCGGGATCAGCTCGCGGCGCGCGCGGAGCGCCATGGCATCCGCCGCTGCCACATCCTCCTCTCCGGCCCTGATCATCGGTCGCGCACGCAGGGCCATGCTAACGAGAGAATCAACCGGCGGTGCTTCCTCCGGAAACCGTGGCAGCACCGCGGTGTCGACCGTCGCGGCAGCCGGGCGGTCCATTAGCGCGTTCAGCTTCGCCGCGGCAGCGGATCGCATCGCGTCCATGCGCGCGATTTCCTCTGTCATGCGGGCAATCTCGACCTGGGCACGGAGCACGTCGGCCTGGTTTCCCTCGCCGACCTCGTACATGGACTGCGCGATGCGGGCGACATCCTGCACCAGGCGCCGCGTGCCGATGGCGATATCGATCCCCTGCTCTGACGCGAACAGCTCGTAGAACGCCATCGCCGCGCGCGTTCTGAGCTCCCACGCCACGTCAGCCGCGCGCTCGCGTTCCGCCGCGGCCTGATGGGAAGCGATCCGGCGGGAGAGCGGAAGCTTGCCCCCGAGGGGTAGCATCTGCATCACCTGCAGCTGCACCATGCCTAACAGCTCCATGGGACGCAGCGCCGGAAGTTCGTAGTTCATGAACCCGAGCTGGACTTCGGGATCAGGCAGCAATCCCGAGGCAGGCACGCGAGCCGCGACCGCCTCCGCCAACGAACGGGCGGCCGCTGCCTTCGGATTGCGTTCACGGACTCCTGCGTACACGGTCCCGAGGCGCAACCGCGGAGCGGTATCGCGTACCCCCGCAGTTGGTGCTGGCATCCGATCCTGGGCGACTGCCGGCCCGGCCGCAAAGAGTGCGGCGGCGAGCGGGACGATCTTCAGGAGCAAAGACGGCAGCTCATGAGGCGCCAACGGTCGACGCCGAACAGCGATTGCTGGCATTTGGCAAGTTCTCCTGCAGGTACGCGGCGACCGGTCCGGATCGCTTCCCGTTTGACCTTCGTGCGCCGGCGGGATCGCCGCGTCGCACGTCACCTAACGGTGAGTGGCGCGAGAGAACTGGAGCCGCGGAGGAGGTCGATCCGGTGCGGAGGAACGACCGGAGGGCAGGTGCATCGTTTTCACCGCTACCTGCGACGCGCGATCGATGACGCTCAGTATCGCGGCCTCGGCGACAAAACACGGCGAGGAGCACCCCACCATGGACAAGCACGTACCCAGGCAGTTGGAATCGTGGTCCTGTCTTGTCGGGGCCTCGGACTCCGGGCAGTCCGACTCAGTAGTCGCGCCGAGCATAGAGTGCGCGGCACCGGCCATCGCCGTGGCAGCATCCGTCGTCGCCGTGTGCGCGCTTTCGCAAGCGGCCATGGGCGGCGCCGCCATCGCGTAAACCAGCGCGATGGCGGCAACGAGCGATGACAGGCGACGTATCATACGATCAAATCTGGTTCGGATCCCAAAGAAGAGCGACTGCAGTTCGGCCGTTCACGTTCATGCAACGACCTGGCAGACCAACCTTCAGTCGGCGGAATAGTCGGTTTCGGTAGGGCAATCCCCTACTGAACAACAACCGGACCGATGATGACGTCGCGAGCCGCGCAGTCGGCGCGCGGCAGGGCGCTCTATCCTCGCGTCGCGCGCATCGTCTTCGTTGGTCATTTACCCCGTCCACGCAAAGACCTCGCCACTTGGGCCGACGCGGCGTAGGAGCGGCATCGAAAGTCGACCCGGCCCGCAGCCGGCGCCCAGCACTCGCATTCCAGCGGAACACCGGCCCTGTCTGCGAGGTCTAGACCTTCAGTGTGAAGGTTGCGGGCTGAGATGCGTGCCGTGCTTTACGTTAAGTAAAATGCAACGATCGTGCCGGTTTCGTTCTCGGCCTATTGCCACGCACGCAAGGCCTCAGCAAGTTCTCGTCGTGACGACGCCAGTGCTGACCTCGGTGCTTCGCTGTCCTGAGTGCGGCCATTCGGAGCCACTCAACATGCCCACCGACGCTTGCGTGTTCTTCCACGCATGCGCAGGGTGTGACGTCGTGCTCAGACCTAAAGCCGGGGGACTGCTGCGTGTTCTGCTCCTACGGGTCCCTGCCCTGTCCGCCAGTGCAGATCGCTGGGCGTGGCTGCGAGGGATACGGTCGGATGTCCTCGCATTCGCACCCGGGTGCATGGCGGGAGGGAGCACAGTCATGACCAGAGTGGCGGTTGTGCGTTCACGGCAGTGGGGGTGGTGGTCATGCCGGCCAGCAACTGTCATCGTGGACTATCACGCTGAGTTGCTCAGTGACCAATGCACGCAATCGTGATCGGTGCATCGATCGGGGCGGCTACCGTCGTCGTTTGGTTCATCACGCGGTGGGTGGGACGCGCACGCGGAAGGCCGTATCCAGCTTTGCTGGCGGCAGTCCTCGACAATCCGTACACGGACGCCCTCGCGGCTGTCTCGAAGCTCGTGGACCGGGCCGGCGTGGTCGCTGGCATGCGTGTGCTCGATGCCGGATGCGGGCCGGGTAGGCTCACCATCCCGCTCGCGCGGCGAGTTGGCCCGAGCGGCGAAGTGGTTGCGCTCGACGTGCAAGAAGGCATGCTCGATCGCGTTCGTCGGAAGGCAACGAAGCACGGCATGAATAATGTCCGAACGATCCTCGCTGCGCTGGCGTCAGATGTTCCGGCTTTGCGTGCACAGCGCGAGGCTTTCGATCGCGTCTTGCTGGTGACAGTACTTGGAGAGATCCCCGATCGGCATGGTGCGCTGCGGTCGCTGCGCGAGACCCTCAAGCCCGGAGGGATTCTCTCGATTACGGAGATGATCCTCGATCCGGACTACCAACCGCGTCATCGTGTGAGGCGCTTAGCCGAAGAAGCTGGAGTTCAGTTCGAGCGGTCGTTCGGATCGCCGCTGATGTTTACGATGAACTTTCGCCGGCCAACGTAACGCGACGCGAGGCAGCCATGAAATCATCGAACGATTCGAGCGACTCACACATGACGCCTGCCCACGTGAGCAAAGTCCACTACTGGCGCCTGCTCATCATGACGGCGGCTTCTTTCGTCGCGATGTATTTACTCATGTACGCGATGGTGAATGCGCTCGACAACGTCTACATGAACTTCAATCAGATCTATATGGCCGGGCTCATGGCGGCTCCAATGGTGTTGATTGAGCTGACCGTGATGAGGAGTATGTACCGCAATAAGTGGCTGAACACCCTTGTCGGCGGGTCAGCCGTGATCGCGGCTGTGCTGTTCCTTTTGTTCATCAGGCGGCAGACTGCCATCGGTGATCGCCAGTTTTTGAGGTCGATGATCCCGCATCATGCATCAGCAATCCTGATGTGCCAGCGCGCTCCGCTTACTGACCAGGCGATAAGGAATCTCTGCCAAGGCAGTCAAGGCATTATAGCGAGCCAGCAGGCAGAAATTGCTCAGATGCGGGCCATGCTGCGGGCACCGGACAGGTGATCCAGGCGCTCGCCTCGGAGCTCCGGGGGGCCTCTCTACCTGGCAGCGAATCGCATCGAGCTTGTTGGAAGGCCCCGCGATCTGCACAGGCCAGGTGAAAGCGTTTGGCTGCGCGGGAATATCTACCGCTCTTTGCGGTGTGCGGGTTTTTCATCGAGGTTGAGGAAGATGCAGCGCATTCACAGCGCGCCCTCACGATCAGGAGTGGTTCCATGTTCACGCGAATTCTTGTCCTGCTTGACGGCTCCGACTTTGGCGACTGGGCGCTCCCGCTCGCGGCGGCGCTCGCCCGCCGGAGCGACGCAGCACTCGAGCTCGTGCACGCGCAGGAGTCCTACCCGTACGCGGCGGGCGCGCCTGCGTACGACCGCCAACTGGACGACGAGATCAAGAGAAAGACGAGGACACGGCTCACGAACACGCGGGAGCGGGTGGCGGGGCATCTCGGGCGCGATGTCTTGCTCACGTGGCTCAAGGGGCGGGTCGAGCAGGCGCTCGAGCAGCATGTTGCCGAGAGCGGAGCCGATCTGGTCGTCATGGCCACACACGGACGCGGCGGACTCAATCGCATGTGGCTCGGGAGCGTCGCCCACCACATGGCGCGACATTCGCCAGAACCGGTGCTTTTCGTTAGGCCCCACGCAACCGGCGTCTCGTGGCTCGGTGAGCCCCTGCTTCGACGCCTCGTCATTCCGCTCGACGGGTCGGAACTCGCCGAGACCGTACTGGACCGTGCCGTGATGCTCGCAATGCCAGGCGAGACGGAGCTCGCGCTGCTCCGGATTGTCGTGCCTCTGCCGTCCGGGTCGTATCCCGACATCACGGAGGGTATCCCGCTCGACCAGGATGACCTCTCGCGCCGCCAGCGCGACGCGGAGCAATACATGCAACGCGTGTCCGCCGAGTTGCGAGCCAGTGGTTTCGCTACAACGGTGAGGGTCGAGGCGGCCAGGCATGTCGCGCGCGCGATTCTCGATTATGCCGAGGAGGTCGACGCGGACCTGATCGCGCTGGCGACGCACGGGCGTGGAGCGGCGGCGCGCGTCGTGCTGGGCAGCGTCGCGGACAAAATCCTGCGTGGGGCACCCATGCCGGTGCTGACGTTCCGTCCAACACCCGAGGACATGGCACGTTTCGCTGTCGCGGCCGCGCAATCTGGAGCCGGAGGGCAAGCTGGCTCGCCCACTCGGAATGCCGAATCGGGTTGAGAGGGAGTCGGCCACGACGAGTTGAGCATCGCGGGCGGCGTTACTGGTTGGTCTCTAGCGCTCGTGTGCTGCGCGTGAGTGACGTGTTGTGCTCGGGTCACCCTGACGATCAGTGACTCGCGGCGCGAAGCCTGCCCTAACGACGTTCCAGGGGGAACTCCGATGAGTGGCGCACATGGCGCACCGCTCGATCCCGTGCCCTGTTGCACGGGGCACCGCGGGGCGGAGTGCGTCCCCTGGCCGACGGGCGTCACCAACGATTACGCGCTCTTCGTGGAGGGCGACGACCTCTACGATGCGATGATCGGTTCCATCGGCGCCGCCAGGCAACGGGTGGATCTCGAGACCTACATCTATGCCGACGACGAAGTGGGCTGGCGTATCGGCGAGGCCCTCGCGGCACAGGCGCGCGCCGGCCTGGAGGTGCGTCTGCACGTTGACGCGGCGGGCTCGCTGTTCTCGCTCTCGAGCAGTCTCAAACGCTACTTGCTTCAACATGGGGTGGTGGTTCGCCTCTTCCATCGCTGGCGCTGGCGACAGCCATTGCGCTTCTACCAGCGCAACCATCGCAAACTCCTGGCCATCGACGGACGTGAGGCTTATGTGGGCGGATTCAACCTCCACCGGGAGAGCTCGCTGTCAGTGTACGGGCCGCAGCGCTGGCGGGACACCCACGTGCGACTGAGCGGCGCTTTAGCCGAACACGCCTCGGTGTTGTTTGACGCATTCTGGTCGGGAGTCCGAAGCTGGTCACCCCGGTCGGTGCGCGAGACCGGAGACGCGCTCATACCCAACCATTCCCGCATCTGCCGGCACCAGGTGCACTGTCTGTACGTCAGGCTCCTCAGGAGCGCCGAAAGATGCCTGTATGTGACCACGCCGTACTTTGTGCCGGATCACCGGACACAGAACGAGCTCGTCCAGGCTGCGCACCGTGGCGTGGATGTCCGTCTGCTGCTCCCCGGAAAGAGCGACGTCCCGATCACGCGGTGGGCGGCACGCGCCGCGTACCGGAAGCTGCTGGCGGCGGGCATCCGGGTGTTCGAGTATCAGCCGCGCATGCTGCATAGCAAGACCGCCGTCGTCGACGGTGGGTTAGCGACGGTGGGGACGGCAAATCTGGACTATCGCAGCCTCTTCGTGAACTACGAACTCAATCTCTTTTCAGCGAACCGAGCCCTGTGCGCGGCGTTGGAAGAGCAGTTCCTGTTCGACCTGACCGACGCAGTGGAGCTGACTGCCCCGGACTGGTCGAAACGCCCGTGGAGCGGGATGGTCGGCGAATCGATTGGCTGGATCGCCCGCCGCTGGCTGTAATGGGGGTTGGGCGTCGGAAGCGCGGGTTCCCTGGGGAAGTCGCCGAGATTCCTGAATCTGAATTGCGCATAGAGTAGCAGACTCAGGATCGCCGGAAACGTGGGAGCGCCCCGAGATCCCCAAGGCGGCAATGACGATAACCGTGTTGATGCGCATGGAACTGATCACCTGAGGTTCCGATACATCAAATCGATGAGCTCATCGTACATCGGGTCCGCCTGCTCGGGGCCAGCCTTGATGGCAGAGGTCGCACAGTGTTTCAAATGGTTGCGCATGAGTTCACGACCGACGCCGCGAAGCGCTTCGTGCACCGAAGAGATCTGGGTCAGGATGTCGGCACAGTAGCGGTCTTCCTCGACCATCTTCTGCAGTCCTCGCACCTGCCCTTCGATACGACGCAGTCGCTTGAGATTCCGGTCACGTATGCCCGGATCGACGCCCACGGCCTTCCGACCGCCGCCATCATTCACTGCGCATCCACACTCGCAGCCGGCGCGATCCGTGGCTATGTCGCTGGTCTTTACCATATCTGTTTCGAATCTGTTGTTATCAAGTTGCAGGTGGTCTCAGGTCTCCCATCTCCCATCTCCCATCTATTTCCCAAGCCTCAAGCTGTTCGTCACCACACTCACTGAGCTCAACGCCATCGCCGCGCTAGCCAGGATCGGGCTGAGGAGAATGCCCGTCGCCGGATAGAGCACGCCGGCGGCGATCGGTACGCCGAGGACGTTGTAGACGAATGCCCAGAAGAGATTCTGCCGCATGATCCGCATCGTCCGGCGCGAGAGTGCAATCGCATCACCGACGCCGTTGAGGTCCGGCCGCAGAAGCGCGATGTCGCCTGCTTCGAGCGCGATGTCGGTACCGCTCCCCATCGCGACGCCGACATCGGCGCGCGCCAGAGCGGGCGCGTCGTTGATGCCGTCGCCGACCATGACGACCACGTGTCCCTCGTCCTGGAGCCGGCGAACTGCCTCGACCTTTCCTTCGGGAAGAACGCCGGCGACCACGCGATCAATCCCGACGTCGCGCGCCACAGCCTGCGCCGTCGCGGCAACGTCGCCAGTGAGCAGGACGACATCCAGACCCATGGAACGCAGACGCCGAATAGCGCTCACGGATGTTGGCCGCACTGCATCGGCGATCGCCAGGCCGCCGGCCAATTCGCCGTCGATGTTCACATACACCACGGTCTCGGCGTGACGCGCGCGCTCTTCCGCCCATGCTCGCATCGGGCCGACATCAATCGACCAATCGTCCATCAGGCTCGCGTTGCCGACCGCGATCGCATGACCGTCAACGGTGCCGGCCACTCCCTTTCCCGGCACTGACGTGAAATTGGCCGTATCGAAAATTGAAATGCCTCGCTCCGATGCCGATGCGACTATCGCCGATGCCAGCGGATGCTCGGACATGCGTTCGATTGAACCCACCAGCTTGAGCAGTGCCTCATCGTTCCACGGTGCACATGCCTCGATCGCGACCACCGACGGTCGGCCCTCGGTCACCGTGCCGGTCTTGTCCAGCACCACCGTATCGGCGTTGCCTGCGCGCTCCAACGCTTCCCCACCCTTGATCAGCACCCCCTGCTCTGCGCCGCGTCCGGTGGCGACCATCACGGCCGTCGGCACGGCGAGCCCCATCGCGCAGGGACAGGCGATGATGAGCACCGAAACCGAGGCGGTGAACGCCCTCAGTAACGGCGCCGAATCCGCGGCCAGGAACCAGGCAACGAAGGTCAGGATCGAGATGACGATTATTGTCGGCACGAAGACCGCGCTGACGCGATCGGCCAGCCGCTGGATGGGCGCGCGGGATCCCTGCGCGTCCCGCATGAGACGGACGATCTGCGACAGGACGCTGTCCGCGCCTAACGTCGTGGCGCGATAGGTGAAGCTGCCGGTGCGATTGATCGTGCCGCCGATGACGCGGTCGCCGCTCGATTTCGTGACCGGCATCGGCTCACCGGTCAGCATCGATTCGTCCACAGCGCTGGACCCGCTCAGCACGACGCCATCCACTGGAAGCCGCTCGCCCGGGCGCACGATGATCTCATCGCCCTCGCGCACTTCCTCGAGCGCCAGGTCCCGCTCAACACCGTCGCGCCGAACGCGGGCGGTGCGCGGCCGGAGGTCAATCAGCTTGCGGATCGCCTTCGATGTCCCCGCCTTGGCGCGTGCTTCCAGCGCATTTCCGCCAAGGATGAACGCAATGATGATGATGACGGCTTCGTAGTAGACGTCCGGCGCCACGCCACGCGCGACGAATACGTCCGGCGCCACCGTCGCGAATACCGAGAACAGGAAGGCCGCGCCGGTTCCCACCGCGATCAGCGTATTCATGTCGGCCGAGCGGTGGCGCAGCGCCTTCCAAGCGCGCACATAGAACAGCCCTCCCGCCCATACCATCACGAGTGCGGTGAGGACGAGAAGAGCATACGAAAGCACGGCCACCGGAATCGTGTACAACCACGGCATCGCGCGTTGGAGCAGCGGATCGAGCCACTGCATGGTCCAGCGCATGACCGGGTCTTCCGAATTCAGGCCGTGGTGCGCGTTTGCTGCCATCAGCGGCATCGACGTGATCATGGCCACGACGCCCGCGATCAGCGCGACGACTGCCTTGCGGCGAAGTCCGCGAGCTTCCTCGACGCGAGCCTCGTCCTGCGCCTGCTGTTCCTCGACAGCACTCCGTTCATCCACGGGAAGCTCGGCGCCGTAACCTGTGCCGCGAATGCGGTCGACCAGGGCGGACGCATCGACCACCTGCGGATCGAAGCGCACCGTAGCCGAGTTGGTCATGAGGTTGACCGACGCTTCCTCGACGCCTGGCGTGCGCTCGAGTACTCGCTGCACGCGCGCCTGGCATGCCGCGCAGGTCATCCCCGAGACGGGGATGTTGAGCCGCGTTGCCTGACGAGTTTCAGGAAGTGTGGCAGTGCCGCCGTTCACGTCCCGCGCCATTACGCCGCCTCACTCGCCTCGTACCCGGCGTCGGAGATCGCGTCGATCACCTTTCCCAGTGTCGCCTTGGCTTCGTCGAGTGCGACCGTCGCGGATCCGATCTTCACGTCCTCTACGGTCACGCCGGGGACCGCGCCAAGCGCCTCACGCACGGCATGAACGCAGTGTCCACAACTCATTCCGGACACGTCCAGGGTCACATGTTTCGTCACTTAGCCTCCCGTTTGGCGCGCACCGTGGGTGCCACGCACAGAGAAAGCTATATACCCCCTCCCCCTATTGTCAAAGCTCGGGGACTAGTCGATCGCAAGCCCGGCCGCTGTCAGCGCCGCCACGACCTGGGTCCGCAGCGCAGGAGGAATCAGGTGTCGTTCGCGAGCCTGGCCGAGTGCCTCGAGGAAACGCTGATCGAACTCGGCGTGAGCCAGACAGTCCTTGCAGATTCCTAGGTGCTGCCGCACTTCAACCATCAGCTCGTCATTCAGCTCCTGGTCGAGATAGTCCCAGAGCTGGCGGACAGCAGTCCGGCAGTCGATGGCGCGGATTTCAGGCATTCCGGGGTTCCTCGCTCGCAGCAGACCGAAGACCGGCATCCAACGCATGCGCTCGCAGTCGCTGCTGCATCTGCCGGCGTGCCCTGAACAGTCGCGACCGCACGGTACCTATTGGCACACCGAGAATCGCGGCGGCGGCCTCGTACGATTGGTCTTCGATATCGACCAGCTGGACCGCGGAACGAAACGGCTCATCGAGGTCGGCAAGGGCCCTGTCCAACGCGGGTCCCAGGTCCACAGACGCGAGAAGCCGGTCCGTGCCGTCCTCGATCATGGCGCGGTGCTCGCGCGCCGCGGCGATCGCCTCGGCGTCCGCGTCCCCCACCTCGACCTCGAGGCGAGTCTGCTGGCGGGAACGGAGGAACGCGTTCCGGCTGATGGTGAAGAGCCATCGCCGGCAGTCGCTGTCCGGTTCGAACGTGTGCCACGATCGATACGCACGCAGAAACGTCTCCTGGACGATGTCCTGGGCATCCGCCGGATCGCGCGTGAGCGAGAGCGCAAAGCGGTAAACGTCATCCATCCACGGAATGGCGTCGCGCGCGAAGCTCTCGTCCTTCGACCCTCCGGCATCGCGGCTTTCCGCCATCTGTGTCACCAAGCCAGGAAGTGGGTCAACGGTTCCCGACAAAATGCAGAATGCAGAATGCAAAATGCAGAATGCAAAATGCAGAAGTGAAGAGTGCGCGTGACGCTTGCCCAAGGCCACCCCAATCTGCAATCTGCAGTCCCGCATTTTGCATTCTTCATTCTGCATTCTGCATTTCATGACTCTTCGCCGGGAATATGCCATGGCTGCACTCGACGTTGCGGACGTGCATCCGGACCCGCTGCAGCAGTTCCAGCAGTGGTTCGCGGAGGCGCAGCGGGCAGAGATCAGGGAGCCCAACGCAATGACGCTCGCGACGTCGACCGCCGACGGGCGACCTTCGGCGCGGGTGGTGCTGCTCAAGACGGTGGATGAGCGGGGATACGGATTCTTCACCGACTTCCGCAGCCGGAAGGCCGTGGAGCTGGACGAGAATCCACTGGCGGCGTTGGCATTCGCGTGGCTCGAACTGGAGCGACAGGTGCGGATCGAGGGCACCGTCTCGCGGATGGCACGTGACGAGGCCGAATCCTACTTTCGTACTCGTCCGTTAGGCTCGCGTCACGGCGCCTGGGCCTCGATTCAGAGCAGCGTCATTTCAGGACGGGAATGGCTCGAGGAGGCGGTCCGGGACGTCGAGGCTCGCCATCCGGATGGCGATGTTCCGCTTCCCTCGCACTGGGGCGGCTACATCGTCGCGCCAGCGCTGTACGAGTTCTGGCAGGGACGACCCAGCAGACTGCATGACCGAGTGCAGTATCGGTTAGTGAACGGTTCGTGGGTCATCGAACGGCTTGCCCCGTGACTAGCGCAAAGCGCAAAGCGCAAAGCGCCAGGAGAGTTGAGCTGAAGCCCTTTGCGCTTTGCGCATTGCGCTCTGCGCTCCTCTAGTACTTCTCAGAAACTAGTGCTTCGCCAAGCAGCTTCTGGTACGACGCATAACGACTCGCGTCCACCTTCCCGCTTGCGAGGGCGTCCCGCACAGCGCATTCGGGCTCAACGAGGTGACTGCAGTCTGCGAAGCGGCACTGCTCTTTCAGGGCCCTGAACTCCGGAAAGCAGGTATCGAGCCCGCGCGAGGGAACGCCCCAGAGACCGATCTCGCGAAGGCCCGGCGTGTCCACCACAAAGCCACCGTCCGGCAGGGGGTGAAGGTAGGAGCCTACCGTCGTATGCCGGCCCTTGTTGACCGAGGCGCTGATCTCTCCTACCCGCAGGTTGAGGCCCGGGTACAGCGTATTCAGGAGCGACGACTTGCCGACACCCGATGGTCCCGTCAACACCGATGTACGCCCGCGGAGCTGCTCGCGAAGTTCGTCCAGCCCCCTGCCAGTGCGACTGCTCGTTATGTGCAGCGGATAGCCGATCGTTTCATAGGTCCCGAAGACCTTCCTGGCCTCCGGTTCACCGGCAAGATCCACCTTGTTTATCACGACACGCGGGGCCAGCGAGTTTGCCTCGGCAATCACCAGGAAGCGATCGAGCATTGCAACGTGCGGTTCCGGCTGACGCAGGGCAAAAACCACCACGACCTGGTCCATATTCGCGGCGATGACGCGCTCACCGTGCGCGCGTCCCGGCTCCTTCCGCGCCAGCCGCGAGCGACGGTGTAGAACTTCCGTGATGGCCCAACCGGAGCCTTCGGCGTCGCGGCCGACCATGACATCGTCGCCCACGGCGAGCTTGACGCCGCTCTCGTGCTTGACGCGTCCGCGAAGGGCCGCTACGACTTGCTCGCCGCTGTCGCACTGCACATGCCACGCACCGCCAGTGCCGTGGAGGACGACGCCCTTCACTCGTCTTCGTCCCGCATGACGTCCCACCACTTTCGCGGTGCCTTCGGTGCCCGATCGCGGATGAGGTCATCGAGCATGGCCTTCACATCCGTCAGCGACATGGCACCTAACGCCGCACCGGCGTCGCTCGCCGTGGCACCGAAGGCCAGGAAGGGCGTCTCGAGATGGCCTTCGACACCCTGCGCACCAAAGCGTCTCCACCGAATGAAGAGGAAGTAGGCGCCGAACGGTTGAGCCGCATCGCCGGTGCGGTCCGTTTCGATCGCCACGCTGTAGGAGAGGCCATCGCTGCCCTGGAATGCCGCAGGGCGCGCGTGAACGGCCATGTATCCGCCAATCGTGCTTTCGTCGCCCTTCGAAGGGTCGGGTGGAAGGAAGCGGCCGGGCATGACGCGCGCGATCAATGGGACGGCATCAGGGACTGTTGGCCCTCGGCATGGGCGTCATCGCTGCACGCAGCTCAGTGGCAAGCCTGATCACCGGCGAGGTGCCGGCGGCGCCTGACGAGCGGCCGGCCACATCCCAGGCAACGACGCCATCGTCGCTCTCCGGTTCGAGCAGGTATATCGCCAGCACGCCGAGCGGCTGAGCGACGCGGACGATGTACGTGCCCGCGGCGAGTGTCACCGGACGGCCGCGCTCCCAGCGCCCGACGAGTCGTACGAGGCGGTGCCCCTCGAACGCCTGCGGTGCAATGACCGTGGAGTCGACGACGAATTGCGGACCGGCATCACCCCGCCACTCGGCCGACAGGCGGGAAATCTCGAGGCCGTGAAGCCTGGCGAGATTGGCCGCCGCCGAGTCCGTGGCGGCGATGGCGTACCCCCACGGCGCCGGTCGCGTCAGCGTCGGCGTGAAGCGATCGAAGATCTGCATCGTCGCCGTCTTGAAGCGCCCCGTGCGGCGCGCACCGACCGGCATTCCCGCTTCGTAACGGGTCGAATCACCCATCCGCTCGATTTCCTCGTACGACACTTCAGCGTTGTACGGCGTCTGTGTGAACGCCGCCCGCACCGGGATCGGTGGCAGCGCAGCCGCCCCGCGACGGACCGCCTCGTCAGACCGGCGGGCCAGGCCCAGGATGGATTCGCGGCGCTCGGCCACCAGCGACAGCAGTTCACGCACGAACGCGTACGTCGAGCGCACGCGCTTTTCGAACGGGTCATGCGAATACGCTTCGCTGAGGACGGACACGCGGCCGCGGAGCGCGTAGTAGTTGCTCCCGAAGCGCGGCGTGTGCTCGTAGGTACGCCACGCCGTTGGGGGCGTGGTGGGCGTGATGCCCGTTGGCGGAGGTCCGCCCCCCGCCCCACGACCGCCGCGACCGCCTCCGCCTCCGCCTCCCTCGAAACCGCCGTAGTCGAACGTCTCGACGGAGTGTCGCGTCCGCACGCGACGCCGCAGCTCCGGGAGGAACGAGTCACGGGCCCACGCACCGCCGAACGTCGCGCCCGGCAGCTCGGCGGCCGGATTGAGCGACGGCGCGTACGTCAGGTTGTAGCCGTGATAGCTGCCGTTGGTCGTGTGGAGATCGACAAAGACATGCGGGTCCCAGGCGTTGAACAGGGCGAGCGACGCCCGGGTTTCAGGCGCGTCGGCCTTCATGTAGTCGCGGTTCAGGTTCAGGCCCGTCGCGTTAGGCCGCGTGCCGACCATCTCCGGGCCGTTCTGCGCGCCGCGGCTCCGGACCTGGGGAGCCAGCCGCTCATTGCCATCGGCGTTGTAGTTGGGCAGCGCGATGAGCACGATGGAATCGAGCACGTTGCTTCGCGCATCGAGCAGGAGGTCCCTGACCAGCGCCTGCAGCGCCTCTTTGCCCTCGACCTCGCCGGAGTGGATGTTGCCCTGCACGAACACGATCGGGCGTCCCGACTGGCGCGCGGCCGCGGGCGTGGCATACAGCGGCCGGGAGACGATCACGTAGGGCAGGTCGCGACCCTCCGTCGTCTTCCCCATGACGCCGGCGGCGATGGGCCGGCCCAGCTTCGTCAGGCTGTCGAGGAACGCCTGCACGCTCGCCTGCGATGACGTCTCGAGAAAGCCCGTGCGCTCGGCCTGGGTGCGCGGGGGCGACTGGGCGCCGGCCATGGCGGCGAGGAGCGTGCACGCGATCGACCCGCCTAACGACGAGCGAACGCAGCGCCGCCACCGGGCCCGGTGGCCCGGAAACGAAGACAGCGTCGCGGGAAGCTCCAGCATTTCCTGACCTCCAAATGGCGTTCGCGACCCGTCGGGCCGCGCGGTCGTGCTCAGCATGATCCTCTCGCCGGCAAGCACAGGGAAGATACCGTGGTGCGGGCCGGCACCGCGGTGCAAGCCAGCCTACCTGACGAGTACAAGCGCGACGGTCCCGAGGAACTCATCCTTCTCCAATGGCCAGTTCAGCGGAGCGTCCAGCTCGACGCCATCGATCCGCACGTTCAGGCGATGCAGCCCCGGCGTGATCCGGTAATAGCCCTGCCATTCTCCATTCGGCTGCCGGATGAGCGGCACCGGGAGCCAGTCCACAAAGTCCGCCATGATTTCCACGACCCGAGCGCCCGGGGCCCACACCTTCACTTCACGGATATTCGTGGAATCGAGCGCTGGCCCGGTGACGAGTGCCAGGCGGAATGACACGGGAAGATCGGGCGTGCGGGGCGGCGGCGGTGGTGGCGGCAGTGGCGGCCGCCGGACGGCCGGCAGGCGTCCGTGCGGAAGGCGCAGCGCAAAAGCCGCGTATCGGCCGGACGGCAGGTTCTGAATCAGGTCGGCGGCATAACTGCCGACGCTGAGCGTGGCCCACGCATCCACCAGCACCGGCCAGGTGACGGTGAGGCCACCCCAGGCGGTGTTGCCGCGCTGCGCTTCGCCGACGCGGATACCTAACGAGCTGCTGACGATCCCGCGGCCCATGAACCAGTCGGCCTGTCCTTCGGTGTCGACGAGAAAGTCACCGACGCCCAGCTGCATCGGTGAGGTCCGGAGCGCGGCGAACATGCCTCCGCGCCGAAACCACACGCTCGCTTCACCCATGAGGACCGTTTGCCAGAAGCGTCCATCGAAGGCTCTCGCAACGCCCGCGTCGGCGTGCGCGCCCCGGTCATCCTTCTCGAAACGCACGCGCGCGCGCCCAGTAAGGGCGGCCGTCGGCATGAGGCCGGTCTGGATCGTGGTGGCGGCATCCAGCAGCATCTCGCCGCGCACGGCGGTGAAAAGGCCAGCCAACTGCGGGATGAGTGGAATTGCCGCAGATCGGCGCGCGGCTTCGAGGCCACCCTGCATGCTGACCCGGCCGTCACCGAAGATGGAGATCAGGCTGTAGCCGGCGCGCGAGGCGCGTTCGTTCGCGACGATGACCGCGTCGTAGAGGGTCAGCGCGCCGGCCGTGAGGCCGCCGTCGTAACGAACCACCGCAAAAGATGCATCGCGTGTTCGAACCGGGGTCTGCGCGTGAGCGCCGACCGGACCAAGCAGGCCTGCAAACAGTGGCGCGGCGAGGTGTGTTACCCCGCCGCGCAGCATGAACCGGCTGATACCGTCAGTGGGTTATTATGGCGGCCGCTTGTTGTCCTTGCCTCGTGGTGCGGGTGGGCGAGCCCCGTCGCCCTGATTGCCGACTGCGGATCCTCGAAGGGTTCCATTCGCCATCGGGTCAGCGGGGCGTGCCGTACCGCGCGTCGAAGGTAATGCTGCGCCTGGAACGACGCCATCGGCGCCATCGCGGCCAGCCTCGATTGCCTTGAGGAGTCCAATCGCGCGCGCGACGGTCGCGAGTCCCGGCGGCGTTCCACCGCTGATGTCGCGTTCGATCTCATCCTGCAACGCGCGAATCTGGGCTTCGGACGCGGAGTGGAGCGCGATATTGACGAGCACGGTCGATGCCGTGTCGACGGGGACACCGCGAGGAATCAGGTACGCGATCGTGTTGAGCGCCGACGCATAGCGCTGCTGGGTTCTGCTGTCGCGCGGACGCTCGAGCCGTAAACGCTCCAGCTGCCGTTCGTCAACGCCGCTGTGGATGGCCTTGGCGCCCGCGTTCACTTCCTCGGCGCTCGCGTTAGGCCCCAGCAGCTGGCTCGACCGCCGCAGGTCTTTCGCCCACCTGCGAACGCCGGCGAGGATGACCTCGGGATTCCCCCCCTTCTGGGTTCCCTCGAGCGCGTAGTCGACCAACGGCTCCGGCTTGAGCCCCTCGCGTTCCAGCGAATCGGCGATCGCGGCGACGGAGGCGCGGATACGCGAGTCGACACGCGTTTCGATGCGCGCGTCGGACCTGGCGACGGTGAATCCGGCCGCGGCGAAAGCAGCGAGCGAAAACGAGACCGACGTCACGCGCCGCTTCATTGCGGCACCTTCGGGCTGACCTTGACCACCGAGTTCGGCGAGCCGAAGTCATTCGAGATCTGCGGCATCGTCGGATCGGTCACGCGCTGGCTGCCGTTCAGGATGAACTGGTACTCGTAGACGCCCGGGCGAAGGTGCAATGACACCGTCCAGACCCCCGGCGAGACTTCCGTCAGCGTGGTGGAGTCCGCGTCCCAGTCGTTGAACTCACCGACCAGCGAGATGGACTTGAGGCCCTTCTGATAGTAGGTGAACTGCTGCACGACGAGGGGTGCTTCGCCGGTGTTGGCGACGGGAAGCAGGTCGCTGCTCCCAACGGGCTGCGACGCAACCTGAACCTGAGTTGGCGGGCGAAGCTGCCACGCACCAATCGCGATGACGCCAACCAGAGCGGCTGCCGCCGCAAACGCGCCAATCGGTGACACACGCAGCGTCCACGGGCGCATGATCCAGGGCCGGCGCGCCTCGCGATCCGGGTGCAGCTCGATCACCTCGGGTGCGTCGAGGGCGGCCATTACGCGATCGTCGAACCGCGGGTCGAGGCGCACGGGGCGCCGCAACTCGGCCGCGATCTGATCGATGAATGGATCCCTGGACTGTTCAGTCACCCTTGCACCTCATGGAGCAGCACACGCAGCCGCTCGCAGGCTCGTTTGACTCGCATTTTCAGGGCGGAAACACCGACACCGGTGATCACCGCCATTTCGTCGTAGCCCATGTCCTCGACATGCTTCAGCAGGAAAGCCTCCCGCTGATCCGTATCCAGTCTCGCCAAGGCGCGATCCAGTTCTTCACGCCATGCCGCGCGCTCAGCCGGGTGCTCCTCGGAGGCGCTGTGGAGGGCGATTTCGTCGTTGACGAATGTTCGCTCCCGGCGACCCCGCCGCGTTCCGGCAGTCCGGCAGCGATTAGCCAGAATGCGGAAGAACCAGGGAGCGAATCGCTCCGGTTCATCGCATTTGGATAGCGATCGATAGGCTCGGACAAAGGCATCCTGCAGCGCCTCCTCCGCGTCCTCCCGACTCCCGAGCATTCGCACTGCATAACGCGAGTACTGTGCCCGGTACCGCGCCACGATCACAGCGTATGCCCCGGTGTCTCCAGCCAGGACACGAGCCACAATTGCGGCATCACTGTCGTTCTGGATAGGAAGACCCCACGTCTGCATCATGCGTCAACCTGAATTAACGGTTCCTGGCGCAAGCGGACCTGGGCCAGATAGCGTAAGTACCCGTACGGCAAGGAATTACGCAAGAAATAATTCCCTGTTTGCCAGGAAACGACAAAGGCGCCTTTCACCCAGCGGTGCCGGAGTTATCTGGCGCAATCAACGTTCTTTCTCGACGGACAGGGACGCCACCCTCCAGGTCACAAATCCCGAGGTTCGCGTCAGTCCGTCACACCGGCTTGCCTTCGGCCGGATAGAATCGAGCCTCTTTACGCGCCATTGAAACGAGCAGATCGCAGGGCGTAAAGCGCGGCGCGAAGCGGGCGCTGAGGTCCTCCAGGGCATCAACAACTTTCGCTGCTCCCAGGGCATCGATCCAACGGAAGGGTCCGCCACGAAACGGAGGAAACCCGATTCCGAACACCGCGCCAATGTCGCCGTCTCGAGGCAATCGGACAATTCCCTCCTCGAACGCGCGCGCGGCTTCGTTGGCCAGGGCCAGAGCGCAGCGCTGCTGGATTTCGTCCACGGTGAACGAAGAGCGCCCGGGATTGGAGAGGAGCGCGTACACGGTGCTGTCGACTGCGCCTTTCTTCCCATCGGCATCGTAGAGGTAAAACCCGAGCTTTCCTTTGCGTCCCACGCGCCCGGCATTTACGACTGCCCGCATCGCCTGTGACGGCGCCATGCGCTCACCGAATGCCTGGTGCAGAATCGCTCCGGACTTCGCGGCGATATCCAGTCCAACCTCATCGAGCAGCGTGAGCGGACCCACCGGGAAGCCAAACTGCTCCATCGCATCGTCGATCGCCTCGATCGACGCGCCGGCGTCCAGCAAGGCGCCCGCTTCATTGAGGTACGGCGCAAGAATCCGGTTCACATAGAATCCCGGCGCGTCGTTGACGACGATGACCGTCTTGCCGATGGCGCGCCCCCAGCCCACTGCCGAACCGACGACGTCGGGCCGGGTGCGCGGGGTCGGAATGACCTCGAGCAGCGGCATGCGGTGCACTGGGGAGAAGAAGTGCATGCCCAACAAGCGTTCGGGTCGGCGAGCCGCCTCGGCGATGCGCGCAATCGGGATGGTGCTCGTGTTCGAGGCGACGATTGCGTGCTCGGGGATCACGTCCTCCACCTCGCGCACGACTCCCTGCTTCACGGCAAGGTCCTCGAACACGGCTTCGATGACGAGGTCCAGACTATCAAACCCCGAGTAATCGATGGTTCCGCCGATCAACAACATCTGGTCAGCAAATTCCTGTCGCGTGATCTGCTTGCGCGTCAGTCGTTCCCGCAGGACGTCGCGAACCGCGCCGATTCCCTTGCCGACACGCGCCAGGTCGGCGTCCTTGAGGCGCACGATGGTGCCGTGCTGCGCTGCCACCGAGGCAATGCCGGAGCCCATGAATCCCGCGCCGAGGATTCCAATGCGTTGAATCTCGTCCGGACGCCCTGCTCCGTTCGCGTCATCCTTTTTCAGGGCGCTGGTAGCGAAGAACAGGAAGATCAGTTCACGACAGACGGCGGTCATCGCCATTTCGCCGAACAGGCGCGCTTCCTCCCTGAAGCCGTGCTCCCTGCCCTGGTAGGACGCGGCGACGGCATCGAGGGCGGCGAGCGGCGCTGGATAATTGCCTCGCGTCTTCTTCAGCACCTCTTCCCGCGCCTTCCGCAGCACCATCGTCCTGCCTAACGGATTGTCCTCGAGCAGGAGGTTCTTCACGCTGCTGGGGCGCGTGCGCGCGTTCCGTTTGCGAGTGCCGTCGGCCAGTTCCCTCGCCCGTTGCACCGCGATGTCACGAAGGATCGCCGGGTGGACGAGTTCGTGCACCAGGCCGATCTGCAGCGCCTTCTTCGCCCGGATGTTCTTCCCGGTGAGGATCATGTCGAGCGCGGCCTGCAACCCGACGGTGCGCGGCAGGCGCTGGGTTCCTCCGGCGCCGGGGAACAGCCCGATCTGCACTTCAGGGACGGCGAGCACGGTCTTCGGATGATCGGTCGCGATGCGCCAGGCGCAGGCAAGCGATGCTTCGAGTCCGCCGCCAAGGCAGGCGCCATGGATGGCCGCTACGACCGGCGTCCGCAGCGTCTCGAGCCGGTCAAGGAGCGCGTGTCCTTCACGACTTGCCGATTCCGCCTGCGCGGCGGTCTTCCACTCGAGAAACTCCTCGATGTCGGCGCCGGCGATGAACGTGTCGGGCTTTCCGCTCATGAGCACTGCGGCGCGAATGGCCGGATCGGACTCGAGCCGCTGGAAGAGCGCGATGAACTCGTTCTTCACCCCGCGGGAGATGATGTTGACGCTTTCGCCCGGTGCATCGAACGTGACGATGGCAATGCCATCATCGACCGTCAGGTTCAGTGCGGTCATTGGTGACGGGGGACGGGGGACGGGGAACCGTGACGGGTGACGGGAGACGGGGGACGGGAGACTCGCGACTTCGAATTGCTGACGCGAGGGATCGAGGCTTTTGCGCGGGTGGACTCCCGTCTCCCGTCACCCGTCCCCCGTCCCTCGCCTGTCCCCCGTCTCATCTTTCAATCACCATCGCAAACCCCAACCCGCCCGCTGCGCAGACAGTCATGAGCCCAAACTGCCCGCCGCGTCGCGCGAGTTCGTTCGCCAGCGTTGTCGTGATCCGCGCCCCGGTGGCGCCGAACGGGTGTCCGATCGCGACGCTTCCGCCCATGACGTTCAGTCGCGCGCGATCCACCTCACCGACCGGCTGACGAAACCCGGCACGAGCGGCCCATTCGTCGGAATCGAGGCCGCGCAGGTTCGACAGCACCTGCGCGGCAAAGGCCTCGTGCATTTCGACGAGGTCCATGTCCTGAAGCGTGAGGCCCGCGCGCGCGAGTGCGACCGGGGCAGCGAGCACGGGCGCCATCAATAATTGCTCACCCGGATCAAGTGCGGCGTAGGCGTACGACCTGATGAAGGCTATCGGCTTCATCCCCATCGCCAGTGCTTTTTCTTCGCTCATCAGCAGTACCGCGGCAGCGCCATCGGTGAGCGGCGAGGAATTGCCGGCCGTCACGGTGCCATACCGCCGGTCGAAGACCGGCTTCAGCGCACGAAGCTTCTCAATGGTGGTGTCCTCACGAATGCCGTTATCGGAGGTCAACGGCTCGAACTTCGGAGGTGGCCAGACCGGCATGATTTCGGCCGTCAGTCTGCCGTCTGTCGTGCCGGCATGCGCGAGCCGGTGTGAGCGCAGCGCGAACTGATCCTGCTCCTCGCGCGGGATGTGATTGATCTTCGCCATCTTCTCGGCGGACTCGCCCATCGTCTCACCGGTCGTCGGTTCGGCAATCGCCGGCGTGATCGGCACCAGGTCGCGGGGGCGGATTCTCGCCAGCGCCTGCACGCGCGCGCCGAGGGTCCTGGCTTTCGAGGCCGCCACGAGCGCGTCCGAGAATCCGCGCGAGTGCAGGATGGGAACCGTCGACAACGACTCGGCACCGCCGGCAATGGCGCAGTGCGCATGACCGAGAAGGATCTGATCGGCGGCGTCAGTAATCGCCTGATTCGCTGACGCGCACGCACGCGACACGGTCCATGCCTGGACGCCTTTCGGCAGGTGCGGGATCAGCGAGACCTCACGACCGATATTCGGCGCCAGCACGTTCGGTACGACCGTGCCGAACACGAGGAGGTCGACGTCGCTGCCGGCAATGCCGGTGCGCTGAATGAGTTCCGCGACGCAGATCCGACCGAGCTCAATCGCGGAGAGCGACTTGAGCGCCGTGGCTGCCCGCGCGAACGGAGTACGAAAGCCGGCGACGATCGCGACCCGCCGTCCATTGACCGCAAGGCCGCTGGCTTGGTGCATGGGGGAAAGGTAAGCGCAAAGCGGAGAGCGCAAAGCGCAAAGGGTCGCGGCGCAGAGGTCCAGTGTCGCGCGCAAGGACCGGAGCAGTCATCCCTTTGCGCGTTGCGCTTTGCGCTCAGCGGTCCGCGCCAGCAACCGTGCGCAACACCTCCGGCCCGCTTCGTCCTCGACCTCGCCTTCCCAGTAGTCGATGAGCGCCAACGGGCGCGCGAGTTCTCGCAGTTCACCGGGCCGGAGCAGGTATTCCTCTGAGTGTGGTCCGCGAGCGAGACCGCGTTGCACCAGGTCCAGGTGCGGCAGTGTGTACGTCTCATAGACGAGATAGCCACCCGGCGCCAGCAGCGCGATCAGGTCCCGGAAGATGTCACGGTCCAGGAAATTGGCGACCAGTACGGCGCCGAAGCTCGCCGGGCGCAGCGGCAGGAATGATGCGACGGCCACGACGCCGTCCACCGTGCGTTCACCGGTGCGCGCGGCGGCGACCGCCTGGTGCGCGATATCGACGAGAATCACCTGAAAGCCAGCGCGCGCAGCGGGGATCGCGTGGCGGCCGGTGCCCCCGGCGACATCCACCACAGGCAGGTCGTTAGGCAGGGCGGCCACCGTCCGCACCATCCAGGACGATGGCGGCCTGTCCGGGCGCGATCCGGATGCGTAGAGTTCCTCCCACTTCTTCCGGTCCTCCTGGCCCCGGTCCCGCGCGCCACGCGACGTCATGCCCGAACTTCGCTTCGTGATCCACTCCACCGGAAGGCACAGGGCCCGGCCATTCCGTGGCTGAGGGCGCGCAGTGGCGCGACGCCGTCCGCCGGCGCATTCGCGTCGAGGCGTTCGACGTGGCCATCGTTGGCGGAGGCATCACCGGCGCCGGGATTGCGCGCGACGCCGCACTCAGGGGGCTTCGCGTCGCGTTGCTCGAGGCACGCGACTTTGCGAGCGGCACATCGAGCCGATCCTCACGACTGGTGCACGGCGGGGTGCGGTACCTGGAGCACGGCCACTTGCATCTCGTGTTCGAGTCGAGCCGGGAGCGGCGCATCCTGCTTCGCATCGCGCCGCATCTCGTGCGTCCACTGGCATTCACCTGGCCGGTCTACCGCGGCGCCCGCGTGTCGCGCGCGCGCCTGGCGCTCGGCCTGGGTCTCTATGACACCCTTTCGATGTTCCGCAACGTTGCGCGCCACGAACGTTTGTCCCGCAGCGAGATACTCCAACGCGAACCGAAACTGCGCTCTGATGGCTTGGTCGGGGGCGCGCGCTACCACGACGCTTCCACCGACGACTCGCGCCTGACGTTGGCGAACGTCGTGGCCGCATTCGAATCCGGCGCCGCGGTGCTGAACCATGCGCGGGTGACCGGGCTCGAAATTGTCGGAGGCCGCGCGCACGGGCTGCGCGCGCACGACACCATGGCCGGGGACAGCTTCACGGTTCGCGCCGAAACCATTGTCAATGCAACGGGCCCCTGGTCCGACGACATTCGAGCCTTCGAGGGAGGAAGCGATCGTCGATCGGTCACCGGCTCGCGCGGCGCGCACATCGCCGTGCCGCGGATGCGGGTCGGCAACCGTGAGGCGATCACGATGCTGCATCCCGCCGACGGTCGCGTGCTCTTCACACTGCCGGCAGGGGACCAGACTATCATCGGGACGACGGAGACTCCGACCGACCCAGGTGAGCGTGACTCTCAGGCCACTAACGAAGACGTAGCGTATCTCCTCGCGGCGGCGAACAACTATTTCCCTGATGCGGCGCTCACCGCGTCGGACGTCGTCGCCGCCTGGGCAGGGATTCGTCCGCTTGCACAGCAACTCGCGACGAGTGACGTAGGTTCGGCCTCGCGCGAACACACCATCGCGCGCGGGCCGCGTGGAGTCCTGCACGTCACCGGTGGAAAGCTGACGACGTACCGCGAGATGGCCTCGCAGGTGGTCGACCTGTTTGCCGGTCCGGAGGCCACGCTTGAGCGCACCGCGACGATGCCGCTGCCCGGCGGCGACCGTCCTATCGAGGACGTGCGAAGCGAAGCTGGAGAAGTCATCACCGACAGCGCCGTGCGCGATCGACTTGTCTTCGCTTACGGCACGAGATGGCGAGCAGTTTGGGACCTCGGCGACGATCATCCCGAGCTCCGCGAGCGACTGGATCCCGCCCGCGCGGTCATCAGCGCCGAGGTTGTGCACGGCGTAGTGAACGAAATGGCCGTGTCGTTAGGCGACCTGCTGATCCGGCGGACGCGACTCGCGTTCGAGTCCCCCGATCACGCCCGCTCGATCGCGGCGGCGGCGGCGGATCTGATTGCGCCGCGGCTCGGCTGGACCGCCTCTGACCACGATGCAGCGCTCCGGGCGTACGAAGAGGAGCTCGGACAAACGTTCAGAATTGCTGGAGCGCCGGGGTAGCAGGAGATCGCGTGGGCGAGAACGACAGCGAACCTAAGCTCGGATGTGATCGCTCGGGGGGCGAGAACCCAACCCGGTCGTTCCAGCGCAACCGCCGCACCGGGTACCAATGCTTTCGCCATTGCTTCGCAACCGTCTTGCAAAAGACTTCCGCAGGACCTCTCGACTCATCCATCTCGTGCCAATCTACTGTTCACCGTTAGGCGAGTTGTTCGTCGTCTACAACCACAATTTCACCGAGCTGGGCCTGACGGCGGGCGCGTTCTAAAGGTCAGGGTGGCCCATTTCCCTCTCCATAAGATCGAAACCCCGCCGGTAGCGGAGTTTCTCGGAGCGTTTACGAGCTTCTGCGGCACTCGGGAGATCAGTTCGGGTTCCGAGGAAACATGAAGGTCACCCAGCGATCGAGCTTGGAGCCCCTTCCGGTATTGCGGCGATAGTTACGCCAGGACGCAAGCAGGAACACTCCGGCCATCAAGAAAGCCGCTATCACCAAAGGCGTGCGATCGTAACGCTCTCCGACCATTGGCCACGTCTTCCAAAGGAAGAAGGAGACGCCGATTGCCGTCGCCACAACGTGCAAGGCAAGGGCGCCACGAGCTTTCAGTTTGGGAACCATCCTACCCTCCGTATCTAGCGATCCAAGGAACTACGCCTTGAGGCATTACGACGATGAGGTGAGCCACACTTTCGGCGCAACCGACACCTGATTCCTGCCGACTCCGGACTTCCCTCGAGTCTCGAGCCTCAAGCCTCAAGCCTCAAGTTTCGTGTATCGTCCGCAGTTCGAGGATTCGCATCCGCCGCGTTTTCGCGGGCAGTTTGAGAAGCACATCGTCGCCGACGACCTTCCCGATGAGCGCCTTCCCGATCGGCGATGACATGGTGACGTACCCCTCGTCGAAGTTCTCCGAGTCGCCAAAGACGAGGTGATACGTCTCCTGCACGCTGGTGTCCCGGCACACGACGACGACGCGCGATCCCAGCCCGACCTTGTCGAGCGGGATCTGATTCATGTCGATCTGCGAAAGCTTGGAGAGGCGCTGGCGGAGCTGCCCGAGACGAGCCATGACGAATTGCTGCCGCTCGAGGGCTGACTTGTATTCGCTGTTCTCGCGAAGGTCGCCCAATTCGACGGCTTTGCGGATCTCGTTGGGCAGCACGACGTTCAGCTCATGGGTGAGCTTCTCCACTTCGTCGCCGAGCTTCGCCTTGAGTTCTTCGAGCATGGCCGTTCGGGGGAAAAGGCGAGCGCCCGACCCTCAGAGGCCGGGCGCCGCTCCTGCACCTGGGAACGTAGCAGGGACGGGAAGCCTTTTCAATCTTGACCCGAGGGATTCCCGCGCCGCAGGAGGATCCGTCGTCCTTGTTTGTTTCCTTACGGCGGCGTCTTCCCCGTCATCGTCCTGTGCATCTGAATCAGCCACCTTACCCGCGCCAGATGCGCCGGCATCACAGCCGTCATGTCGCTGGCGGTCATAGCTCGCAGGCGGCTCAGATCCTGTCGTACCGAATCCACCGTAGCGGGCCAGATGGCATCGGTGGCGATGTTCATTTTGCGCACTTCCTCGTTCATACGCGAGATCAGGCTGTCCGCCATCCGATGGTGCCTCGGCATCCTGGCCTGCATCGTTGCCGCGCTGGCCGTGTCCATCAGGCGCATGTGCGCCTCCATCGATTCCGACATCCGACTCACCATCTTCCCGAGTGCCGTCACGCCGGCCATCCCGGTGTCCGCGGCGGCCATGGTGCCGGTGTCCGCGCCGGCCATGGTGGCGGTATCTGCGCGAGCCATCGCAGCGGTGTCAGCCGCCGAATCAAACACCCCGGCATCCTCGCGCGAGCGACAGGACGCCAAGATCAGCGTGACCGCGACCGCGAGTAGAAAGGCTCTGTACATGTGTGGCCTCCGTGCGTTGCTCCGGGCAGAGGAGCATCGCCGGTGACTCCGCCGTCCGGCAGTTGCTGCCTCGCTAACCGTCATTAACCCCGATACGAGGGAATTGTATCACGAAACGGAGCCATGGCAGCGTACTCCAGCGTAGTAGATTCAGTCCGCATGGGACCGGTCCCAACTCGTAACGGCGTTCCTCGAAATGCGGGCGAGCCCATGGACCTCGACCGGATTGTGGCCATCCGCGTGAACCGGAGTGCCGCCGAGCGCAGGGCGGCCACCATTCCCACGCGGCGCACGGTGAAGAAGGAATGGCAGGCCGCCTGGCTGCTCCGCGCCGTCACGCTGATGGACCTGACGACACTGAGCGGTGACGACACACCCGGAACGGTCCGCCGCCTCTGCGCCAAAGCGCGGCAGCCGCTCCGGCCCGACCTGGTGGAGGCACTCGGCGTGGCCAGCCTCGAGCCGAAGGTGGCGGCGATCTGCGTCTACCATCGTTATGTGCCAACCGCGGTCGAGGCACTCGATGGCAGCGGCATTCCGGTCGCAGCCGTCAGCACGGGCTTCCCCGCCGGATTGTCGCCCTTCGAGCAGCGCGTGGCGGAAATCGGCGCGTCGGTTGCGGCCGGCGCGCGAGAGATCGACGTGGTGATCACGCGCGCTCACGTGCTGACGGGTGACTGGGCCGCGCTCTACGACGAAGTGAAGGCGTTTCGCGAGGCATCGGGCCAGGCGCACCTGAAAGCGATCCTGGCGACGGGTGAACTCGCCACGCTGACGAACGTCGCGCGCGCGTCCGCCGTGGCCATGATGGCCGGCGCCGATTTCATCAAGACATCAACCGGCAAGGAGGGCGTCAACGCAACGCTCCCCGTGTCGCTGGTCATGGTGCGTCAGATCCGCGAGTATGCGCAGCGCACCGGCTTCAAGGTCGGCTACAAGCCCGCGGGCGGGATTCGCACCACTCGTCAGGCAACCGAATACCTGCTGCTGATGAAGGAAGAACTCGGCCGCGAATGGCTCGAGCCTGAACTGTTCCGCTTCGGCGCGAGCAGCCTGCTGACGGACATCGAGCGCCAGCTCGAGATGTTCGTGACGGGCCGCTACGCTGCCGCGCACCGCCACCCGATGCCCTGACGCCGATGGCAACAGTCGCCGAGATCTTCGAGACGATGGAGTACGGGCCGGCTCCGGAGAGCGACAGCCCTGCTCGAACGTGGCTGGCGTCGCACGGATCGACCTTTGGACACTTCATCGGCGGGGCGTGGACAAAGCCCGGCAAACCATTCGACGTGATCGATCCGTCGACCGGGAAGCGACTCGCCAAGGTCACTCAGGGCAGCGCACAGGACGTCGATGCGGCGGTGGCCGCGGCGCGGAAGGCCTATCCGGGCTGGAGCCGCCTGTCGCCTCACGAGCGCGCGCGACACCTCTATGCACTGGCGCGGATGGTTCAGCGCAATTCGCGGCTGTTCGCGGTGCTGGAGTCGATGGACAACGGGAAACCCATTCGGGAGACGCGCGACCTCGACATACCGCTCGTGGCGCGGCACTTCTATCACCACGCCGGCTGGGCGCAACTGCGCGACGCCGAGTTCCCGGGCTACGAGCCGGTGGGTGTGATCGGGCAGATCATTCCGTGGAACTTCCCGCTGTTGATGCTGGCGTGGAAGGTTGCGCCGGCGCTGGCGGCCGGGAACACGGTCGTGATGAAGCCCGCGGAGTTTACGCCGCTGACGGCGTTGCTGTTTGCGGAGCTGGCGCACAAGGCGGGATTGCCGGCCGGTGTGCTCAACGTCATGACGGGCGACGGGTCGACGGGCGCCGCGATCGTGAATCACCCCAAAGTCGACAAGATTGCGTTCACAGGATCGACCGAAGTCGGGCGGATCATCCGCAAGGCAACAGCGGGGAGCGGCAAGAAGCTCTCGCTCGAGTTAGGCGGAAAGAGCCCGTTCATCGTGTACGACGACGCTGATCTCGATGGCGTGGTCGAAGGCGTCGTTGACGCGATCTGGTTCAACCAGGGCCAGGTCTGCTGCGCCGGATCGCGGCTGCTCGTGCAGGAAGGCATCGCCGAGCGGCTGTATGCGAAGCTGAAGGAACGGATGGAGCGGCTTCGCGTTGGTCCGCCGCTCGACAAGGCGGTCGACATGGGAGCGATTGTCGCCCCGGTGCAGCTCGAGCGGATCAAGGAACTGGTGCAGACCGGTCAGACTGAAGGCGCGTCCATGTGGCAACCGTCGTGGGCGGTGCCGGTCGAGGGCTGTTTCTATCCGCCGACGCTGTTCACGGACGTTTTTCCATCGAGCACGATCGCGCAGGTCGAGATTTTCGGACCGGTGCTGGTGTCGATGACGTTCCGCACGCCGGAAGAATCGGTGGCGCTGGCGAACAACACGCCGTATGGACTGGCGGCATCGGTGTGGACGGAGAACATCAATCTCGCACTCGACATCGCGCCGAAGATCAAGGCGGGCGTGGTGTGGGTGAATTCGACAAACCTGTTTGATGCGGCGTCGGGGTTCGGTGGATACCGTGAGAGCGGGTTTGGACGGGAAGGCGGTCGCGAGGGAATGTTCGAGTATCTCAAGCGACGGGAGACGGGGGACGGGGGACGGGAGAGAGCCCGCGGCAACCCTCCCGCCGAGACACCGACGCTCTCACAGCTGCCCGATGTCGGCGTAGATCGTACGGCGAAGCTGTTCATCGGTGGAAAGCAGGCGCGGCCTGATTCGGGATACTCGCGGCTGATCATGTCGCCGAAGGGCAAGCCGCTCGCCGAAGTCGGTGAAGGAAACCGAAAGGACATCCGCAACGCCGTCGAAGCAGCCCATGCGGCGACGGGCTGGGCAAAGAGCAGCGGTCACCTGCGCGGCCAGGTCCTCTACTACATCGCTGAGAACCTCGACGCTCGACGCAACGAATTCGCGGCGCGCATCGCTGCCATGACGGGCGCTTCGAAGCGCGATGCGGTGCGAGAAGTGGATTCGAGCATTCGCAGGCTGTTCACGTACGCGGCATGGGCCGACAAGTGGGACGGCGCCGTGCATAACGTGCCGATCCGTGGCGTGGCGCTGGCGATGAACGAGCCGATCGGCGTTGTGGGCGTTGGATGCCCCACCGACCTGCCGCTGCTCGGGTTCATCTCACTCGTTGCGCCACTCATCGCTGCCGGGAACACCGTTATCGCCATTCCGAGCGAAGCACACCCGCTCGCCGCGACGGATCTCTACCAGGTCTTCGAAACGTCGGATCTTCCAGGCGGAGTGGTGAACATCGTCACCGGAGCACGCGACCCACTGTCGAAGGTGCTGGCCGAGCACGACGACGTCGAGGCGATGTGGTACTGCGGACCTGACGAGGGAGTAAAGATGGTGGAGTTCGCGTCAGCGTCGAACATGAAGCGCACGTGGTGCCCTTCACCCGGCACCGACTGGTACCTCGATCAGGAGGCCGAGGGGCGCGAGTTCCTTCGCGAAGCCGTGCAGGTAAAGAACATCTGGATACCGTACGGCGAGTAGCGAGGTCAGAGCTCAGAGCTCAGAACTGATGATTTGCTCTGAGCTCTGACCTCTGACCTCTGAGCTGAACTCGATCAGCCTTTCGACTTCGCGTATTCTCGTTTGAGCGCGTTCATCAGCTTCTCGCGCTTGTCGTACAGCCGCTTCAACGGTCTCGGCTTCCGCTTCGCCAGCGCGTACGACGTGAGCAACGGCAGCGCAATCGTGCCATCCACGTAGCACACCACCGCGTCAGGCAGCCGGTCCGGGTCAATCTTCCCCCAGCTCACCGCCTCGGCCGGCGTCGCGCCGGACAGCCCGCCGGTATCGGGGCGCGCGTCGGTGATCTGCAGGAAATAGTCGTGACCCTTCTCGTCGATCCCCAGCACTTCCTGGATCTG